>NZ_DATJMN010000001.1:0-2936 GCF_035508675.1 Dyella sp.
TGATCGCCTCGGTCGGCATGGTGGCGCGGCTGCGCGGCATCGACTGAGTCGCTGACCGGGGCGCCGTTTTCACCGCGCTATCGCCGAGCGTTTCCTAGAGTGCCGGCACGCTGCAGCAGGTGGAGGACATCCGGCATGCGAGCCCATCGTTCCTATGCATTGGCGTGGTCGGTTCTGCTTGCATCGACGGCCAGCGCACTGGCCGGCGGCAGCACGACCAGCCACAGCATGATTCCGCATGCGCTGACCGCGGCCGATCGCACCGCCATCCAGCACTACACGCTCTCCGAAGACGCGTTCCAAAAGCTGCTGGCCACCGCCAAGGATGCAAAGGCCAACCAGGTGCCCATCGACATCGTCGACCCGCATGCGCATTCGCTGGACGAGACGGCGGCGCATCTGGAACACAGCGCCGACTTTCGCGCCCTGATCGCGCGGCACGGGCTGACCACGCGCAATTTCCTGCTTGGCGAATACGCGCTGTTGAGCGCCGAATTTGCAGTGAAGTACGCCGGCCAGCCGAACTTCGATGCCAGCTTGGCCAATCCCGCCAACGTTGCGCTGTACCGGCGGCACGAGGCCGAGCTGGATGCCTTGAGCGGGGATGACGTGAACAACTGAAGCAACCGCCTGTGTGCTTGCCGGCGGCGCTTAGCGGCTTTTTGCCGGGGCGCCGCTTCCGTGCGGCCGGTCACGCGCTCACACGAGCGACCAGCTTATGCTTCAGTTTCTCCCTTGCTGGCCGATACAGCGGTTTTGCGCTACGGCACGCCGCACATAGAAGTGCGTGAATTCAGTGATTCCGCAGCCAGGTTCCGACCATCATCGGACGTGTCCGCTGCGCTGATGCCGAGGGCGCGAAATCCCAGACGACACACGAGCGACCCATAACATCGTGGCGCAGAACAGGTATCGATGCAGCTTCAAGCACAGCTAAAGGTGGGCGCAGCGCTTTTGCTCGCGGTCGCTGCCTCCATTTCCGCCTATGTGTTCATCGGCTATGCCCAGGCATACCGGCAAAGCACGCGCAATTTGCAGGCGCTCACTTCCTACGACCACATGCTGAAGGCCGGCAATGCGGTGTCGGCCGAACGCGCGCCGTCCAACATTCTGCTTTGCCTCGACCCGAACGCCGCACCTGCCTACGCAGCGACCCTGACCGCGGTGGCCGATGCGCGGCACCGTACCGATATCGCGCTCGACCAGTTGGACCGCACGATCCGTGCGCGTCCGGATGCGGGTGCCGAAAGCCAGCAGCTGGCCCGGGCAAGAATCTTGCTCGCGCAAGCCCGCGCCGCCTTCGATGCACTCAGCCGCAATGCGCCGACCGAGCGCTCGCCGCAAAAGCTGCAGGCGGCGATCGATGCCTTGATCACAGTGCGCGCGCAGCTCGACCCGCTGATCGACGAGTTCTATGGCCAGGCCGTTGAGCTTGCCCCCGCTCAGGCCGGCATCATGCAGATGGCGCGCATGCTCAGCGATCTGCGCGAATACGGCGGTCGCCTGGCTTCGATGCTGGTGGTGCCGCTGTCGACGCCTGAACCGATCGGTCCTGGCCGTCGCCTGGTGATCGCCAACCTGCGTGGCCGGCTCAATGAACTGCATAGCCTGATTCCGGAACGGTTCAATCCGGACGATCAACCAGACGATGCGATCGATCAGCTGCGGGCGCAGGTTGAGCGCGGCTTCTTCGGGCACACGCTCGCGCTGGTCGACATGCTGATGGGCGAGTCCAATACCGGTTATACCCTGCGCGCGGCAGCCTTCACCAGCCAGGTGCTGCCGGACCTGGTGAAGCTCGAACAGCTGGAGGGGCTGTTCATGCAGCGCGCGATCGCGCAAGTGACGCTGGCGCAACGCGATGACCGCCGGCACATGCGCCTGGTCGGCGCGTGCCTGCTGTCGTTCTTCGTGTTCTTGCTGGGCCTGTTGCAAGCTGCCGACCGGCTGGTGATACGCCCGCTGTCGCTCGCCAAGAACGAGATTATCGGCCTCGCCCAGGGCGAACTGCGCCGCGCGCCGCGCGCCGGGCACAGCGCCGAAACGCGCGCCCTGCATGACGCCATCGACACGCTCAAGCGGCAGTACACCTTCAGCATGCAGCTGGCGATCGAACGCGACGAGCTGAGCAAGGCATTGCGCCGCCAAGCCCATACGGATGCACTGACCGGCTTGTTGAACCGCCACGCGCTGGAGGAGATCACCGGCGATCTCGCCTCCGATCCGGTGCGGTTGGCCAAAGGTCGCGGACTGATTCTGATCGACGTGGACTATTTCAAGCCGATCAACGACGAGCATGGCCACATCGTCGGCGACCTGGTATTGCGCGAGGTGGCCCGGCGCATCCGCCGGCTGGTGCGGGAGCCGCATTTGGGCTTCCGTTATGGCGGTGAGGAATTCGCCGTATTGACCACCGGCTTGTCGATGAGCGAGCTGTGCCAGCTTGCCGAGGACATTCGCCGCAGCATCTCGCATGACAACATCCATGCGCCCGGCGTCTTGACGTTGACGGTGACGGCGAGCTTCGGCGTGGCCAAGGGCAGTACGCGCGTGCGTACCTGGCTGGATCTGCTCAACGCCGCGGATACCGCGCTGTACCAGGCCAAGGCGCAGGGTCGCAATCAAATCGTGGCGGCGCCGTACCCGGCGGACGAGCCGCCCCGTGAACGCCATATGCCACACGGTACTTAATGCGGATGGATACAGGTTTCTTCACGCAATGACGTGAAGACATGCGCGTCATGGGAAAAGTGTAAGCCGGATGTAACACCTAAATTTTCGCGCGGCACTGGACGCCCTCTTTGCGCGAGCGCACGATCAAAAGCCCGATGCCCGATCGGGATGCACTAGGGACCCTATCCGCTTTCCAGGCAAGTCAACGCGACCCCGGCCTGCGTGGCTGCGTCGGACCCACACGGCGGTGCGATGGCTTTTCA
>NZ_DATJMN010000002.1:0-17481 GCF_035508675.1 Dyella sp.
TCCAGGCTGCTCGTTCCAAAACCGGATCGACTGCCTTCAATCGATCTAAACCTGTGCGAAAAAAATACCGCCGACGCGCTCAGCCGCGCGTCGAGAAAGAAGGCGGTGCATCGATCCGTCGGCTGCCCCACGCGCTGTCGACGGCATGCTGAAGCTCGAAGCGCAGCTGCCCACCGTGGGCAGCCAACGCTGCCGGCAACCATGGCTTGGCATAAACCTGCCCATCGACCGACATCGCATGAATAAAGCGGTTGTCCGATGAGGCGCCCGGCGCATCGATCGTCACGTCCCCATTCGCGCGATGAACGACCGCATGCGGAAACAGCGGGCTGCCAAGCAGCAACTCCGCTCGCCCGGGAATTTCCGGATAAAGCCCCAGCGCCGACCACACGCACCAAGACGACATTTCGCCCAGATCGTCATTGCCGGGAATGCCATCGGGCGCGTTCTTCCAATAACGCTCGAGCACGGTGCGCACCGTGTCCTGCGTTTTATACGGCTGCCCGGCAAAATCGTAGAGCCAGGGCGTTTCCACCGACGGTTCGTTGTTCAACTCCGCATGCAGCGGCCCTGCGTTGGTAACAGCCCAGTTGCCATGTTCGTCATGAAAGAAGCGATCCAGGCGCGCGCTGGCCTTGGCCGCACCGCCCATCGCCTGGAACAGGCCCTGCTCGTCAAACGGCACCATCCACACGTACACCGCCGCGCTGCCTTCGACAAAACCGTCGTCGGAAGCCGGTGAAAACGCCGGCCAGCTGCCATCGGCATTGCGATTCTGGATATAGCCTTCCTGCGGCGTGGCCTTGGGGTTGTAGAGATTGCGCCAATAGCCGGAACGCAGCAGGAGGCGTTTGGCATTCGCACCGTCGTGCACGTCCTGGGCCAGCTGCGAGAGCGCGAAATCCGCGGTGGCGTCTTCCAGCGTTTCCGCTGCACCACCCCATGCGTGCGATTGGGTGGCGATGTAATGCAGCTTCAGCCATTGATCCAGCGATGGCCGCTCGCCTACGCATTCCACGTTGCAGCCGTCATCGGAAAGATCATGCGCCGTGGGTACCGTCGCCGCACGCAGCAACGACGCATACGCACCCTGGAGGTCGAAATCGTGCCCGCCGAAGGCATAGATATCCGCCAGCGCCGGTACGGAGGGATCGCCGCTCATCACATGCGTGCCGCCGCTGTTGTGCGTCCAGCGATCCCACTCGCCGCCATTCTGTTGTGCCTGGTTGTACAGCGACTGCGCGATATCGCTGCCCACGTCGGGCAGCAGCCAGGTAACGAGTTGCAGCTGGGAACGATAGACGTCCCAGCCGGAAAAGTTTGCATACTGGTTTTTCTGCTTGCCGTCGACGCGATGAACCTGCCGATCGAAGCCGAAGTATTCGCCGTTGACGTCGCTGAAGATGTTCGGATGCAACAGCGAGTGATACAGCGCGGTGTAGAAAACCGTTTGCTGCTCCGCACTGCCACCCTCCACGGCGATGCGGCCGAGCATGTCGTTCCACGCGTCCTTGGCGTGCTGGGCCACCTGCGCCAACGTCGCGTCCGGCGCTATCTCCGCCTGCAGGTTGGCACGCGCGTTATCCAGGCTGACGTAGGAAATGCCGACGCGTACATGCACGGGGCCGGCGGCCGGATCGAACGCCACCCATGCGCCGGAACCCTTGCCCGGCGTTGGAAAGCCTTTCGCGTCGTAGCCGGTGCCGCCCTTGGCAACGCTCGTGCCGGCTTGCACCTGCGCATCCTGCCATGCGCCATTGGCGGTAAACGGCCGATCGAATTGCGCCACGAAATACAGCGTGTAATAGCTACGCTGATCCACCTTGGCCAGATAACCGCAGAAATTGCCGCTGGTGACCGAGCCGCTCACGGTGCGCGTCTTGGCATCGACCTCGACGGACGCATCGCTGCTGCCCACCTCCGAATCGGACGTGCGTATCAGCAGGTTGGCCGGCTGATGCTGTGGAAAATCAAAGCTTGCCATGCCGCTGCGCGTGGCCGCGGCCAGCGTCACGTCGACGCCATTGGCCAGCTTCACCTGGTACGTGCCCGGCGTGGCGTGCTCGTCCTCATGACGGAAGTCGGCGGCATAACGCTCGTCGCGCAGATCCATGCTGGGCGACGTTGTCACCGGCACGGTCACCGGCATCATCGGCACGTCGCCACTGGCGCCTGCGCAACCCGCACCCGACAGATGCGTGAGGCTGAAGCCGCGGATGCGTTTGGCGTCGTATTGGTAACCGCTGGGCGATGCGGTGCGCACGTGCTTGCCGCGCGTATTTTCCGGACTCCACTGCAGCATGCCGAACGGCATCACCGCACCCGGATAGGTATTGCCGCCGTTGCTGCTGCCGATCAGCGGATTGACCTTGCCCGCATCGCCGCTGGCTTGCGCCATGGCGCCGCCATGGGCGATGAACAACAAAGCGCCTGTGCAAAACATCGCAAAGCGCCGACCGGAAACTGCAACCCGCGCACTACCCTGCTGCCAAGTAAAAACCATGCCGGCTTCGCCCTTGTCGCTGGAATCGAGCATTTAGATCGATTCAAATTGGCAACCTAAAAAAGGCGTATACGCGTCCTTCACTTCCATCTGGACGCCTATACGCTTTTCAGTCCACTGTCCCGCGGGGCCAACACTAATACCTGATGACAGGTCTGCACATATGACCAAGGTCATGGTGCCGGCTGGCGGAAACGTTCCTTTGCGCCCTGCTCGGCTCGCCTGGATTCGATCTGTCGTCCGCATCGATTGACACTTCCGCATCAAATGCGAATAATTCGCATTCTCTACAACCAGCCTGGCCGGGCCGCTCACAAGCCGATTGGGAATGACACTCGATGGTCCTTTGCGCACTGCTGATGACGCTGTCCGGCGCCTTGCTCGTCTACCTCGCCCACCCGCAGCAACGTCTTCTTCGGCCCAGCGTATTTCCCGTCACCGCGCGCGTGGCGGGATGCATATGGTTGCTGGCCGGAACGCTGACCTGGTGCGAGGCATCCGGCGCCGGCGCAGGCGTAGCGAGCGCGCTTACGGCGATGATGTGTGCGTGGGTGCTGCTGCCGTACCTCGCCTGGTGGCGCGGCAGGCAGGTATCGGCCGCACGGGCGCGCCAATAATGCTCGGCCGATGCGTGGCCGGCGCCCTGCTCGGCTTTCCCCTCGCCGCCTTGCTGCTGCGCCTGGTCTTGCATGCACTGCCTGACGATGGCGCAGCCTGGATCGTGCCGGCGCTGATTCTGTTCTTTCCGTTGTGGCTGACGCTGATGACACTGGCAATTGCCACGCGCAGCACGCGGCGCGCATGCGCCATGTTCGGCTGCGCCAATGCGGTGGCCTTCCTTATGGTTCGAGCGCTCGGATGAAAGCCGCCACGCTGCGAACCTTCCAGGCCGTGCACACCTGGACCGGCCTGCTGGCCGGCTTCGCGCTGTTCGTGGCGTTTTATGCCGGTGCGCTTACGGTTTTCCACGATGCCATCGCCGCGTGGCAGAACCCGCCATGGCGAAGCGTTGCCGATGCAAACGTTCCGCTCACCGCCCTGATCGATCGCCTTGTCGCTCAGCACCCGCAAGCGAAAGACGACTTCGGCATCGTGCTACCTACCGATGCGTCGCACGCCGCGTATGCGTATTGGGATGGTGGCGATGGCGCGCGCTTCGCCACCTACAGCGGCATGGCCGCACCCAGCGACGAAGAGCCGGCGGGCCAGTTGGCCGATTTCATCTACGCGCTGCACGACTCGCTCGGCCTGCCGGTGCTGGGGCTTTACCTGATGGGCATCGTCAGCCTGCTGTATGGCCTGGCCTTGATATCGGGCGTGTTGATCCATCTGCCGCGGCTGGCGAGCGATCTGTTCGCCTTGCGCGCCGGACCGAATCTGAAGCG
Source organism: Dyella sp. (assembly GCF_035508675.1). GTDB lineage: Bacteria > Pseudomonadota > Gammaproteobacteria > Xanthomonadales > Rhodanobacteraceae > Dyella_B. The sequence continues at coordinate 3,889 of NZ_DATJMN010000002.1, forward strand.
GCTGTGGCAGGACGCGCACAACGCCATCGGTGTGCTGAGCCTGCCGTTCCATATTATTTTCGCAGTTACCGGCGCGCTGCTTTGCCTGTTCACGCTCACGCTTGCCGCACTCAACACCATCGCCTTCGATGGCAAGCTGTACCAGGCGTATGCGCAGGTCATCAACACCGCGCCGGTGATCGCGCCCAGCAAGCTGCCGGCCGCCATGCTGCCGCCCGACGTGCTGGTCGAACGCGCACGGCAAGCGGCGCAGGCGGGCAAGGTCACCCGCTTCGAGCCGGATTACCTGCATTACCTGCACTATGGCGATCGCAACGCCGTGATCGAGGTGCGCGGACTGTCGCAGCACACGCTCGGCACGTACGGCACGGTGGCGCTTTCCGCGGCGGATGGCCGCGTGCTGAGCACGCATGTGGGCACGACGCACAGCATCAACGGCATCAGCAACTCGGCCATTTACGGCCTGCACTTCGGCAGCTTCGGCGGCGCCATCGTGCGCTGGCTGTATTTCATGCTGGGCCTGGGCGGCGCCTTTCTGTTCTATTCCGGCAATTTGTTATGGATCGAATCGCGGCGCAAACGGCGGCATGTGGATCAGCCGCGTCGGACGCGTGTCATGGCGCGCGCCACGATCGGCGTATGCATCGGCACCTGCCTGGGCATTTCCGGTGCGTTTGCCGCGACGTGGATATCGATACAGCTGGGTATCGATGCCGCCCTGCCGCAGCGCGTGGCGTGTTATGGCCTGTTCGCCGCAAGCTGCGGTTATGCGAGTGTTCGACCGATTCCGCGCAGCGCGGTGGAGCTGCTGCTTGCCACCGCCCTGTTGACCGCTGCCGTGGCACTGGCCGATTTGATCGCCAATGCGGGCATGCTCGCGCGTGATCTCGCGCCACAAAGCCAGTCGGTGCTAGGCGTCGATGTGACGGGCCTGGCCATGAGCCTGGTTTTTGCGGCGCTGGCGCGCGCGACGATGCGACGTGCGCGCCATGGCGATCCGCATAGCGTGTGGGCACTCGCGTAGTGAGGTGCAACCGAATGGCGCTTGCTCAGGCGTTACTGCTTCACAACTTGCTGCAAGCTGTCCCCTCCCCTACTTCACACCTGATTAGCGCCATGTCTCAGTTCGCCGAATCTGCTCCCTCCCCTGCGTGTAGTAGAGCCTGCCCCGGACTTGATCCGCGACACGTTCAAACCATGCAGCAAGCCCGGACAACCCCACCCCGGCCCCAATGCTCCGAACTTAAGGACAATGGCACTAACTTAAGCGTGTATCTCGACGCTTGCAGTGATGTGCCCCCTCCCCTGCGAAGTAGGGGAGGGTTGGGGTGGGGTGCGAGCGCAGCGAGCGGCAAGAGCCCGACGTTGTCGCATGGCTGCTTGTTATCAGATGCCATAGCGACATTCGGCTGCACGCTAAAGCCCAAGCAACCCCACCCCCGCCCTCCCCTACTGTCGCAGGGGAGGGAGCAAATCGCGGCAAGCCATGGAGCAATGACGCTTAAGTAATCTGCATGGCGACGTTGGGGTTCGCGTGCGCTCACCGCCTACGCGCTTCGATGCTGGCTTAAGTTCGGAGCATTGACCCCGGCCCTACCCTGCTTCGCAGGGGAGGCGGCGCCTCAGGCAAGCATCGAGGCGTGCGCTTAAGTAAGCCGCATTCGGTGCAAACCTCAACCCAAGTTTCCATCGGCAAGCCGACGCCAGCCGGACCATCCTGCAGGAGTTTCACATGTCCGATGCAAGGCGCCATGCCGCTCGCAAAATGCTTGCCGTCGTCACCGCCAGCCTGCTGTGCAGTCATGCGCAGGCGGATGAAAGCGATCCACCGCACGCCAAGACGCTGCAGGAAATCAGCGTATCGGCGGCGAGTCCGCTCGATTTCTATCGCACGAACGAAGCCGATACCGGCGCACTGGGCCAGCGCAGCCTGCTCGACACGCCTTTCAGCATTGCGCCGGTCACCGCCGACCTGATCCAGAACCGCCAGGCGATCGACATCAACGAGGCGTTTGCAGCCGATCCGGGCGTTACGCCGGTCGCCAGCGGCTATGCGGGCGAGTCGTCGGGTTTCGCGGTGCGCGGGCTCGCAGTGGATCTGCTCAATGGCTACAAGATGGATGGCTTGTCGATTCCCAACTGGGGCAGTGATCTGCCACTGGAAGCCTTCAGCCAGATCGAACTGCTGAAAGGACCCGGCGGTTTCATGTACGGCTTCGGGCAGCCGGGCGGTATCTTGAACTTCGTTTCCAAGCAGCCCACCGCCACGCCGTATGCCAGCTTCACGCTGGGCTACCTCTCCGATGGCGTGTTCAAGCAAGCGGCCGATATCGGCGGCACGGTGAATGGCTGGGGCTATCGCATCAATCTTGCGCATGAAGACGGCAACAGCTTCGTGCATGACGGGCACATCCGGCGCAACGCCGCATCGCTCGCGCTGACCCGCGACATCACCGCCAGCCTGCATTGGCATTTCAACAGCATCTACCAGGATCGCGAAGTGCGCGGCGCTTACTACGGCATCATCCTGGGCCAGGACTACGGCTATTCACTCGCCGAACCGGTGCGCGTGCCGGCGCCGCTGCCGGGCGATCAGCGCGTCAGCCAGCCCTACACCGGTTACCAAACTACGTATCGCGTGGCGAACACCGGCCTGACATGGGATATCTCGCCCGACTGGCGCTTCAAGCTCGACTACAGCTACGCCAGGCAGACGCGCGAAAACCGCGACAGCGCCATCATTCTTACCGACAACCAGGGCGATTACACCGATCTCAACTACTCCGGCTATTCGCGCTACAACTACCAGCAGTGGCAAGCCATGTTCAACGGGGCCGTCAGCACCGGCCCGATCAGGCATGCGCTGGTGTTCGGCGCATCCTGGCAGCAACTGGATGCGCATTACCCGCTGGATTGGAGCGGCAGCGTGGGCCAGGTGCTGGGCACCGGCAATATCTACGATCCGCCGCTGCTGCCCAATCCCGGCACGCCGCTGAGCAAGGCGACTTATCTGGCGGAAACCACCACGCAGCGTTCCCTGTTCGCCAGCGACACGCTGACGTTCTCGCCGCACTGGTCCGCCCTGCTCGGCCTGCGCTACATCGATTACGTCGATACCGCCTATGGCGCCGCAAGCACGGCAACCACCGCGCGCTACAAGCAGCAGCCGGTCACGCCCACGGCGGCCTTGCTATACAAGCCGGCCGCACCGGTGACGCTGTACGCCAGCTACGTGCAGTCGCTGGAGCAGCCCGGCAGCGCGCCGCAAAGCGCGGTCAATGCGTACCAGACGTTCGCGCCCACCACCAGCAGGCAATTCGAACTCGGCGCGAAAACCGACTTCGATACCTGGAGCACCAAGCTTGCGCTGTTCCAGGTGCAACGCGGCCTGCAGTATCTCAACAGCGACAACGTGTATGTGCAGGATGGCCAGACGCGCTATCGCGGCCTGGACTTTTCCAGCCAGGCCACGCTAGGTAAAAACTGGACGGTGCTGGGCGGCGTGATGTACCTGGATGCGGTCAACGTACGTGCGGCGCCGAGTGTCGATGGCAAGCGCGCATACGGTGCGCCGCGCCTGCAAGGCAATGTGTACGTGGAATACGCCGTGCCTGCCGTGCCCGGCCTGGTGCTGACCGCCGGCGGCCGCTACGTAGGCAAGGAGGCGATCGAGGCGGACAACAGCAACGTTATCGGCGCGTATCGCAGCTTTGACCTGGGTGCGCGTTACGCCACCACACTGGGCGGCCATGCCGTCACGTATCGCGTGGGCGTCGACAACCTGAGCAATGAGAAATACTGGCTGACCAGTTTCGGGTTCATCCTCAACCAGGGTACGCCGCGGACGGTACGGGCGAGTGTGACGGTGACGCTTTGAATGCGGTTGCTGCGCTCCCGCCTGCACGAAAGAGGCAGCCATGCGCCGCTCACTTCCCTTACTGCTCGCGCTGGCCACGGCAATCGACGGCATCCTGCTGCGTGACGGCATGCAGGTGCCCGCGCCCACGGCGACGGCGCTGACACCGATGCTCGACATGGGCGTGATCGAACGCGTGCTATATGCATCACGCGGTGGTATCGCCGGTGTGCTGCTTGATGACGGCACCATCCTGCGCATGCCGCGTCCGGCTGTCGATCAAGTCGGCAATTTGCTGCAGCCCGGCAGCACGATCAGTGCCCACGGTTTTTGGCGTGCAGTCCGCCTACGGCCGTGCGATCGGAAGTGACGGCGCTGGGACGTGATCCTGCTGGGGAGCTGGCGCTGGCGCCACCGCCGCCTCCCTTCACTTTCTCCCCACAAATCAGGAGTTGTTATGCATTGGCTAGACCCCGACTATTTGCCCGCCACCACCGGCAAGCTGCAGCGTTTCCTGCTCAATCCGCACGGCGACGTGGACGGCCTGTTGCTGGATGACGGCACCGAAATTCACACGCCGCCGCATCTGTCGCACGAACTGCTGCACAAGCTCGGCGCCGGTGAGGCGATGACCGTGCATGGCGTAAAACCCTTGCACGCCGACCTCATCGTGGCCGTGGCCGTCGACACCGCCAGCGGCGAGCGCATTGCCGACCGCGGACCGCCGCATCACGAACCGCCGCATCACAAGCATCCGCCGATGCATGCAACCGAGCATCACGGCACCGTGCGGCGATTGCTGCACGGCCCCAAGGGCAACGTGCATGGCGCGCTGTTGCACGACGGCGTGGTGGTGCGCTTTCCGCCGCATTGCGCCGATGCGGTCGAGCCGTTGCTTGGCGGCGATGCACCCTTGCAGGTGCGCGGGCACGCGTTGAAGACGCCGCACGGTACGGTGATCGAAGCCGAGGCGCTGGGCAACGGCGAAACGATGGTGGATGTCCATCACAAGCCCAAGCCCAAGCACAAACGAAAAGTACCCGCGGAATGACGCCGCACCCGTGCGCGCATGCGCACGGGTGGACCTTTCGCATCCTGGAGAGGCATCGTGAACACCGGCCATTCCCCGGTGCCCGGGCGGCGCGCGCTTGAGGCACTGCATTTCTTCGTTGCCGACGTGCAGGCCGGCATCGGCCCGTTTCTCGGCGTGTTCCTGCAGGCGCGCGGCTGGCATACCGGCGCCATCGGCGCGGTGATGACGCTGGGCGGCGTGGTCGGCATGCTGGTCACCGCGCCGGCGGGCGTGCTGGTGGATGGCACGCGCCACAAGCGCAGCCTGATCGCCATCAGCTGCTTGCTGATCGCCATCGCTTCCGCCTTGCTGCTGGTATCGCCGGCCATGCTGGCGGTAGCGTCTTCGCAGATCGTTACCGCCTTGGCCGGCGCCGCGCTCGGGCCGGCGCTAGCGGGCGTTACGCTGGGCATGGTGCGCAAGGCCGGTTTCGATCACCAGTTCGGGCGCAACCAGGCGTTCAACCATGCCGGCAATGTGATCGGCGCTGGCTTGTCCGGCGTACTGGCGTGGAAGTTCGGTTTCGTCGCGGTGTTCGTGCTGGCCGCGCTGTTCGCGATGCTGGCCGTGGTGAGCGTGTGGCGGATTCCGGCCGGCGCGATCGATCACCGCGCGGCACGCGGCTGCGAACACGCGACGCAGGATGATCGCATTTCCGGCTTTCGCGTGTTGCTCACCTGCAAGCCGCTGTTGATCCTTGGCGTGAGCCTGCTGCTGTTCCACCTGGCCAATGCGGCGATGCTGCCGCTGTACGGCCTGGCCGTGGTGGCAGCGCACCAGGGCAATCCGGCGCTGTTCACCGCTGCCACCATCGTGGTCGCCCAATTGGTGATGGTGGCGATGGCCATGCTCGCCATCGGCTGGATGCGCCGCCGTGGCCATTGGTTCGTGCTGCTGTTGACCTTCATCGCCTTGCCGATACGCGGCTTGATCGCCGCGCATTTCATCAAGAGCTGGGGCGTGTGGCCGGTGCAGATGCTCGACGGCGTCGGCGCGGGATTGCAGAGCGTGGCGGTACCGGCGATGGTGGCCGCGCTGCTGCACGGTAGCGGCCGCGTGAATGCCGGCCAGGGCGCGGTGATGACCATGCAAGGCATCGGCGCGGCCCTCAGCCCGTTGCTGGGCGGCGCGGTGGCCGATGCGTGGGGTTTTCGCGTGGCGTTTCTGCTGCTGGGTGCGATCGCTACCGTGGCGCTCGCCTTGTGGTGCGGCGGCGCGCGCGTGTTGCGGCGTGAGCATGGCGTTGCGGTCGACGCTTCCGTGCACGGCCTGGCGCCATGACGCGCGCCTACTTGCTTAGCCCGGCGATAAGGATGTCGATCAAGCGGTGCGCGCGCGGCACCAGGTCGGGCTGGTTGTCGATGTTGGCGAAACCGAACAGCGCGTAGAGAAGATCCATGGCCTGCGCATCCCTGCGGATGTCGCCATGCTTGATGGCGCGCTTCACCAACAGCTCGGCCGCGCCGCGTATATGCGCGGAGGAGTACGCCCGCAGTTCCGAGGTATCGCCGGTCAACGCATTGAGCGCCGGCAGGACCAGCTTCTTGGTCGCCACGTAATCGACGAACAAGCGCATCCACGCGCGCAAGGCGTCGACCGGTTGTTTCTTTTCAAGCAAGGCTGCCGCGGCCGCGCCGAGCTGTTCGGCTTCCTGGCGGTAGATCGCCTCCAGGATCGTGTCGCGGGTGGGAAAGTGCCGATACAGCGTGCCGATGCCGACTTCGGCGCGGCGGGCGATCTCGTCCAGGCTTACGTCGGCGCCCTGCTCGGCGAACGCAGCCTTGGCTACTTCCATCAGCCGGAGGCGGTTGCGCTCGGCATCGGCACGCGGCTTACGCGTTGGTTTTACAGCTTTTTCCGGTTTGGTCACGGGCAGCCCTTGAAAAACGGAGGATGCCTCCGCATAAAATATCCGGAGGTCGTCTCCGGTTTGACAAAGCATAACCGGCCCGGACGCCCACCGGTATCGCGGCAGCCAATCCCGGCCCGCAGGCAGCAACTTATGAGGCAACGATGAGCAAGTCATTTGGAGCAAGTTCGACCACCGACGAGGTTCTCGAAGGCGTCGATCTAAGCGGCAAGCGTGTGTTGATTACCGGCGTATCGGCCGGGTTGGGCGTGGAAACGGCGCGGTCGCTGGCGGCGCACGGCGCGTATATCGTCGGCGCGGTGCGCGATGTTGCCAAGGCAAAAGCTGCGACACAGGGCGTGCTTGCCGATGCGAAAGCAACCGGCGGCCTCACGTTGGTCGAACTCGATCTGGCCTCGCTGGCAAGCGTGCGCAAGTGCGCCGACCAGCTGTTGGCGAAGGGCGATACCTTCGATTTGGTGCTTGCCAATGCCGGCATCATGGCCTGCCCGTTCGGCAAAACCGTGGATGGTTTCGAAATGCAGTTCGGCACGAATCATCTGGGCCACTTCGTCTTCATCAATCGCATGGCATCGTTGATGAAGCATGGCAGCCGCCTGGTGAATCTCTCTTCGGCCGGCCATCGTTATTCGGATGTGGATCTGGACGATCCCAACTTCGAGCGCACACCGTATACCGAATTCGGTGCATATGGCCGCTCGAAAACCGCGAACGTGCTGTTCGCCGTCGAATTCGATCGCCGCCACCAGCAACACGGCGTTCGCGCAACGGCAGTGCATCCCGGCGGCATCCGGACCGAATTGACGCGGCATATGGATGAGGCTCTCCTGCAACAGCGCGTCGACGAGGTCAACAAACAGAACCAGGCGGCCGGCAAGCCGCCGTTTCAATGGAAGACGGTCGAGCAAGGCGCAGCCACCACGGTATGGGCCGCCGCCGTCGCGAGTGCGGACGAAGTGGGTGGACGCTATTGCGAAGACTGCCACGTGGCCGAACTGCTGACCCATGCAGAAGAAAACCTGGCAAGCGGAGGCGTACGGGCTTATGCGCTGGATGCGAAGCGTGCGGAGGCGCTGTGGGCGAAGAGCGAGGAGATGGTTGGGGAGCGGTTTTAGAAGCTATGTTCGGCTCCTGCTGCTCGCTACGCTCGCACCCCACCCTAGCCCAAATGCTCCGAACTTAAGCCAGAATCGAAGCGTGTACCTCTCGCTCGCCAGGATACGTCCCCTCCCCTGCGAAGTAGGGGAGGGCTAGGGTGGGGTGCGAGCGCAGCGAGCGGCAGGAGCCCCATTGCTTCAATACATCTCATCAGGACATTCAGCTGCATGCTAACGCCCAAGCAACCCCACCCCAGCCCTCCCCTGCTTGCAGGGGAGGGAGCAGATCTCCGCGAACAACAAGCTCCTTGGCTTAAGTTGGTGCCATGCACAGACGGCCAGCCTGCCCGGCGCCGCGCAACGCGCCTTGCTGGCCTTCTGGACGTATCGCCGGCGGCCCCTTGTTCCGATGGACCCACTTGACGTTCTCCTTGCACTTACGCGATTTTCTCGAAAGTCGATCAAATCATGCGACTGCCTCATGCGACGCGAGATTGCCATTGTCGTTTTTCCGGGATTTCAACTGCTGGATGCTGCCGGCCCGGTGGCCGTATTCGAGATGGCGGAACGTTTCCGGCCGGACAGCTACGCGATCAACGTGCTGGCGCCCGAAGGCGGCATCGTGCGTAGTTCGTCAGGCGTGTGTTTAGCGGCCACGCCGATTGAACAACGGCATTTCGACACGGTGATCGTCTCCGGCGGCAACCTGGCGCAAGTCGAGGAGGGCCAGGTCGACATCGTCACTTGGCTCGGCAGCGCCGCATGGCGCAGAGCGGCGGGCGTGTGCTCTGGCGCGTTCTTTCTCGCGCAAGCCGGGCTGCTCGATGGACGGCGCGCCACTACACATTGGGCCGCGGCCGATCGCTTCAAGCTGCTTTATCCGAAGGTGCGGCTCGATGCCGACCGAATGTTTGTCAGGGATGGCAAGGTGTGGACCTCGGCGGGTATTTCCGCGGGCATCGACCTTGCGCTGGCGCTCGTCGAAGACGACCTCGGTCCCGGCATCGCACGTCGCACGGCGCAGCAACTTGTCGTGCACCAACGACGGCACGGTGGGCAGTCGCAGTACTCCGTCCTGGTGGAACAGGGAGGCAAGACCGGGCGATTCGGCGAACTGATCAACTGGATGCGCGCGCGCATAGCCGAACCGATGACGGTCGAGCGATTGGCGGAGCGCGCGGCGATGAGTCCTCGGAATTTTGCGCGCACGTTCGCCGCGGAAATCGGTGCGACGCCGGCGAAGGTGGTGGAAGGCTTGCGGTTGGAGGCTGCCCGCATCGCGGTCGAGACTAGCCATCTCAACCTGGACCACATTGCTGCATCGACGGGCTTCGGCGATTCGAATCGCATGCGTCGCGCCTTCGTTCGCGCCTTCGGCATGTCGCCGCAGTCGCTGCGTCGAAGCGCGAGCGTTTGACTGCAACGAGTCACCACCAAGGCGCGCAAAACATCGTGGGCGCGCGGAGCCCCTTGCGTTGGCTGCTTTTGCCCGGAAATTGTCCTTGCGGGTATCGGCCAGACCGCCGATAAAAGGGCGCTTGGAGCACGCCGGCGACATGGCGTGACGTCCGCGGCATGACCAAGCGAACCATCACGCACTTTTCTGTAAGGATTCGCATGCGCTCGATCTTATTCATTTCGGCATGGCTTCTATGCGCGGGCGCCGCGCAGGCTTCGGCGGCGACTGCAGCGCCAGCCACTACGCGACTCGACCACATCTTGCTGTGGGGGCGCAGCATCGATCAGGTCACATCGGTCATGGCGGTGAAACTGGGTTTTCAAGTTCGGCCGGGGCGAGATCCCGGTGGCGTGGCTAACCGTTATATCCGGTTCTCGGATAGCAGCTTCATCGAACTGCTTGGCGTCACCCGGCCCAACCCGACGTTCGATCCGGGGATGAAGGAGGATCAGCAGGCGCTGAAGGGTGGACCGGGTTCGCGCAGCTTTGGCTTCCGCTCCTCCTCGCTCGATGCGATCCATCGCTCGCTCCAAGCGTTGCATTACGCTGTTACGCCTTTCTTCTCCGGCCCCGATAGCGCGAAACCGGGCTGGCGTTTGTTTGCGTTCAATCGCGCGCCGTTGTCTAGCAATACCTTTTTCATCGACTACGCTGCCGATTACGCGCCCGATCAGTTCGACCCCACAAACACCAGTGATTATCGTTTGACACGCGAACATCCCAACGGTGCGCGCGAGCTCTCGTCGATATGGTTGGTGTCGGGCGATGCCGATGCCGATCGCCAACAGCTGGAGAAGATGGGCTTTGGCCATGCGGTACCGGTGAAATTGCCCGAGGTTGGTGCGAAGGGATTTTGCGTGCCGGTCGGTCCGACGGCGCTATGGGTGCTTCAGCCCGACGGCGCGGGTCTCGCTGAGCAGGTCATGTCGATCAGCGGCCCACGCATCCTGGGCGTGAGCTTCAGCGTTGCCGACCTCGGACGTGCGCAACGCTGGGTCGAACGCGGCTACGAGCGCAAGTTGACGACTTACCGCGGCTTGTCGGGCGAATCCTTTCTCGCTCCTACACAGGACGATCTTGGCTTGTCTATCGAATTCCACGCGATGCAGCCGAGCAGCTCGCCTTGTTCAATCGCAAACCTTTAGGGTTGCTCTGGTTAATTCAGCGTAGGCCTCGGCGGTTCCGTGTGTTCGCAGAGCACCGGGCACCTCCAGCTTAGGTTAGGTTACGCTTCATCCACCCGACCGACGCCGCAACATTGACCGAGGCCATCCTCATGACCGGCAAAACCAAGATCCCGGGCGTAAGCACCTATGACGGCGCCGCCGGTGGCTGGGGCGCTTTGCGCGCGGTCGCCAAGGCCATCAACGGGCAGATGGCGATCGGCCGCGAAACATCGGCCCTGCGTCGCGTCAACCAGCCGGCAGGTTTCGATTGCCCGGGTTGTGCATGGCCCGACCCCAAGCACACCAGCTCCTTCGAGTTCTGCGAAAACGGCGCCAAGGCCGTTTCGTGGGAAGCCACGGCAAAGCGCGTGAAACCGGAATTCTTTGCCGCCAATACCGTGACCTCGCTATGGGACCTCAGCGACTACGCGCTGGAAAGCCTGGGCCGCATCACGCATCCCATGGCATACGACGCCAACACCGATACCTATGTCGCCGTTGAATGGAGCGAAGCGATGGAGCGCATCGGCCAGGCGCTGCGCGCCCTGCCCGATCCGCGCATGGCGGAGTTCTACACCTCCGGCCGCGCGTCCAACGAAGCCGCGTTTCTGTACCAGATCTTCGTGCGCGAATACGGTTCGAACAATTTCCCGGATTGCTCGAACATGTGCCACGAAGCCACCAGCGTCGGCCTGCCGCAATCCATCGGCGTGGGCAAGGGCACGGTTACGCTGGACGACTTCGAGCATTGCGATGCGCTGTTCTGCATTGGCCACAACCCCGGCACCAATCATCCGCGCATGCTCGCCACCTTGCGCGAGGTGTCCAAGCGCGGCGTGCCGATCATTGCGATCAACCCCTTGCCGGAACGCGGGCTGGAACGCTTCACCTCACCGCAGGACCCGCTGGAAATGGTGACCGGCCAGGCTACGCCGATTGCCTCCACCTATTACCAGATCAAGTCGGGCGGCGATCTGGCCATGCTGAAAGGCGTGATGAAGTGGCTGTTCGAGACCGATGCCAATGCCACCGGCAACGCTGAAGCCGGGGTGCTCGATCATGCATTCATCCGCGAGCATACCGTTGGCATCGATGCATTGCGTGCCGATATCGATGCGACTTCGTGGGATGCGATTGTTGCCAGGTCCGGGCTGTCGCGCGAGGAGATCGAGGCCATCGCCAAGGTCTACAGCCACGCGAAGAAGGTCATCGTGTGTTATGGCATGGGCATCACCCAGCACGCGCATGGCACCGAGAACGTGCAGCAGATTGCCAACCTGCTGCTGTTGCATGGAAACATCGGGCGCGAAGGTGCCGGCATCTGCCCGCTGCGCGGCCATTCCAATGTGCAGGGCAACCGCACGGTCGGCATTACCGAAAAACCTAATGATGCGCTGATCGCCCGCATCGAACGCGCCTTTGGCTTCACCGCGCCCAACGAACATGGCCACGATGCCGTGCGCGCCATTCAAGCCATTCGCGAGGACAAGTCCAAAGTACTGATCAGTCTGGGCGGCAATCTCGCCGTGGCCATGTCCGATCCGGCAGCCACCTTCGCGGCAATGCGCCATCTCGACCTGGCCGTGCACATCACCACCAAGCTCAACCGCTCGCACCTGATCATCGGCAAGCAGTCGATCATTCTGCCGTGCCTGGGACGCACCGAGCTCGACATACAGGCCGAAGGCCCGCAATCCATCACCGTGGAGGACTCCATGTCGATGGTGCATGCCTCGGCGGGCGAACTGGAACCGGCTTCCGAACACCTGCGCTCGGAACCGTGGATCGTCGCGCATATCGCCAAGGCGACCCTGCCCCATACGCGCGTCGACTGGGATGCGTTGGTGGCCAACTACGATCGCATCCGCGAGAAGATCCAGATCGTGTATCCCGACTTCGCCGACTTCAACCAGCGCGTCCGCCAACCCGGCGGCTTCCGGCTCTACATCGCCGCCTCCGAAAGAAAATGGGCCACGCCCAGCGGCAAGGCGAACTTTCTGGTGGCGCGCGGCCTCGATGAAGATCCCGCGCTTCCCGCGAAGCATCTGAAACTCACCACGATCCGCTCGCACGACCAGTACAACACCACCATCTACAGTTTGAACGATCGTTACCGCGGCATCACCGGCCGGCGCGACGTGGTGTTCGCCCATGCGGATGACCTGAAAGCCAGCGGACTCAAGCACGGCGACCGCATCGACGTGGAAGTGGTCGGACCACATGCGGCAGACAGCAATGGCAACACTCGCGCCGTGCGCGGCTTCGTCGCCGTGGCCTACCCGATTGCAGCCGGCACGGTGGCGATCTACTACCCGGAAGGCAATTGCCTGGTCGGACTCGACAGCTTCGATCCCGAATCGGGGACACCGACGTATAAATCGGTGCCTGTTTCGTTGCGTCGATCGCGTGCGAAGGCACCGCCTGCGGACGCATGAGTGGATGGAACCACCGCGGCCGTTGGCTGCGACCTAGGCCAGCATCGCCACCAGCGTCGACACACAGATCGCAACACAGGCGGCGAACAAGCTGTTGAGCATCAGGGTTTCGAATTTCATGGCAGTTCTCCGTTCGATGGATGATTGAGGCTTTCGAGCCAGGTGTTGCAAGGCTGATGCCAACTGCATCGATATCGGGAAAACCGCATGGTGGTGCGCTTTTTTGGTGAACACGACGCAAGCGCGAATTGTCCGCGGACATTTGTCCGCAGCGTCCGGACGCTGTGCGGACAAGGTGGTTTCTGCGGATGGAGATGCGTTGCGGGATGTTTGATGGCTAAAGCCAATGGCATTGACTTGGGCCAGGAAGCTAGCCGTTGATCGCGATCGAACTCCCTCCCCTGCGACAGTAGGGGAGGGTCGGGGTGGGGTTGCTTGGGCTTTAGCGTGCCGCTGAATATCCTGCGGAAATGCATGGAAACCATGTTTGGCTCCTGCCGCTCGCTGCGCTCGCACCCCACCCTAGCCCCAATGCTCCGAACTTAAGGATGTTTCAGCCGCCAGAAATCCAAGCCCGTCATTCCGGCGAACGCCGGAATGACGAATTAGAGTTCCCGGCGATAGATGGCCCTTAAGTT
>NZ_DATJMN010000003.1:0-10913 GCF_035508675.1 Dyella sp.
AATGGGGCTCCTGCTACTCGCTGCGCTCGCACCCCACCCTAGCCCCAATGCTCCGAACTTAAGGATGTTTCAGCTTCCAGAGACCCCATGCCCGTCATTCCGGCGAACGCCGGAATCCAGTTTAAATACACTGTGCGAAGCACACAAAGCCTTTCTATTGTGTGCTTCGCACGACATTGTTCACTGGATTGCCAAGCTTTGCTGTTGTAAAGCGCCTCGGCGTTCGCCTGAATGACGAATCTGCGCTGAAATAGCATCGCCGAAGGCCATAAGTTCGGAGCATTGGGGCTTAAATCGCTTGACGATCACCACCTTAAAAACGTCAGTATTGCGAATCGGCTTGCATAAATGTGTCAGTTGAGGACTTTCGAACTTCAATTGAAACTATAAAATACATAAATATCGACTGGTTGTGATCGATGACGCCATTAGCAGGACCGCTCGGCGAGCGCATCGGGGTTGAAGGCGGCCAGCACCTTCATGATGCGCTGATGGTGCGGTCGGTCAGCCGTTAAAAACGCCATGACCTACGTCCCTGATGAGATCGTTCAGTAGCGCCTGCTCATCGGGCGCCATGCGCTGCAGGTCCAAGCTGCGCGCCTCGCGCTCGTACAGGGCAAGCGCCTCCGCCGGCGTCACAGTGGCGTTGTCAGGCAGGTGCCGGGCGGCCAGGCGTAATTCGGGGTAGCGTTTGATCGGGATGGCATGGGGGAGCATGCAGGCATCTTACCCGTCCTGGGGACGCAGTCCATTATTGGAGCGCGTTGGCGGGGTTCGTCCCGGATCAACTCCAGGGCGAACCGCCAGCTTGCAAGGGCCTGCACCGCAACAACTCAACTCACCGTCAGCTTGCGCCCGTGGCCGTTGCCTTTCTTCGGCAGATCGAGTGTGAGCACGCCGTTCTCGTAATGCGCGCTTGCCTTGGTGTTGTCCACTTCGTTGGGCAGGCTGAATGAGCGGTAGACCTGGCCGTAATAGCGCTCGGTGCAGATGTCCCGATCGTCTTCCTTCTTCTTGGTTTCGCGCTTGACCTCGGCGCTGATCGATACCTGGTTGCCTTCGATCGATACGTCGATGTCATCCTTGTTGACGCCGGGTATTTCCGCCTTGACGGCATAGCTGCGGTCGTTCTCGGTCACGTCGATGCGCATGTCCGGCGTCTCCAGTTCCGACCAGCGCGGACGCAGGTGCAAACCGTTGAAGAAATCTTCGAACGGCGATTGTTCCAGACGGGAAAGCGTTTTGAATGGACTCCAGCGGGTAAGGTTGGCCATGGTGAATATCCTCCGTACGGTTCATTGGGGGGGACCCACGCACCCATGCCTGGGTCGTTGCTCAGCGTAAACGCCTGGCGGCTTGGCGCAGTTGATCCAGATCAATTCGGCAAGCGTTTTTTGCACAGTAAAGATCGCCTTTGTTGATGGCTATCAAGTGCTTCCCGCGCCGCCGGCCTACGCTGAATCGGCGTCCTTGCAAAAACGAATAGCGGGAGTGTCACCATGTCGAGAAAAACCTGGGTACTGGTCGCCGATGCCGCCAAGGCTCGCCTGTTCGAACTGGCTGGAAAAGGTACAAACCTGACCGAGATAGCGTGCTACACGCATCCCAACGGCCGCGCGCCCGGCTGCCATCCGATGCACGGACGCCTGCCACGCACCCATGAAAGCATGGGTGCGTCGCGCCACGCGATCGAGCCGAAAACCACGCTGAAGGACAAGCATGCCAAGGAGTTTGCCGATACCTTGAGCAACGTCGTGCAGCACGGTCGCCTGCAAGACCTTTACGACGATCTGGTGCTGATTGCACCGCCGCGCTTTCTCGGCACCCTGCACGAGTGCATGGACGAGCAGACCCTCAAGCGCGTGGTGAGCGAACTCGGCAACGACCTGATGACGCTATCCCCGGCCGAGCTTCGCAGCCATCTTCCGGCGTGATGCGTGGCCGCAACCGACGTCATGATCGGCGCGACCTTCGCCGGGGTCGCGCCAAGCATTCGATGGCACGCATGCGTAGCGTGGAGTGAGACCCGCATCGATGGCGCAGCGCATGCCGGGATGTCATCCCGGCTCATGCAACGGCGGATGGAGGCATGGGTGAAGGCATGACATTGTCCCACTCGATCCACCGCTCCCTGGCTTGCTTCTGCGCTTTGGCACTGCTCGCTGGCCTGATCGCGCGCTTCTCCGGCCATGGCGCGCTTTCCGGCGTGCTATGGATCGCCGGCGCCATTCCGGTGGCAGTCTCGCTGCTTGTTTCCATCATCATCCAACTGTGGCATCGCGACGCCGGTGTCGACGTCATCGCCCTGCTTGCCATGGCCGGTGCGATCGCCCTGGACGAAACGCTCGCTGCGGCCATCATCGCACTCATGTTTGCAAGCGGCCGCGTGTTGGAAGACTACGCCGAAGGCCGGGCCAAGCGCGAAATGTCGGCACTGCTCAGCCGCGCACCGACATCGGCAAACACGTACCAGGGCGATCAACTGGTGCAAGTGCCCATTGCCAAGGTATTGCCGGGCGACCGCTTGCTGATCCGCGGTGGCGAGGTGGTACCCGTGGACGGCCGGATCGAATCCGGGACGGCGGTATTGGACGAGTCGGCCTTGACCGGCGAATCGTTGCCGACACGACGCGCCCGGGGCGAGACAGTGCGCAGCGGCGTGCTCAATGCAGCCGGGCCATTTGATCTGCTGGCGACCACCGCCGCCGCCGATAGCAGCTTTGCCGGCATTGTTCGGCTGGTCGAGCGCGCGCAGCAAACGAAAGCGCCCTCGGCGCGTATGGCTGATCGTTACGCGTTGCTGTTTCTGCCGCTGACGCTCGCGCTCGCGGCGGCGGCGTGGGCGCTATCGGGCGATCCCATGCGCGCGCTGGCGGTGCTGGTGGTCGCCACGCCCTGCCCGCTCATTCTTGCCGTGCCGGTCGCGCTGGTTTCCGGCATGTCGCGTTGCGCATCGCGCGGCGTGCTGGTCAAAGGGGGCGGTGTGCTGGAGCAGCTTGCACAAGGCGCGGCGCTCTTTTTCGACAAGACCGGCACGCTGACGGCTGGACATGCGCGCGTGACGGCCATCGACGTTGCCGGCCCGGACCATGCCGACAAGGTCAACGCCAACGGAATCGGCGCCGATGAATGGCTGCGCATGGCGGCCTCGCTCGAACAGATGTCGCAGCACGTGCTGGCCGAAGCCATCGTCTCGTTTGCGCGGCAGCGCCAGCTTGTCCTGGCCAAGCCCACGGCGGTGCGGGAAGAACACGGCGCCGGCGTGGCCGGCGTGGTCGAAGGACAGCACATCGCCGTGGGCAGTTACGCGTTCGTCACCCGGGTAGCCGCAAGCGCAGACTGGGCCGAACGATTGCGCAAACGGATGCGCCGCGAAGGTGCGACGGGTGTATTCGTGGCCGTGAATGGCAGCATGGCAGGCGCCTTGCTGCTCGGCGACGAGATCCGGCTGGATACGCCGCGCGCCATCCGGCTGCTGCGGCGCACGGGCATACGGCGCATCGTGATGCTGACGGGAGATCAGCGTGACATCGCCGAAACCATCGGCGAAGCGCTGGGCGTCGACGAGGTGATGGCCGACCAGGCGCCGGGCGACAAACTCGATGCCATCAAGGCAGCCAAGCACTCCGGCATCACCATCATGGTCGGCGACGGCATCAACGATGCGCCTGCATTGGCCGCGGCCGATGTAGGCGTTGCGATGGGTGCCCGCGGTGCGGCGGCGGCATCGGAAGCAGCCGGCGTGGTGCTGCTGGTCGACCGCCTGGATCGCTTGGCCGAAGCGCTCGTCATCGCCCGCCGCACAAAGAGGATCGCCACCGAGAGCGTATTGGCCGGCATGGGCCTGTCATTGCTTGCGATGGCATGCGCCGCGCTGGGTTATCTCCCGCCGGTGGCGGGCGCGATGTTGCAGGAAGGCATCGACGTAGCGGTGATCCTCAATGCGCTGCGGGCATTGCGAACCGGCTTGGCCGGCACGGCGCAGCGGCTCGATGCCGCCGAGAGCTCGCGCCTGGCGGCGGAGCATCACGAACTCGGCCCTGTGCTCGATCGCATTCGCGCCTGCGCCGATCGCCTGCCCATGCTGACGGAAGCGGCGCTCCACACCGAATTGGCCGAACTCGATGGCTTGTTGAGAAGCAAGCTGTTTCCGCACGAACGCGAAGATGAAACCGCCTTGTATCCACGGCTGGAACGCATGCTGGGCGGCGACGATCCGCTGGCGCCCCTGAGCCGCACACATCGCGAGATTCTTCGCCTGGGACACTTGTTCCAGCAAATGACGGAGGACCTTCCGCCAAGCCACATACCAACGGAAACCGTGCAGGACCTGCAACGGGTGCTGTATGGGCTAGATGCGATCCTGCGGCTGCATTTTGCGCAAGAGGAAGAGATTTACCACGGCGTGACGGAGACCGGTTCGTAGGCTCGGATGAAAAACCAAGCCTACGAACAGACGGCCGCGCCTTGCACGACGGCCGCAGGCTGTTGCGCGCGGTGCAACAGCCACGGCAGCATCACCGCTAGCAAGTAGAACTTCGAGGCGAAGTATTTGTTGTCCAGATGCGCACGGTGCGCATCCAGCCACGCCGGTGCGCCGGGCAACAGGCCCAGCGCGGCGGCATCGGCGGCGAACTGGCGCACGCAATCGAAACGCAAGCGCGCAAGCCCGCACACGTCGAAGCGGAAGCAACCTTTCTTCTTGACGTAAGGCAGGTTCAAGAACGATCGCGCGATGTGTTTGCGCACCAGCACCTTGTTGGTGCCGTCCGGCCCGACCAGATAATCGTCCGGCACCTCGCGCATGAGCCATTGGCCGAACCGCAAGTCGCAATACGGATACGCGAGCGGCACGGCCAGCGCGTGGGTGGTATAGAGCCCTTTGCCGAAGCTCGCCGCCTCGACGATCGCCGCGGCGACGCGACGGCGGTCGGCTACCGTGCGGGCCGCCTGGATCGCGGGTAGGAACACGCTCAAGCGCTGCCGCGAATGCGCGGCCACCGGCTCGCCCAGAAGCGCATCGACTTCCTGGTCGCTGAAGCGCGAACCGGGGAAAAAACGTTCGAAAGCGCTCATCTGCAGGATGCTCAACGCATAGCACACGCGGAAGCTACTGCGCACGCCCCATAGATGAAACAAGCCGGCCGGAAGCGGCCATTGCTGCGCCAGCACGCGGATCACCTGATGGCGCCAGCGGCCCGGCATGCCGAAATACCCGTCGGAGCCGAGCGCGTCGATCACGCCGTCGCCGCCGCGGCCGCACACCTCGGTGACCAGGTCGACATACGACAGCATGGCGAAATCCGCCGTCAACAAGGGAATGCGCGGCACGCACGCCAGGTAGCGGTCATACGCCCGGCCGGGATCGCACACCAGCGTTTCGTGACGCAGGCCGAGATGACGGGCCACCCATTGCGCCGACGGCAGCTCGTTTTCCTCGCGCCCGCCGAGATAGGTGATGCAGATAACGTCCGGCCGCACATCGGCCACCGCGATTGCCAGCGAGGTGGAATCCTTGCCGCCGCTTTGCAGCAACCATGGCCGTTGCATGGACGCGGTCGTGCGCGCCACCGCCGCGCCGAGCAACTCGTGATAGGCCTGCACCAGCGCTTGGCCGTCGCGGTCAGCGCGGGAGGGCCTGGACGCGGGCGTCCACGCTTGCAGGGGAGCATGCAGCGCCGGATCGTCGAAGCTCCCTACCACCGGATAGCCGCCGGAAAAAGCCAGCTTGACGTTGTGATAAGCCGAGTGCGGCGGATAGACGAAACCATTGCGCAGCAGATCGGCCATCGACACCGGGTCGAGCGACGCCTGATCTTTCGCCAACGCATCGAGCGCAGAAAAATCGACCCCGCGCGGATCAGTGCGCATGCACAGCGCGAGCGGCAGCGGGGATTGCTCGCAAACCATCGGATCGATGATCGAAGCCATGGATGTGTCCCCCGCCGTCAAGCGTGCCGCCCTGCATGGACCCGACGACGCGCCACGGTGAGCAGGCAGCGCCGCAGGTGGCGCGCATAACCCACCGCGTGCGCGGCGTACAACTGGCCTCTGCTCAACAAGCCCTGTGCATGCAAGGTATTGCGCACATCGACCGCGGCGCGATACATCGCGCGCAGATCGCCGCTGAGTCCGCCCACGCCAAAGGGCGGCTTGTGCCAGGACGCCAGCACCTGGTCGAGCCGCGCGCAGCGATAACCGGACAGCAGGATCTGCGCCCATAGCAGGAAGTCTTCGCCACGCCGACGCTTCTCGTCGAAGCGAAACGGCAGATCGCGACGCAGCATCACCGAAGCGGTCGGGAAGGAACGGCGCCACAAGGACAGGCGTGGCGGCAACCCCCGGCATTGCACGGGATAACGCACGGCTGGCGCGGGTGCGCCGCGCGGCTGCACGTTCATGTCGTGGGCGATCAGTGCGATGTGCGCATCGCCCTGCACGGCCTGCAGTTGCAGTTGGAGTTTCAGCGGATGCCAACTGTCGTCGGCATCCAGGAACGCCACCCAGGGCTGGGAAGCATGCGCCCAGCCATGGTTGCGCGCCGCAGCCGGACCGCGGTTCTCCGGCAGCGCCAGAACCTTGACCCAGGCTGCCGGATAACGGCGCGCGACATCCGTCAGGCACCTCAGCGTGCCGTCGCCGCTGCCGTCGTCGATCAACAGCACTTCGGCCGGCCGGCATGTTTGGGCGGCCACGGAACTCACGGCTTGCTCGATGGTGTGCGCACATCGAAAGCACGGTATGACCACGCTCACCGGCGCCGACGCGTCCTGGCATTGCTCGCCGATCTGGTGAACCGTTCGAGTTACCCACGCCATGGTGTGGCCAGTCGTTCCAGTGCTGTCCATATCAGCATTGATTCCCATGCTCGCTTGACATACCCCGGCGCGTCGCCGGCCATAGATTCCTGCATGCCATACACGGCATCGCATGCAGGGCATAGCCCCCGATACAGGCGGTCCGAGCGACCTTATCCGTGTCGCTGTCGAGTTTCCGTGTAACTTGCCGGGAGGCCGGGCGTGGCCTTTTCAGTCAAGGGCTTAAGATCGTGCGCGGAGCCTCCCAGGTTGGCGGTGAGGCAACGCCGAACCCCAAGGTTGCCATCCGCATGGCAACCTTGGGGTTCGCATGCGTTCACTACCCACCTACGCCAGCTGCTTCGCAGAGGAGGGAACGCATCGTGGCGAGCAGTTGCATCACCCTTGCCCTTGCGGCGCCGCTTGGGCCTGGGCCTGGGTGCCGGCGAAATCCACCACCAGCGTCACGCGGCGGTTGGGTTCGCCCTCATCGCCGGATTTGCCTTTCGCTACCTGGCGATTGAGCGCCTTGCCGTAGCTGACCGTGCGCACCTGATCCGCCGACATGCCACCGGTCTTCACCAGGTAATCGCGCACGGCATTGGCGCGTTCGCGCCCCAGCCGCACGTTGTATGCCGAGCTGCCCGCGTTATCGGCAAAGCCTTCTACCGTGACAACGGCCTGCGGATAATTCTTGGACATGATCTTGGCAAAGTCATCGAGCATGGGCTTGTCTTGATCGCGCAGCGTGGCATCGTTGAAGGCGAAGTGCGATACCGAGTCGACCTGGATGCGTCCGTTCAACTGCGCGATCTTCGCGTCGTATTGCGCGAAACGTTGCTGCATCTGCTGGGTCAGGTTGTCGATTTCCTGCTGCTGTTTCTGCTGGTTGGCGCGCAGCTCGCTGATGGCCGAATCGAAATCGGCTTTTTTGACGTAACCCTGGCATCCACCCAATCCAACGGTCAGCGCGGCCAAGGATACGTAAGCAAGACGTTGATAGGAACGCATGGAACTACCTCCTCGATGACACGGATGAATACCGTCCTCCCACTGTAGAAAGTGCCGGTTGCCGTGGCTTGATCCATGTCACCGAAGCGGCTCTGCGCACGGCGAATCTAAGGGTGCTTTGGCACGCCGCCTGCAGAACACCAGACCGTTTTCCAGGAGCGGCCATCCTCGTTCTGCATGTGAACCTGCGCCGCCTTGCCGGCTGCGACGCGGTATTCCGCCATCCGGCGGGCATGTGCGATGGCAGCGGTCCGATCTTCATGCACGGCCAGACAGTGGGAAGCCGGCCTTGCGCAGATCAGCCATTGCTTGCGTTCGATCGATGCGAATTGGAGCAGAACAATATAGAAATCAGACACATCACCGGCAAACGCCATGGCTTGAACCTTTGCGACCATGACTTTGCAGTGTCATGTGTTGCCATGACGTGAACTTGATCTGGATCAAGTTCAGCCAAATTATTCACGCAGACGGGCAACCCATTCCGCGCTTGATCACGATCAAGCTGCACCGTCGAACGGCGCGCGACCATGCCAGCCACGATCCATGGCAGGAGGCAGCCAGCATGAGCCGCAAACTGATCATCTACTACAGCCGGACGCATGCCACCCGCACGCTGGCGGGAGAGCTCGTCAAGGAACTCGGCGCCGACGTCGTGGCCATCCAGGAACGGCAACCATGCACGGGTTGGAGCGGTTACATGCGCGCACTATGGAATGCCTCCCGCGGCGTGCTGCCGCCGATCGAACCGCTATGCATCGATCCGTCCCACTACGACCTGATCTTGCTCGGCACGCCGGTATGGGCCGGGCGCGCCGCCTGTCCGATGCGGCGCTTTCTGTGCGACGCCGCGCACCAGCTGCCGCCTACGGCATATTTTTGCACCTATGGCGGCCGCGGTTACGACACCGCCTTTCACGACATGAGCGACCTGGATGGCAAGGCGCCGGTAGCCACCCTCGCCGTGCGCCGCAGCGATCTTGTGCATGACCATTACGCGGTGCAGCTCAACCGCTTTGTGGCCAAGCTGTCGATCGCCGAACGCTGGCGCGAGGTGCTTGCACCGGCGGATCATGCCTCGCCGCTGCATGGACGCTGAGCCATGCCGGACCGTCGCCCGCCGCTCTACATCAGCCTGTGGTATGCGCTCGCCGTACTTGCGCTGATCGTGACGTTCCAGAACTTCTACGCCACGCGCCAATCCACCGAGATCATTCCCTACAGCCAGTTCGAAACCTCGCTCAAATCGGGCGAGATCGCGGATGTCACGCTTTCGGATCACACGATCGAAGGCACGTACAAGAAATCAGGCGCGAACGGAAAACCACAGCATTTCATCACCGAGCGCGTCGCACCGGACATCGCCCGCGAACTGACCGATGCCAAGGTGACGTTCCAGCAGGAAGCGCCGCCTGGCCTGTTTGAAAAAGTCTTCACCTGGATGCTGCCGATCCTGGCAATGGTGGCACTGTGGCTGTTCCTGTCACGACAGATGGTCAACAACACCGGCGCGGGCGGCATGATGGCCATCGGCAAAAGCAAGGCGCGCATTTTCATGGAGCGCGCCATCTCCACCACGTTCGCCGACGTGGCAGGCGTGGACGAGGCCAAGGAAGAGCTGAAGGAAATCATCGCCTTTCTGAAAGATCCGCAAGGCTACGGCCGGCTCGGCGCGCACGTACCCAAAGGCGTGCTGCTGGTCGGCCCGCCCGGTACCGGCAAGACCTTGCTCGCGCGCGCGGTGGCCGGCGAAGCGGGCGTGCCATTCTTTTCGATCAGCGGCTCGGAATTCGTGGAATTGTTCGTCGGCGTCGGCGCCGCACGCGTGCGCGATCTGTTCGAGCAGGCACGCGCGCATGCGCCGTGCATCATCTTCATCGACGAACTGGATGCCCTGGGCCGTGCGCGCGGAGCGATGCCGGTAAGCGGCGGCCAGGACGAAAAAGAACAAACGCTCAATCAACTGCTCACCGAACTGGATGGCTTCGATGCAAGCAGTGGCGTGGTGCTGCTGGCCGCCACCAACCGGCCCGAGATTCTCGACCCGGCGCTGCTGCGCGCCGGCCGCTTCGACCGGCAGATTCTGGTCGACCGGCCGGACAAAGCCGGCAGGCTTGCGATACTCGGCGTGCACACGCGCAAGGTGAAGCTCGATCCGAACGTATCGCTGGAAACCGTCGCCGCGCTCACCACCGGTTTCACCGGCGCGGATCTGGCCAACCTGGTCAACGAGGCGGCCTTGCTCGCCACGCGACGCAATGCCATGTGGATCGAAAACCGCGATCTGACCGAAGCGATCGAACGCGTGATTGCCGGGCTGGAGAAAAAAAGCCGTGTGCTCAATGCGCAGGAACGGCGCACCGTGGCTTACCACGAATTGGGGCATGCACTGGTCGCGCTCGCCCTGCCCGGCGCCGATCGCGTGCAGAAGGTATCGATCATTCCGCGTGGCGTCGCGGCGTTGGGTTACACCATCCAGCGGCCGACCGAGGATCGCTTCCTGATGTCACGCACGGAGCTGGCCGACAAGATGGCCGTGCTGCTCGGCGGACGCGCGGCCGAAGCGCTGGTGCTGGGCGACATCTCCACCGGCGCCGCCGACGACCTGGCCAAGGCCACCGCCATCGCGCGCAGCATGGTGCTTGCCTACGGCATGGTGCCGGAACTGGGGCAAGTCAGTTACGAAAACGAAGCGCCCAGCCTGCTCGGCACGCGCAGCGATGAATGGCTGCGGCGCACATATAGCGAGCAGACGGCGGCAACCATCGACAAAGCGGTGCGCGAATTGGTGGACGCCGCGTTCGTGCGGGCACGCGCGATACTCGCTGCAGAGCGTGGCGTGCTTGAGCAGGCGGCGGTGGCGTTGTTGAAGGAAGAAACCCTGTCGGGCGAGTGGTTGCAGGGCTTGTTGAACACGAAGGTGACCGAAGCCGCTGCGTAGGTGGAATCGAATTGGGTTGGGGACAATAACTTAAGCCAAAAAGTTGGTTGTTCGCGGAGATCTGCCCCCTCCCCTGCAAGCAGGGGAGGGGACGTATCCTGGCGAGCGAGAGATACACGCTATCGAGGCGTGTAGGTTGGTGGTGAGCGTATTCGAACCCCAAC
>NZ_DATJMN010000004.1:0-4941 GCF_035508675.1 Dyella sp.
ACGCGAACGGTTTATCCGCCCGGCTCAGGGTCGAGCGTATCGGCGTGTTGCTGCAGGAAGTAAATGGCGACGTGCAACCCTGTTGTGTGCACCGGGTTGAGTGGCCAGATGCCCAGCATGCCGGGTTTGTCGGGCGCAGATTGCCGTTTGATGGATTCGCTGCGTACCAGCAAGCCGCGGATGACGCCGATAGCCAGTGCGATGCCTGCGCGTTTCGAGCCGTAGCTTTCCAGCTTTTCCAGACCAAGGTTCAGCGGGTAGAGCTGACGGTCGATGAACGGGTCGGGTGGGGATAGCGGTTCGTTGCGAACCGGAAGGCATGCGTGTGCCGTATGATCTGTGGAGGCCATGATCAACTCTCTGTTAGTTGGTTGTGGTTTAGCGGGTCGTGGGAGGTGCGAACTCTCACGATCCGCGCTTCTCCAAGCATTGCTGCAAGGGTCATCGACGTAGCGCTACGAACGACGGCGTCGATGACGAGGCGAACGTAGCAAGTAAGCGTGCGGATGTCTGTAAGGGGCGGTCGATGCGTGATGCGCGCGTGGCCTTACTTTCCTGACTTAAGCGTACGCATGCGCCGGGATGGGGATGCGGGGATTGCATTCCAGCCTACAGCTGGTATCGAGACTGCAATGCCTTGGTCAAATGCTTGAAACATAATGTTTTTTAGCATTTCCACAGCTCAAGTCGAAGCTCTTTCTGCCGATCAGAAAGCATCCCCTTCCCCAGGTGCATCATGCTTCGACTTCCCTCCGGCTTGTTTCGTATCACGCTTCGCCGGCTGCTGTTGCTTCGCCTTGCCGGCATTCTCATCCTGCTGATCGCGATCGGCGCCAGTTGCGCCCTGTTGCTGACGAAGGCGGATCAGCGCATCCAGTCCGTGGTCGGCGGCACGCTTGCGCCAATCTCCGACGTCGGCCGTATCCAGAGCGATTTCAACAGCGACTTCCAGGCGCTTTCGCATGCGGTGCTGATGCGCCTGCCTTCGGCGGCCGACGATGCAGCTACTGCGCTCAAGAGCAATCGCGTGGATATCGATCGCTATTGGAAACCACTGCTGCAGAGCGGACTCGGTGTGCAGCAGAAAAACCTGCTCGGCTTGGCCGCCGAACATCGCAAGGATGCCGAACAAGCCATGGATGACACGCTCGCGCTATTGCAGGCGGGGCGGTTCGATATCGCGCAGCTGAAACTTGCCAGCGACGTGCAACCGGCACTGGTGCCGCTGCAAAGCGATTTCACCAATCTGTTCGAAAACGCCCTCGCCGCCGGCAAAACCGCCGCGGAAAACCAGCATGCCGCCAATCGTCGGGGCCTGTTCGCGGTGCTGGCAGTATTCGCCGGCGCCTTGCTGCTGGCTTCGGTCAGCGACGGCATGCTGATCCGCTTGCTCGGCGCACGCCTTCGTCTCGCTGCGGGTGTCGCGCAACGCATTGCACGCGGCGAACTGGGCCAGCCCGTCGCCGTGGGCCGCGATGATGAAATCGGCGAACTGCTGCGCGCGCTCGGCGCCATGGATCACCAACTTGCCGGCGTGGTACGCGAAGTCCGCGCGAGCGCCGCCAGCGTACGCGACGATGCATTGCGCCTGGAGCAGGACACGCAGGCGCTGAGCCGGCGCACGCAAGCGCAAGCTGCCAGCCTGGAACAAAGTTCGGCCTCGATGGAACAGATGGCATCGAACGTGGCCGAAGCTGCCGCCATGGCCGAACAGGCAAACCGCGTGGCTACGGCATCGCGCGATCTGGCCGAGCAAGGGCAGCACATCGTCGGCGAAACGGTTACGGCGATGAACGCGATCGAGCGCTCGGGCCAGCGCATCGCCGAGTTCGTTGGCCTGATCAACGACGTCGCCTTCCAAACCAATCTGCTCGCCCTCAATGCCGCGGTGGAGGCCGCCCGTGCCGGCGAGCATGGTCGCGGTTTCGCGGTGGTGGCGGCCGAAGTAAGGCAGCTTGCGCAACGCTGCTCGGTCGCGGCGCGCGAGGTGAAGCAATCGATGGAAGAAAGCGCCGATGCCGTGCACGACGGCCGCCGCTACGCACAACGCTCCGGCGAAGCCCTGGCAAGCATCGTGGCGAGCGCTGCGCAGGTTTCCGAACAAGTGGCCGGCATGGCCTGGTCCAGTCGCGAGCAGAAGGCGGGGATCGAGCAGGTCAACCACGCCATCGCCGATATGGACAGCGCCACGCAACAAAACGCCGCGCTGGTCGAGCACACGGCCAGCATGAGCCTGGCGATGCGCGGCGGCGCCGAAGCTTTGCTGCAACAGATGGGTTTCTTCCAGATTGCCGAAAGCGCAGGCGAACCGATGCACGCACGCAACGAGGCCACGGATGCGCAGGATGCCGAACCCGTCTGGGATCAGGCCGCCTGATAACCGCCATGGTCTTCCCGCGCGACAATGCCCGTTTCACCTCGCTGCTCGACCGCGCGCAGAACGGCCTGGTGGCGGTGTTCCAGCCACTGATCCGACTGGACACCATGGAGGTGGTGGCGCATGAAGGCCTGGCCCGCTCCACCGAACAGCTCGGCAACATCAGCACGCCGGAGTTGTTGAACCTGGCGCGCGCCGAAGGCCGCCTGGGCGAATTCGAACTGACTGCCGCGCGCATCGTGTGCCGCGCTTTTGCCGCACAAGCGACGCATGGCCGCTTGCTGGTCAACCTGAGCGCCCAGGCGTTCATGCAGGAGGCGATCAAGCCGGACGACCTGCTTGCCGCGCTCGGCAGCGGCGGCATGGACCTGAGCCGCATCACCATCGAGCTGACCGAGCGCGACATCGTCGACGAACCGGCGCGCCTGGCGCATGCACTGGGCCATTTGCGCGCGCATGGCGTGCGTTTCGCGCTGGATGATTTCGGCAACGGGCATTCCAACTTCGAGATGTGGAACGAGATTCATCCCGAAGTGGTAAAGATCGATCGCTACCTGATCCATGGGCTTTCAAAGAGCGCCGAGCGCCTGGCGATCGTGCGTGCACTATGCCAGGTAGCGGAAACGCTCGGCGCCGACCTGGTCGGCGAAGGCGTGGAAGACATCGAAGATCTGCGCATGTTGCGCGAGCTGGGCATTCCGTATGCACAGGGATTTTTGCTCGGCCATCCGCTACCGCAGACCATCGACGCCATCAGCAGGGACGTGCGCGACGCGCTGGATGCCAGCACGCTGGCGGTATTGCCGCGCCCGCGCGGACCGGTGACGCAGCGGCCGATGCACCTGGGCCATCTGGTGATCGAAGCGCCGGCACTGAACACACGCCATACCAACCACGACGTGATCGCCCTTTTCTCGCAGCAAGCCGAGCTGCATGCCCTGGCCGTGGTGGAAGATGGCCGGCCCATCGGACTGATCAACCGCCGCGTGTTCAGCGAACGCATGGCCCAGCCTTACACGCGCGAGCTCTACGGCCGCAAAAGCTGCACTGCCTTCATGCACGAAGCGCCGCTGCTGTGCGATGTGAGGCAGTCGTTGGAAAGCATGGCCGACATCTTGCGCGGGCAGGATCAACGCTATCTCAGCGATGGTTTCGTGATCACCCGCGAGGGAAACTACCTGGGCCTGGGCACCGGTGAATCGCTGGTAAGGCGCGTGACCGAACTGCGCATCGAAGCGGCGCGCTATGCCAATCCGCTGACCTTCCTGCCCGGCAACATCCCCGTCACCGAACATGTCGCGCGGCTGCTGCGTGCCGAGCTGCCGTTCACCGTGGCCTATGTGGATCTCAACCACTTCAAACCGTTCAACGACCAATACGGCTATTTTCGCGGCGACGAGATGATCCGCTTGCTGGCCGGCATTCTTACGGCGCAGGTCAATCCGCGCTGCGATTTCGTGGGCCATATCGGCGGCGACGATTTTCTGCTGGTGCTGCAAAGCGAGGATTGGGAAGCGCGCTGCCGCCACATGGTGGAGCTGTTCAACCAACGCGCGCGCCATCTGTTCGCCGAGGAAGACATCGCTCGCCACGGTATTGTCGGCGAGGATCGGCATGGCAATACGCAGTTCTTCCCGCTGACCACCGTCGCCATTGGCGCCGTACGCGTCTTGCCGCCTTTCCCCGGGCATCCGGAAACGCTGGCCACCTTGGCGGCGCGCGCAAAGCGGCATGCCAAGCGCGCGCAGGTGGGCTTTTATTTGCTGGCAGGGGAAGCGCCGTGGCCGGTGCAGGTGGAGGCACGGGCGTAATCGCGTTCCGCAATGTTGGAGTTCGCTGCGCTCACCGCCAACGCGCTAGGTTGCGGCTAGCTTCGGCTGCGCGGCAGGAAGGCCAATACCAGGCATGCTGCTAACGCGATCACGTCGAGCCATGCAAACCAGTCTCCCCATTGCGCATACAGCGTGTGCGTTTCGCGTAGTGGAAGATCGCCTACCAATTCGGCATCGCGTCGCTCGCTGGATGCTTCCGCCACGACACGGCCGCGGTCGTCGCTCAAGGTGAGCCGGCCGGCATGCGCGGCGCGCGCGACGGCGAAGCCACTTTCCACGCCGCGCATGATCGCAATGCGACTGTGCAGCCAGCCGTCCACGGTAAAATCCGAAGCAGGTACCAGCAACAGTTGCGCGCGGCGCGCGGCATAAGCCTCGCCAATATCATGGAAATCCATGTCCTTGCAGATCGCCAATCCGATGCGCGGGTCGCCTTGAAGCATGGTGTAGTTGGCGCCGGGTATGAAAGGGTCCATGCCGGGGAGCAAATGGTGTTTGATGTAGGTGGCAGGAGACGTGGCGCCGGGTTGAAACACCATCAGCATGTTGCGGCGTCCGTGCGGATCGCCGTGAAAGTCAACGCCGGCACCCACGATCAGGTCGCGCTGTTTCGACAACTGGGAAAATGTGGGAATGCTCGTATCCGCGGTGGCGAATGTCCCTTCGGGAGCCAGCACGATCTGTGCGCCCTCGTTGGCGAGACGACCGAATGCTTGCATGTAACGTGCTTGG
>NZ_DATJMN010000005.1:0-5688 GCF_035508675.1 Dyella sp.
GTTCGGTCTCTGGTTGCCGGGGCTGCGGTTGTTTTCCGTGCTCGCCCAGGCTGCCGTCATCGTGATCAGCGGCTTGATGGTGCGGGAGCTTGGCGGCGGGCGCATGGCCCAGAGCATGGCCGCCATCGTTGTTGCGCTTTCACCGTTGCCGCTGTTCGAAGGCACGGAATTTCAGTACACCAGCTTCGATTACCTGTGGTGGGTGTTGACCGCCTACTGGGTGATTCGCCTGCTGAAGACGGAAGACCCGCGCTGGTGGCTGGCGATCGGTGCGGCCATCGGCGCCGGTGCGCAAACCAAGTACACGATTTTCTTTTTCGCCGCCGGCATTTTCGCCGGCCTGCTGTTCACGCCAGAGCGACGTTTCTTTCGCAGCACGTGGCTGTGGGCCGGCGTGGCGCTGGCTTTGCTGATCTTTTTGCCCAATCTCATCTGGCAGGCGCGGCATGGCTTTATCTACCTGCGCTTTGTCCAGGCCATTCATGCGCGCGACGTGAGCGAAGGGCGCGCCGACCATTTCTTCCTCCATCAGGTCGCGCACTGCACGAATCCGTTCACGCTGCCGCTGTGGCTGGCCGGTTTGTACGGCTATTTGCAGGAGCGCCGCTACCGTCTGCTTGGATGGATGTATCGGGTGCCGCTTGCGTTGCTGGTGCTCGGGCAGGGGCGGGGCTATTACCTGGGTGCGGCTTATCCCAGGTTGTTTGCCATGGGCGCGGTGATGGCCTTGCGCTGGCTGGCCTCCCCGCCGCAACGCTGGCGGCGGGTGCTGGTCGGTGTTCTTTTCGTGGGGTTCTCGGCATACGGGCTGGGTGCCGCGGCGGCCATTCTTCCGCTCGCTTCCAGCGGTCCGTTGATGCGCATGGCGCTCAAGCATAACGACGATCTGTGCGACGAGCTTGGCTGGGAAAGCATCGTGCAGACGGTCGCGAACATCCGCGATGCGCTGCCGTCGGAGCGGCGGGCCAATGTTGGCGTGCTGGTCGGTAATTACGGCGAGCAGGGCGCCATCGACATCCTCGGTCCGCGCTACCACTTGCCGGTAGCGATAAGCCCCGTGAATTCGGCGTGGTCGCGCGGCTATCCCGTACCCACGCCCGCCACGCTGATCGTGCTGGGCTCATCGCGCGAATGGGTGGAGCGTTACCTTACCGGCTGCCGCCTGGCCGCGCATGTCGTCAACCCATATGGCGTATCCAACGAGGAGAGCCGCGATCACCCGGATATCTTCGTGTGCGGCCCTCCGCGCATGCCGTGGCCTGCGTTCTGGCAGGCGGCCCGGCGCTTTGGATGAGCGCCAGAAAGAAGCACATCAACTCTTCGCAGCAGACTTCTGCCCCGGCTTCTTCGCATCCGCCGCCATCTCCGGCTGCACCGGTGCGGGGGGCTTCTTGCCGTTGCTGGGCTTGGTCCACACGGCCACGTAGTCGACCACCATCGAATGTCCCGGCTCCGACTCCGGCGTAGGCGTGGGTTTCCAGCCGGCCATCACGAACGAGAAGCCGCCGCCCATCGCGACGTCCAGCAGCAGGAAATAGCCGTGCTCACTGGTGAGTTGATGCCAGGTTTCGGCGGAAAGCTGGTTCTCCGCCACCTGGTTGATCAGCTGCCCATCCACAAACCAGCGCAAGCGCTCCGGCATGACGCTGCGATCCCACTCGAAGGTGAAGGTATGCGGGCCGGCAGTGCAGGCTTCGTGCGGGCACGGCAGGCGGGCGCCGATGCCGATCGGCTCGCCGCAAGGGCCGCCAGGGTTCACCCCGCAATGCAGGATGCCCCACACCGCATCCAGGCCGTTGACGCTTTCCATGATGTCGAACTCGCCGGACTGGGGCCACGCCATGGTGGTGCGATAATCGCTGCCCAAGGCCCAGAACGCCGGCCAGTAACCGAGTGCGCGTGGCCCGGTCACGTCGGGCATCTGGATGCGTGCTTCCATGCGCAGCATGCCGCCGTCGGGCGCCATGAAATCGTCGCGCACGGTTTCGACGCGCCCTGACGTCCATTGGCCGGCGGCATCACGCTGCGGGGTGATGATCAAATGGCCCTGGCCATCCAGGCGGATATTGGACGGGTCGCGGGTGTAGTTCTCGATTTCGGAGGTGCCCCAGTTGACCGGGCCGTTCGGGTAACCGTGCCCCGTGTCGATGCGCCAGTTGGTAGACGAAGGCAAGGAGCCCGCAGGACCGGCGAAATTGTCGCCCCATTGCAGCTGCCAGCCGGCTGGGGCAGGAATGTCGATGGCTTGCGCAGTATTGGCAAAGCCCATAAGCCCCACACCGAGAACGCATGTTGCAACCACCGCGGTGGCACGGGAGGAAAAATTTTTGATCTGCATAAACTACCGAGGATGAGGAGCGATCCGCTTGGCGACACGCTCTCTGCCGGGCCAACTCGGCACGCGGCCGGGCTGACGGAGAAAAAACACGGGGATGATACGCCCCCTGCACCCATTTTTAATGTGTTCGACTTTCTGAAGCAAATCTGTAGCCCACGTCTCATCTCGTAACGCTGTCATTGCAATATGTCGGTGAGAGGCGCCTGTGTGGCTGCGGGTAACGACACATCCAGCAGCCTGGCGATCGTCGGCGCCACGCGCAGATTGCTGATCGGGCCCAGTGTCACACCATGCCGTATATGCGCGCCCGAAGCGATGAAAAGCGCCTGCATGTCTGGCTCGGTGTTGAGGTAGCCATGCGCGCCGCGCGCGGGCTCGATCTGGGTAATGAGCGGTGGCGTGATGCCGTCCGTGAAGGAGTAGCCAGCCTTGGCGACCAAGTACAAATCAGGCGCCTGATCGGTGGAGCCCGGCGCAGGAATGCCGAGCTGATTCGCTTCACTGCCGGTGTAGACTGCGGCAACGCCCGGCAGCTTCTCGAAATCGGTCTTGAGCTTGGGCAGTAACGCAGCGCGCTTGGCGTTGTCGCGGATATACAGCGACGCTTCGCCGCCTTCCGGCTGAATCCATACATCGCCGCGATAGCTGCCTTTTTCCATGTGCAGCAAGCCTTGCTGCACCAACGCGACGTTGGGATGAATGGCGTGCGTGTAATCGGCGAAGCCGTGATCGGATGCGATGACGAAGGTGATGCGATCCAGCACACCGGCGTTGCGCGCGGCATCGATCAATCGGGCAATGCACGCATCGGCATAGGCATAAGCCGCATAGGCAGCCGGCGAGAGTGCGCCGTATTCGTGCTGCAAGGTATCGGTTTGCAGAAGGTGGAACAGCAACAGGTTGGGCGTATGCCGGGTGAGTATGTCGATGGCGGCATCCGTCCAGATCTGGTCGCGCCACGCCGGTGTGCTATCGTCGCCAAAGGTGGTCACTTGTTCTTTCGTCACCAGACCGTCTGCGATCAGGTCCTGTGCAACAGGGCCGCTTGCATCAGGCTTTTCGGCAAAAGCCCATTGCACGTGTTTTGCGCCATAGATGGCCACCCAATCCACCTGGCCGGTGCTCATGCCTTGTTCCGCCACGGCGTCATACAGCGTACGCGCATGCACGAGTCGATCTTTCGGTGTCCATGGCTTCACTTCCGGGCCGCCGCCGTCCGGCGGGAACGTGATCAAGCCATTGGCCATCACATGATGCACGCTGGCGTTCACGCCGGTGATCAGCGTGGTGTGGTTGGGCCAGGTGACGGAAGGATTGATCGGCTGCATGGCCTGCGCATGTGCGCCATTCTTCATCAACATGCGCAGCGTAGGCATCGGCAGCCGCGGGTCTTGCAAGGCGCGGGCGGGGAAGCCGTCGATGGTGATCAGCACCACGATGGGACCGTGCGTGGCGGCGGTGCCGTCGTTGTGCGGTGGGTGGGCGTGTATGGGGATGAGGGATGCGAGGGCCAGCAGGGAAGCCAAGGCAAGCAGTTTGTGCATGATTCACCGAAGGGTGGCAAAAACATTCCGATTCTAGCGGACGAGTTTTGCAGGATCGCTTTGCAGGCAAACCCTGCCTATGGCGTCTGCGGCACGACGATCGTGGTCCGTTCCTGCACCTTGTCCCCTGCTACGACAAAACTCAACCGGTAGCTGCCCGGCCGCAGATACAGATAACCCGACGGCACCCCTTGCGTGCTGCTATAGGCCTTGATGCCCGAAATGGAAACGACCATCGGCTGCAAATCCAGCAGCATGCGATCGGCGGGAACCGCATCGGGACATTCATTGCTGTAGCGCGCCTCGACCAGGCAGGCGTAATGCCCATCGCAACCATCGGCGCTCACCAGGTATGGCCGGCGCAGTCCCCACAGCGTCAGCCAGGTCGGCCGCCCGCGTTCCAGTTTTTCGGGCGGAAAGAACACGGTCACGTCATAAGCGGGACGTTGCGACCACGGCTTGCCTTTCGCGTCGACGAAGACGATGGGGGCATCCGGATGCAACTGCTTCATCACCGCGGTGTAGTAGGGGTGATCGTCCTGCCTTGAAGGGTGCGGATACATCGTCGTCTGGTCGATGGCGAGCATCGATGCGCCGGTGAGCTTGTACAAGTGCTCGGCCATCGACTGGCCACCGAGATAGATGCCCGACTTCACAATGTGTTCGTAGCCGGCATTGATGACCAGGCGCGCATGGGGGTCCTGTTTGAATACACGCTCGTAAAGATGGCGCGCCTGCTCGGCTTCGCGCTGGTCGGGGCTGATGGCGTCCGAGTTGGCCTCATACGCAACGACCTTGTAGCCGAGCTTGAGCGCCGTGCGCACCATTTCCGCGTAGACAGGCTCCTGGGTGTAGAAGCCGCTGTCGACGGTGGGATAGCCGCGCGTTTGCAGTTGGGTATCGCTTTGCGACAGCGTTTCGGCGGCGAAGTAGCGGAAGCCTTGCGCGTATAGGCGGCTCAGCAAGGCCACGGTGAGGCTGCGCGTCATCGCGATGTTGTGGGCTTCGTTGAGCAGCACGATCTGGTAGTTGCTTGCGAGCTCCGGAATCGCCTCCAGCGCCGGGCGGGCGGTATAGCCGCTTTCGAGCGGCGAAGGCCGGTCGTCGGGGCGCGGCGGTTGCGCGATGGAGAAGCTTTGCGTCGCCAGTGGATAGTCGCCGAGAAAGCTCAGATACCAGCCGATGTATTGCCCGAAGATCATGCGGAAGGCGCGCGAATCGTCGCTGGCGTAGCCCTCGCGCATCGTCATGTATTGGGTCAGCAGGCCTTTGTGGCGATCGGCCTCGGCCATGATCCGGTCCGCCTTCGCCTCGGCGGCGGCCTGCTGCGTCTGCCATTCGGTTACCGATTGTGCATGCGCGGCCGATACCGCTACGGCACCGGCAAGCCACATCACATAGCCCAGCATGCTGCTGCGTCTCGCCATCGCTTTCTCCTTGCGCCCCCCAACAGGCTCGTCACCATCATGCGCCGACCGGAATCCGTACCCCAATAGCCACTTTCATGTGGCGAGGCCCGGCCATTTTGCGCCAACGTACGAGCGGCGAGTTCCGCCGGAAGTCATTGTTCCGGCGGATCGGCGGCGCCGCGCACTGGAGCTTTATGTATTTCGGTCGCCGACAAGCATCGACGATAATCCATGTCTTTCCCTCGACCTGCAGGAACCGTCCATGAAATCGCGTGCCGCTGTCGCCTTCGCCCCCGGCCAGCCCTTGCAGATCGTCGAGATTGACGTGGCTCCGCCGAAGGCCGGCGAAGTGCTGGTGAAGATCACGCACACCGGCGTCTGCCATACGGATGCCTTC
>NZ_DATJMN010000006.1:0-4455 GCF_035508675.1 Dyella sp.
AACCCAGACGATCAATTTTAAGGCGCATATTGGCTATCTCCTCGTTGAAGGGATACAACTAATGGCGTTTACCTTGATGGCATGCTTTTAAAGCAAAGCACGTCACCACTCACGGACTCATTCGTCCGCATCACGGCTGCATACCCTCGCCGAACCATGGATGGCACTCGATCAACGCGACTCACGAAAAGCTCAACGGCCGTGCGGGCGACAAAACCAGTGCGCAAGACTCGGCGGTGATCGAACCGTGGTCCGATCACTAGAAAAAAGCACAGTGAACCACGCCAGCGCGAAGCCAGAGAGACAAGCCAACCAGTAGAAACACCAAAAAAGCCGCAAAATCCGGCGACTCTTTCCGGTGCAGCAAGCAGACCAATCCTGGCCGACTAAAACAAACCCCTGAATTCCCCGTTAGCGCCGCGAAGCTACCACGCAACTGTGTGGAAATGGCGTGAATGGCTGGCTGCGTGGCGCCATGCATGCGCAGGCCAAGGCGCGTCATCCGTAATGACGTGGTGTTGGATTTTTGAGCCAAAAAGCTTGTTGTTCGCGGCGATCTGCCCCCTCCCCTGCGAAGTAGGGGAGGGCTGGGGTGGGGTTGCTTGGGCTTTAGCGCACAGCTGAATTTCCTGAGAAAAGTATGGAGGCGATGGTTGGCTCCCGCCGCTCGCTGCGCTCGCACCCCACCCTAGCCCTCCCCTACTTCGCAGGGGAGGGAACAGCTTTCCGCGATGATCCAGATGCCCGCTTCGCTATGAGGGCAATTTATAGAAGTGCCCTTAAGGGCACTTCTATAAATTGCCCTCTACTCGTCCAGCAGCGTGACAAGTCGGTACAACTTGATACTCGCCACGATGCACTCCCTCCCCTGCGGCAGTAGGGGAGGGTTGGGGTGGGGTTGCTTGGGCTTTAGCGTACAGCTGAATTTCCTGAGAAAAGTATGGAGGCGATGGTTGGCTCCCGCCGCTCGCTGCGCTCGCACCCCACCCTAGCCCTCCCCTACTTCGCAGGAGAGGGAACAGTTTTCCGCGATGATCCAGATGCCCGCTTCGCTATGAGGGCAATTTATAGAAGTGCCCTTAAGTTAGCGCCATTGTCGTTAAGTTCGGAGCATTGCGCCTCACCCACTGCCGAGCAACCACCGAGCCGAGCGGTATGACCCGCCGGGCATTTTCAATGCACGCGCTGTCGCTGGCAGTTTGAGCGGGCGTTCTACAAAGCCCTTTCCCATGTATCAAGTAGGCATTCGCCAACACGCCGAATCACTCAGGCCCGACAGATTTCAAATTGCATTTCATGCGATGGTGCGGTAGTCGGGCGTGCCCATCCGCTGTGATGAGTTACGACACGCCCGACATGAGTGAAGTAGCGCGGATCGCCCGAGTTAGGGCTCAGACGATCCGCTGGCCACCACCAACTAGCATTGGAGTTGACAATGGTTATCGATCATCATACGGCACCCGCACGCCTTCGTGCTCCCACCCTGGTGCATTTCTCCTACTTCACCGCCGCACACACTGTGCGGCGTCGAGCCAAAGTGGGCATTCGTCGAAGCGGAAGCAGCTGATTCCGACATAGCGAGCAGGATTTTTCCTGAAAGCCCTTCACGCCGCGCGCAATACGCGGCGTGACCTAAGCGTGTGGAGAACCACCATGAAAGACATGCACGGCGGCCGCTGCGGGCCGCAACTTTATCTATTGTCCAGCGACAGCTATGAAACCCTGCGAGACCTGCAGGACATGCTGACCCTGATGGCGCACATCACCTACAACGAAGACAACGCCGAGAACGGCAACGGCGTGATGACCATCGGTCGCGCCGAGCTGTATTTCATCTTTGAAGCGATCAACGCAAAGCTCGACGAAGTGTTGGAGCGGTTGAGTGACGAGAATTGGCTTGGCACGCAAAGCCAGATGTGGCAGTAGCGCAGCAAGCCCTCTTCCTGCACACGAACCTTCTGGCGCGTGGCTTATGCTGTCGCGCCGTAGCTGATGCAGTCTCCTTGCCGGCGCGGTATCCCCATTCCGGCCAAGCGCACTACAATGCGCGCCCTTTTCTTTTCTGATACGGGGCGAAGCAAACGTGGACATCGTCGTCAACGAGGAACTCAAGGCCTATATCGATCCGCTGACGCCGGAGGAGCACGAATCGCTGGAGCGCAGCCTTCTTGCCGAAGGCTGCCGCGATGCGCTCGTGCTGTGGGGCAACGTATTGGTCGATGGTCACAATCGCTACGGCATTTGCCAGAAGCACGGCCTACCGTTCCAGACGATACAGAACCCGCGCTTCCAGTCGATCGAGGACGTGCATCTGTGGATGATCGACCAACACCTGGGCCGGCGCAGCGTGTCGGATTTTCAGCGCGGCGTGCTGGCGCTGCGCAAGCGCGAGATCCTGGCGCAACGATCCACCGCCCAGGCCGCGGCTGCTGCTGCGCCGAACACCGAACCCACGGACGAGGCAGCCCCTGCCGCCGAACCACCCGCCCCCGCTTCGCCCAACGCCGAACGGCCACCCAGCCGGGAAGCACTCGCACGCCAGGCCAAGCTCAGTGGCAATCAAGTCGCCCTGATCGAAAAGATCCAGAAACAAGCCGCACCTGAAGTCGTTGCAGCGGTACGCTCCGGCATCATCTCCATCAACGCCGCCGCAGCAGTATCGAGCCTCCCGGCAGAGGAACAGCGCGAAGCCGCCCTGGCGGGAAGCAAGGAATTGAAGGAAGTGGCCAAGCGCGTGCGCGATGCCAAGCGCAAACCGCGCGAAGTGCCCACCAAGGAGCCGAGCACGCCCTCGCCGGAGAGCGGCGCCGATGACGCCGCCGAGG
Organism: Dyella sp.; assembly: GCF_035508675.1. Taxonomy (GTDB): domain Bacteria; phylum Pseudomonadota; class Gammaproteobacteria; order Xanthomonadales; family Rhodanobacteraceae; genus Dyella_B. The sequence continues at coordinate 2,826 of NZ_DATJMN010000006.1, forward strand.
AAGTGCTGCAACTGCGCAGGCAGGTGGCCGCGCTTCAGGAGGAAAACGCAGCGCTGCGCAAGGAGCTGGCGGATTTGCGGGCAGTGTCAGTCAGGTAATACCGCCATGCTCCGAACTTACCGCCATGCATTTTTCCGCACTGACTCACTTTGAAACGGCATCAACGTGAACCTTAAGTTCGGAGCATTGGGTAATACCGTCCCTATCGAACAGCTTTCAACCACCCGAGGACGCGCCGCCCCCACGCTTCTGCCTGCCCCGTGTTCCATACGAAGGTCGCCACGCTTTCCGGCGGCATCGTGTAATCGAAACGCGTCTTGCCCTGTGCGACCGAGACAGGACGCGCATCCGTATGGCTGTTCACCACCACCAGCACGATCGACCCGTCGGAAGCGTTCTGGAAGGCCACATTGGCAATGCCGCTGTCGGTCTTGGTGGATTCCACCCGCACGGCGCCAGGCAAGACGAAGCGGCTGAAGTGCGCCAACGCGTAGTATTCGTCGTTGCGGCTCACTGCGCCGGTGCGCGAGTTGATGGTGACCACACCCTTGCAGGCATCGCAGCCGCCAAAATGCGGGCCGTGCTGTTCATCGAGCGCCAGGTTCCAGTAGATGACGCCACGCGCCCACTGCCTGATCCCGGTCACCAGCAGCTCCCGTGTAAACCAGAGCAGCTCGCCGTTTGCGCTCGACGCCCAATCGCCCCCGGAGCACTCGGTAATGTAGGTGTCCTTTTGGGGATACGCACGATGCACGCGACCTTGCGCATATTGGCTGCCGTCATAGCAATGCCAGGCAACACCAGCGATATAGGGTGCGGCATCGGGGTCCGCCAACATGCTCAATGGCTGCTCGGGCTGGTTCCAGTTGTGATCCCATTCCAGGATCTGTGTTTTGGGGCTGCGGCTTGCCAGCTTCGGGCCGAGATATTGCGCGACGATGCGCGCCCGCGTGGGCTCGGGCATCTCCATGCCAGGATACGTAATGGGTACGAAGCCCGGTTCGTTCTGCAAGGTCACTGCAAAGATCGGGATGCCGTAACCGAGGTACGTATCAAGATATTTGACGAGATAGTCCGCATACGCACTTTCGTACTGCGGCAGCAATTCCCCGCCAATAAGGTTTTCGCTGGTCTTCATCCACGCCGGGGCGCTCCATGGCGATGCGACAATGCGCATATCCGGATCGATGGAAAGGATCTCGCGCACCGTCGGTATCACATCGTGCAGGGTGGGCGTAACGTTGAAATGCTGTAGCTGCGGGTCGACCTGGCCGAAGGGAACATCATCCAGGGTATATGGCTTCAGCGAGAAATCCGAAGCGCCGATGGTCAGGCGCATCATGTTCAGCCCGAGGTTGGGAGGCGGACCATACAGCTCGTGCAACAAGGCGCGACGCCGCAACCAATTCAGCTTGTTATGGAGCAACCACGCCGACGAGTCCGTCATGGCCGCGCCGAAGCCGACCATGGTTTGATACTTCTTGTTGACGTCGATGACCACATCGGCAGGTAACGTGCCGCGAGCGGTCATCTCAATATCGGGTTGCCGCGCCAGCTTCAGCCGGCGATCCTCCGTGCTCAGCCACTGCTGGACGGTGGGCAGGATCGACTGCGTCGAAGCGGTAGCTTC
>NZ_DATJMN010000007.1:0-10130 GCF_035508675.1 Dyella sp.
TCGCAACCGCCGCAACAGCGATGGCACCGTGTCGCCGGCCGACGATCATCCGGACAACGAAGCGATCTACATTGCCAATGCTGGCCTGGTGCTGCTGGCCAACTATGCGCCGCGCCTGTTCGCCATGCTTGGCCTGCTCGATGGTCATGCGTTCGTCGATGAGGCTGCGCAGCAGCGCGCGGTGCATTGCCTGGTGTATCTCACCGATGGACACACCGATAGCGAAGAGCACGCATGGGTGCTCGACAAACTGCTATGTGGCATGTCCATCGATGAACCCGTACCGCCGGCGCCGCCGTTGGACCCTGTCATTCCCACGCTCGACAGTTTGTTGCCGGCGGCGATCGCGCACTGGAGCGCATTGGGCAGCACCTCGCCGCGCGGTTTGCGGCAGACCTTTCTGCAGCGCATCGGCCGGCTGGTCGAGCACGAAGCGCACGAAGGCGAGCATTGGCGCCTGAAGGTGCAGCCGGGTCCTTTCGATGTGCTGTTGGACCGGCTGCCCTGGCGCTACGGAACGATCAAGCTGCCATGGATGAAAGGAGCGATCCATGTCGACTGGCGTTGACGCGCGCATGCTGCATGCCGAAGCGCTGGGCCAGGAACTCGACTGGCTGGATGCCGTGCTCAATCTGCGCCTGGAGCAGCATTTTCAGCAACACGCACAAGGCTTCGAGGCCGCGCCGCCGCCGCCCGCGCTGCCGTCGGGGAGTGCGCTGGCGGAACTGGTCGCCGAACTTGCGTTGGCGCCGATCGAACGCGCCGTGCTGGCGCTGGCCCTGGCGCCGCATGCGCGCCCCGGCGTGCTCGATCTGTTGTTCGTGCGCAATCAGAATCTCGACCGCGGCTTTACCGAATTCGGCGGCTGGAAGGCGCAGCGCCATGGCGGTTTCCTGCCGACCGGCGAGACGGCGGCGTTCCTGGTTGCCGGTGACAACCTCGTGCGGCGCATTGCGTTGCTCGACCTGTTCGATCCGCAGCACCCCTTCATGGCACGCGACATTTTGCGCCTGGATTGCGAAGCCGCCGGCAATGAGCCGCAACTCAGCGGCGCGCTGAGCGTGAGCGCCGAAACACTGCAGCGATTGCAGACCGGTGTGTGGCACAAGCCCGACTACAACATCCAGTTTCCCGCCAAACGCATCACCACCGATCTCGGCTGGCCGGATCTGGTGCTGACGCCGGATGTGATGGACGAGATCATGGTGATCCTGGCCTGGATGCAGCAGGGAGCCGATTTGATGCGCGACTGGGGCTTGAGCCGCGCGGTCAAGCCCGGCTATCGCAGCCTGTTCTACGGACCGCCCGGCACCGGCAAAACGCTTACCGCCACGTTGCTGGGCCGGAGCACCGGCGTGGATGTCTATCGCATCGATCTGTCGATGGTCGTGTCCAAGTACATCGGCGAAACCGAGAAAAATCTGGCGCGCGTGTTCGACCAGGCGCAAAGCCGGCGCTGGGTGTTGTTCTTCGACGAAGCCGATGCGCTGTTCGGCAAGCGCGGCGCCGTGCAGAACAGCAACGACCGGCATGCCAACCAGGAAATCGCCTATCTGCTGCAACGCGTGGAAGATTTCCCCGGCGTGGTGATTCTTGCCAGCAATCTGCGCGGCAATATCGATGAAGCGTTCTCGCGCCGCTTCCAGTCGATGGTGTACTTCCCGATGCCCGACGCCGACCAGCGCCTTCGGCTGTGGCGCGGCCTGCTGCCGCAGAAGGAGCGTCTTGCACCCGACGTCGACCTGGAAGCGATCGCCGAACAGTACGAGTTGTCCGGCGGTTCGATCGTGAACGTGTTGCGCTTTGCCGTGCTGCAAGCCGCACGCAGCGGCGCGACGCAGATCGGTGCAAGCCATCTGCGTGTTGCGCTGGCCAAGGAATTGAGCAAGGAAGGGAGGACGGTGGGATGATGCCGCTCTCACACGCGGTCTCCATGCTGCGCAATGCCGCAGTGCATGGCTGCCTGGCGCTGGCCATGCTTGTCTTCGCGCCCGGTGCGGCCAGGGCCGTTACCTCCTGCAGCAACACGCCTTTGCAACTGGGTGGCGGCGTGACGGCCCTGCCGAATGGCGCGATCGGCCAGCCGTATCAATATGTGTTGCGTGCGGCCGGCGGCACGCCGCCGTACACCTACCAGGCCGATAGCCTTCCGCCCGGTATCACGATCAGCGCCAACGGTACGCTGGCCGGCGCACCCAGCTCGTTGCCGTATATCGCGGTATTCGTGGCCATGGTGCGCGACCAGCATGGCTGCGTCGCGCAGCATACTTACCGCTTGGCGATCATGGCGCCGTGGCAGCCTTCGCCACCGGTGCATCCCAGGGCGCCCAGCCCGCCAGCGCCGCCGAAGCCGCCCCAAAAGCCGCTGCCGCCTCCACCACTGAGCACCTTGCCGCTGGCCGACACCTTGGCGGCGCCGGCTTCGCCGCAGCCCACGATGGACGCGTACATGCTCACCGACGCGATATTCAAGGACAAAGACCTGCTTGATGAGCTCAAGCAAATGTCCGCCGATGCCGCAACGGCGGGCGGCCTGGCGCCCGCCGACGAACCGGATCACAGCGATGCGCCAGCTGCGGCCAGTTCCACTTCCATTGATGCTTCCGCTCAACAGGACGGGGACGTTTCGATCGAAGACGACGCCAAGGCGCAATTCCAGCGCATGCTGCAACCATTGATCGGGGTGGAGTATCCCGGCCGCGAATTGTTCGCCGCTGCGCTCGATACACGCCTGTGCCGTTTCTCCGAGGCGCTGATCCTCGCCGCCGCCAACAAGCAAGGGAAGGCGCCGCCGAAGTTCAACGCAAGCGATTGCCCACCGGACTGGACCAAGCTGGCGAAACAGGATGACTACATGCCGCGCGATCCGCTGCCCTGGCAGCAGGTGCCGCAATGGCTGATGAGCCCAAGCCTGCGCAGCCTGCTGATCGACAAGGCTGCGCAACCGCATCCGCTTTTGAATCCACCGGCACCGCTATGGAGCGGCCTGGGCTGCGGCTGCGTGCGCCAGCTCACCGGCGAGGTCTACGCTTTCTATCCGTTCTGGCACAACCAGGACAAACCGATGCCACTGGATTTCAGCCTGCTCTCGCGCATCAGCGTGTTCACGCTCTGGTTCAAGGACAACGGCGACCTGGCATTGCCGGCGTGGGGTGCGCCGTCGCAGACCGATTTCATTCGCGAAGCCCAGCGCCATCGCACCGCGCTGGACTTCACGCTTTACCACCACGATTGGCAATTCCTGAAAACAGCCACCGATGACGATGTCGCGCGTATCACCGCGCGCCTGGCCGACGAGGCGGCCGATTTCATCGATACGCCGCTTGCCGATCTCGCTTCGCGCAGCCATGCATGGTTGCCGGGCTTTGCCAAAGTGGAGCGTTACGGCAACGGCCTGACGCTTTATCTGGATCAGATGCCTGCGGCCAACGATCCCCTGCGGCCGGCGTTCGCGCGTTATCTGGATCGGCAGGTAAGGGCGCTGATCAGCGAGTTGCGCCGGCGCGAGCGCCCATACGTGCTCAATATCGTTCTGCGCGATGCGGATCTCGATGCACCCAACAGCATCTGGCAGGTCGATGCGATGAACCAATACGTACAACAAGCCGAATCGCCGGTCTCGCACAACCATCTCGCCGCCGGGGACAGCGCACGCTACCGCAGCAACACCAACCTCACACTGCGCTACATGGTGTTGCTCACCCAACCCACCGACCGCAGCATGCGCGAGGTGCTGACCACGATCGACCAGGATAAGAACCTGGACGAGGAAGACACCCGGCTGTTGCTGCATCGGGTGATTCCGGTCGTCTCCAGCGGCGCATCCAATCAAACGGCATTGGCAGAAGACCTCGCTTATGCGGCCGACAACTTCGGCGGCGTCGGGTTCTGGGCCGCATCCTCGCTAAACCAGCCGCTGGGCCAAATGCTCTCCACGCGTGTGCGCAGTAGTTTCCTGACGCGCATCCCACAGGCCGAGCAATTGAATGCGTGGATCTGCGACTACCGCTGGCCACTGCGCATGGCCGCCGAAGGGCTGCTGGTGATATGGCTGATTGCCTTCGCGTTCTATCAATCAAGCTGCCGCATCCGGCAAATCGGCCTGCCGTACCAGTTGGGCTTGCTGCTCGGCGCCATAGCGTTCCTGATCGTCGGCGCACTCCTGCTGGTCGGCGACCCGACCCTGGCCGAGGTCCGCCGTGGCAACGCCTTGCTTGCACTGTTAGTCGTGGCCCTGATCGCCACGATCGCCTATCACATGCTCAAACCAAGAGTGGAGAGTCCATGAAAACGCACAAGGTGGCGCAAACCAAACAAAGTGCCGAACCGGCAGCAGGGCAGGGTGAGGCTGCCGGTACCGTACAACGCCAGGTGGCGGCCACGCCGCGGCAAACAGGCGAGGCGGCGCATATCGCGCAGCTGAAAGGCGATGCCAAGCCGAAGGGGAAGATGCCGCCGCCGAAGAAGGGCAAGGGCAAGTAACGCAGTGGTTTGCTTGGCCGTCATTCTCGCTTTCGCACATGCATCGTCCGAGGGGCAGCACGCATGATGGATTTATTGGAGAAAGCCGCCATTCTGCAATACCACCGCCGCCGCATCGGCGACCCCGAGCGCTGCGCACTGGGCTGGCGTACACCCGACAGCCAGCGCTTGCGCTTCGAAGCACTGTGCCGTGTCGGCGATATGAGCGGCTGCAACGTGCTGGATCTAGGCTGCGGCTATGGCGACCTCAAGCCGTTTCTGGATCGGCGATTTACCGAGGTCGCCTACCTTGGCGTCGACCATATGCCCGAGTTCATCGACGACGCACGTCGGCGCCATGGTCACCTGCCACGCACCGGCTTCGTGCAGGCCGACATGCTCAACGCGCAGTTCCCCGCGGTGGATTACGTACTCGCATCGGGCGCCATGAGCTATCGCAGCAACAATGCGCTCTATCCCTACAGCCTCATCCGCCAGATGTGGGAGGCCACGATACGCGGCATCGCTTTCAATCTGCTTGATGCCCATGTGTTCGACGCCACTCACGTGCTGTGCGGACAGGATCCGAAGGCGATTCTGGCTTTCTGTCGAACGCTCGATCCGGCCGCGGAACTCCTGGCCGGTTATCTAGCGGATGATTTCACCATCCTGATGCGGCGCTGATCATCGCATTTATCACTTGCTCAAGCGGAGAGTGGCATAGCCATGAAAATGCACAGGGCAGGGCAATCCAAGGAAGGTGCCGAACCGGCAACCGGGCAGGGCGAAGGGGCTGGTGTCATGCAGCGAAGGTTGGCCGGCACGCGAAGACAGGCGGAGCAATCGGCGCATATCGCGCAGCTCAAAGGCGAGACCGGGTCGAAAGCGGGCAGTGCTCGCATGCAACTCAATGACGACGAGAGCTTGGAGCGCGAGGCGGATGTGATGGGAGCGAGAGCGCTGCGTATGTCCGATCCTGTCTCGGAAACGAAGGAGGCACCCCGGCACGGAGCCTCATTGACGCAACTCCGGCCGATGCCGGTAGTTTCCCGCGGCATCACCCACCTGGTCCACGAGCAAGCCGACAGCATCTTCGAAGGCTATGAGGTCGGTTCGATCGGCGAGATTGGCCCTGCGGAAAAGCTGGTGGTCGACAATGAAGACATCTACGTTTCACGCCGCGGCATCCACGCGGTGGACGACCCTGAATTGCACGAACAGTACCGTACGGGCGAACAGATTTTCGATTGGTATCGAGTGCTGAAAGTCAAAGACGTGGATGTCGGTGGCGAGAAGCTGTACCTGCGTGAGGAAATGTTTGCTCCCGACCACGATCCAGTCGTGGAAGAGGAGCCCATGGATGAAGCCCGCGAAGAGAGAATCTTGTGCGATCCGTACGGCGAAGGCGAGGAGGAGGAGGGCGTCCTGCTCGGCAACGAAACCACCGAGGAATTTGCTGGGTGCGAACTGGAGATAGGCGACAAGACCCAGGTATTCGATAGATACGCCACCATCGAACCCCGGGGCGCACGTGTCGGCGACACCGTAACGGTGAGGGTTTTCCGGAACCACACCGAGGGCGTGCTCAAAAAGATCAACATGGTCCCAAAGACCCGGCTGAGGGTTCGGCTCAATGCGTCCGGCGAGATGCTGGTCGAACCCGGAAGGGTCAGGGCGGCAGGACCCAAGGCGATCAAACGCCAGACCCATGCGACCATCACTCACTACACCCGGCAGGCTCACCCGCACGGCGGTGAATTCGTCAGCCCCCGCACGGGGGCGATCGACATCACCAGCCATGCGCTGGGATCGGGCATCTACGGATTTCACACGGTCGACCAGACGGTCGAGGATTATGCGACGGAGCGCAACCTCGTCGCGATGCAGGTGACCATTGCCCATCCCTTCACGGTTCAAGACCGTGCACATGGCGAGGCGCTGAAGCGCTTCGGCAAGCTACTGGCGCAAACGGCGAGCGATCTGAATCTATCCTTTGGCCCGTCGACCGTCTTTTCGATGCCGCTGATACAGGGCATGTTGCTCAACCATCGCAACTATCCGCAACTGGCGGCCCTGCTGACTGCGCTGCTCGCGCGCGCGGGCTACGGGCAGGCGCCCAGCAACGCGCTGGGCAGCGCCCTGCTGCAGTTTTTCTCCGTTTACCACCATCTCGAAAGCCTGTATGTCGAGCAGGTTGGCACGATCCTGTTCAGGCGTTTGGGATTCGGAGGCATCGTGGGCGAGCCGGACACGGGTATCAATGGGCTGACCACCGGCAACGTGGCCTTCGTGACCGACTACGTGCACACCAAGATCAAGACCAGGGCGGGAACTGGGCACGACTACGTGACGTGAGTTTGCGAAACAAAATCCGCACGCTCTCCTCATCGCCATCACGGTCACGGAGCAGAAAAAAATGAGTACCGCAGCGCCGTTGCAGCAAGCCGAAGCAGAAGTTCAGCAAGCGGAGTCTCGGCACCCGCGCAAGGCCACCCAGCTCGCGTCGGGCGGTAGTGAATTTATCGATGCCAGGCCGCAGGCCGAAGTGCAAAGGCGGTTGCAGGAGATGGCCGACAACAGTCATCAGGCCGGGCAATTGCAAGCCTTTCACCAGACGGTGCAAGCCGGTGCGCGGGCGATGCAGCTTAAAACGACCAGCACGATGATGAATGCGCCAGTCTTGCAGCAAGCGGCAGATGCGCCCAGGGCGAACCAGACCGGCCTGCCCGACAACCTGAAGGCAGGTGTCGAAACGCTGTCGGGCATGTCGATGGACGATGTCAAAGTCCACTACAACTCACCCCAGCCGGCACAGCTGAATGCGCATGCCTATGCACAGGGCAGCGACATCCATGTGGCGCCGGGACAGGAAAAGCATTTGCCGCATGAAGCATGGCATGTGGCGCAGCAAAAGCAGGGCAGGGTGCGACCGACCATCCAGATGAAGGGCGACATCCCTGTAAATAACGACGGAGCGCTGGAGGCCGAAGCCGATGCCATGGGTGCCAAGGCATGGTCAAGTGGCAGTGCCGATGCAGCAGGCGTGCAATTCAAAAGAGATGCGCATCACCAAGACACCATCCAACGATTTGAAAAGGCAGCGGCCAAACATGGAAGAGACCGCGAAAGCGACGGAAAAACCGGCGTGCCGTCCAGTTCGGGACCGATGGAAAAGCCGGCGGCACAACTACAATCAAAACTGGTGCAGCTGGAGATAGACGACTACGTTCCGAATGGAACGCGGATCATGGTAAGCAACCCATCCGCAGGCGATGCGGGGGACATCGGCACGGTGATCGGGCGCTCGACGGTTAAAGCGCGATGCATGCGGGTGGTGTTCGATAACGAGCCGGATGTTGCGTACCGAGTATATTTCCATGAAATAACCGTCATTTCAGCATCTGCCGAGCGATCGGGAAAAGATGGCTCGCAGGTCCTGAAAGAGATGATGGATAGTGTCATAAGCGCGGTCCTCAAGGCGCCGGTAGAACTTGCGAAGGTGATGGATCCTGATAAGACCTATGCTGTCTTCGGCTTTGTGGCGAGTCCTTCACAACAGCTGCAAAAATGCCTGAACGATTGCACCGGCCTGTCTGCGGAGCAGACGGCTATATATCTCTACACCACGTATTTCTTCGGGCCATTGAACAGGTATCTGCGTAATCCGGGCGCGTTCGTCACGACAACGCAGATAAGGGAATTGATTGCGGTAACCCATGCGCTTCTCACGAGGGCATTCAATAACACGCCTGGAGCGAAGCTGTTGCCAAAGTTCAGGATGGAGTTGCAAGCGGAATGGATGGGCGCCAAGGGTGAGGGGGAAGATTTGTCGTTTGCTGCCTTCACGAGTACGCATCCTGACCTGCACGGCATAAACGCCATGTGGCCAGACATAGAGGCGGGCACCTTCGGCAAAATCTCCAAGCTGGCTTTGTTGGTTTTTGAAGGTGATACAAAACTATTGAATCCGGTGGCGAAGTATTTTCCGAAGGAAAACGAAATGATTCTTCCGCCTGGAATCCAGGCAAGCATTCAAAAGAAATACGACATAGCCTGGAAGAGTTGGACGGTGACCGTGTACCACTTGAAGATACAGCCGGGGGCGACCGAGGCGCCGAGCTTTCAGCTGACATTTGATCCCAGTGGCTATGTTGCCGTTGTTGAAAAATGACCGGGATCCATAGGCAAGCAGGATGAAGCAAGCCATTTCGGCCCCGCAAAAAGAGGCAAGCCTGCAGAGGCCAAGTGCGCGCGCGGGCATCGCCATGGCGCATCCGGTACAGCGGAGAATTGATGAAAGTCCCCGCCAATTGACGCAACAAGGGAAAATGGCGCAATGGCAGCAGGCGCCGACTGCTTCCGAAGCCATGCCGGGACACGTCGTGCAGCGATGGCTGATCGAAGACGAGAGCGGCTTGTTTGTCAATTTCGCGTGGGCCTTGCTTGCCAACGGCGCTTGGGTCGTCATGCGGGCTGATCAAATTCCGCAACACTGGAATCGCGAGTACAACGGGGAGCAGGGCGAGTGGTTTTTTTTCGAGCCGGTCCCTGCGGAGGATGCTCAGGACCTTGAAGATGAGCCACCCCCTGCGCAGTATGTTCAAGACCTCATGGAACATGCCATCTACGTTCCGCAAGACGACCGCCAAGACAGGTATTACATCGGGCAGGCCGTCGCCTATACCTATAATCTTTCCACCTGCACAGCGATTTCCCTTTATCACTCGCGTACCGGGCTTTCTTACCTGCGTCATGCCGATGCACTCACTGAGCCTGCGCAAGTCCAGCAAAGCGTTGAAGACTATATTCGACAAGTTATCGAAGGCAGTGACGGTGACTTCAGTCTTGAGGATATCGAAGTCACCATTTATGCCACCAATGGTCCCGAGAACCGCGAATCCTCATTCGAGAAGATCGCGGCCGGTTTGAGGGCAATCAACGTAGACCAGAACGTCATCGACATGTTCGATCGGGCGCACGTCGCAGAGGGCATGCAACGGGAATACCACATCGTTATGGGCGGTGGCCTCGCACCCGGCTACGTCGACCCGGGCCATGGCATGTCGACCTTTGAATACACCCTGCAGCACATTGTTGATGACGATATAGGCGACGGTATGATCTATGGCGCTACGTTCCTGCAGGTCATCAACGCAGCTTGGGCGTATTCGAGCGGCGATGCACGTGAATTGTTTGGTGCCTTGATAGCAAGCGCAGGAGAAGCTGCGGCTCATCGGGGTCTTCAAACGGAAGCCCAAATCTTGCAAAACATCCTGGATGGCGTGCCGTATCCGCGGGAGCCCGATGCGGAGCAAGAGGTGCCGATCGATGAGGCGGAATACAACCGGCGACGGGCGGAGGCCGGCGGCGATCATTTGACAAATTGGGCAGAGATGTCCGAGCTGGAAGATCAGATTCGTGCCGATCTTCGGCAGGAGGCTCTCGGCAGGCGCGACCGCCTTGATGGAGAATCCAAGCGCTCATAGGCAGACCACCGGTCTGCTTTCGCCGTTTCGTCGCTTGGAACAACGGGCGTCTTCATAGCCAAGAAGCTTTTGCCTAAGGATGCTCTGATTAATTCAGCGTAGGCCGCAGAGGTCCTGTGTGTTCGCAGAGCACAGGGCCATCGGCGAAGGCAGACTGGCGTCTGTCGAGACGATGGACCGAAG
>NZ_DATJMN010000008.1:0-62080 GCF_035508675.1 Dyella sp.
TGACGCCGAGCTGCAGCGCGAGATCTTTTCCAAGAATGATGTTCCAGCCATCCGGCGTAAGCGAATCGAACGAGCCAGCGATCATGTGCTTGTTGATGTCCGACACGTTCGGCTCTTGCGCTGTGTCGATGCCGCGAATGATCGCGCCGCTGGAGCGCTGTCCTTGCAGGAAGGACTGAATCTCCACATAAGGCGCCGCGCCGCGCACATGCGGATTGGCTTTCACCTGCTGCATGGCGTACTGCCAGTTCCGCACCGGTTCGCCCGGAAGGCCCGATACGGTGGCATCCGAAATGGCGCCCAGGATGCGCGAACGCAGCTGAAAGTCGAAGCCGTTCATGACCGACATCACCGTGATCAGCGCCATTACGCTGATGGTGATGCAAACGATGGATACGGTGGAGATGAAGGAGATGAACTGATTGCGCCGCTTGGCACGGACGTAGCGCAGGCCGATGAAAAGCTCGAGCGGTCGGAACATGGAGGCTTCGCTTGTGGGGAATGGGCGGGAGGCCGTAGGAATCCGTGAGACCGCGCCGCGCGCGCAGAGTGCCCGAAGCGCGACAAGGCGGCAACTGTCAGGCCGGTTCCTCGGCGGCTTCGCGCATGACGGCCAAGCGCATGCGCAGGCGTCGCCGGGTATCCGCATCGAGGTTGTCGGGCATCAGCCAGAGCGTGAGCTTGCCGTAGCGGCCGCTGGCCAACCGAAGCAGCACCAGCTGGCGGATGATTCGAAAAGACAGCAGGTTGGCCACCTCGTCCCCACCGTCCAGCCCTCGCAACGTCCAGCCACTTTGGCTGGCCCACCCCACCGCGTAGATCGGCAATGACAAACGGCCCACGGCATACCTGCAAGCCGCTGCCGAGGCCGTGCACAGCACCATGCAGGCAAACAAGGGCAAACCGGATAGGACTATGGCCAGCATCGCCAGGCCGGTGATGCCCGCGAACAGGCGCGGCACCCAGCGCGAAGGCCGGTATTCAAAGCCGATGGCGGGCGCGGATGTCATCGATGATCGCCTGCCAGTCAGCACGTAGCGGCCTGGCATAGCCCATCACCCAGTCCCACAGGTCCGGGTCCTGCACGTCGAGCAATTCGTCGAAGGCTTGTTGCAGGGCGGCGTCAGCCGCAGGGAACGAGGTTTCCAGCCAGCCGCCGAAAAGCGCATCCAGTTCACGGGTGCCGCGGCGGGTGCGCCAGCGCAGGCGTTTGAGGCGGCCCTCATCCATCTATTGAACCTTTCACTTTGCCCACCGCAGCACCCTGCCGGTCGAGGCCGTCATTCCCGCGAAAGCGGGAATGACGGCGATGTGACTGACCATCACGCGAGACCGATCAGGCCGAGCGCCGCTCCACCAGCAGCTTCTTGATCTCCGCAATCGCCTTCGCCGGGTTCAACCCCTTCGGGCAAGTGCGTGCGCAGTTCATGATGGTGTGGCAGCGGTAGAGCTTGAACGGATCTTCCAGGTCGTCCAGGCGCGTGCCGGTGTCTTCGTCGCGCGAGTCGACGATCCAGCGATAGGCCTGCAGCAGGACGGCAGGACCAAGATAGCGATCGCCGTTCCACCAGTAGCTCGGACAACTGGTCGAACAACAGGCACACAAGATGCATTCGTACAGACCATCGAGCTTCTTGCGGTCTTCCGGCGATTGCAGGCGCTCGCGATCCGGTGCCGCGCTCTGTGTGCGCAACCACGGACGGATCGAAGCGAACTGCGCGTAGAAGTGCGTGAGGTCTGGCACCAGATCCTTCACCACTGGCATATGCGGCAGTGGATAGATCTTCACATCGCCCGAGGCACATTCTTCGATGGACCGGGTACAAGCCAGCGTATTGGTGCCGTCGATGTTCATCGCGCACGAACCGCAGATGCCTTCGCGGCACGAACGGCGCAGCGTGAGGGTGGGATCGATCTCGTTCTTGATCTTCAGCAGTGCGTCCAGAACCATCGGGCCGCAAGCGGCCAGATCGACTTCATAGGTATCGATGCGCGGGTTCTGGCCATCGTCCGGTGACCAGCGATAAATGCGGAACGTACGCGGTTTCTTCGCGTCTTTCGCCGGATAGTGCTTGCCCGGCTGGATCTTGGAATTCTTCGGTAGCGTGAACTCGGCCACGATTGCCTCTCCAGATTAATAGACGCGCTTTTTGGGCGGCACGACTTCGACATCGCCGGTGAGCGTGTACATATGCACCGGACGGAAATCAAAGCTGGTCTTGCCTGCTTCGTCGACCTTCACCAGGCTGTGCTTCATCCAGGTGTGGTCGTCGCGCTCGGGGAAATCTTCGCGGGCATGCGCACCGCGGCTTTCCTGGCGCTGCTCGGCCGAGTGCATGGTGGCCACGGCCTGGCCGAGCAGGTTGGACAGCTCCAGCGTTTCGATCAGGTCGGAGTTCCACACCATCGAGCGATCGCTGACGCGTACGTCCTTGAAGGAGTCATACACCTCGGAGATCTTCTTCGAGCCGGCCTGCAGCGTTTCGCCGGTACGGAACACGGCGGCGTCTTGCTGCATGGTGCGCTGCATGTCCAGGCGGATCTTCGCCGTAGGCGTACCGCCGCTGGCATTGCGCAGGCCGTCGAAACGCGCCAGCGCCTTGTCCAGCGCGCTGGCCGGCAGGTCCTTGTGCGCGGCGCCCGGCTTGATGATTTCGGCGCAGCGATGCGCCACCGCGCGGCCGAACACCACCAGGTCGAGCAGCGAGTTGGAACCGAGGCGATTGGCGCCATGCACCGACACGCAGGCCGCCTCGCCGATGGCGAACAGGCCCGGCACCACGGCATCGACGTCGTCGCCCTTCTTCTGCACGACTTCGCCGTGATAATTGGTCGGGATGCCGCCCATGTTGTAGTGCACGGTCGGCAGCACCGGGATCGGTTCCTTGGTGACGTCGACACCGGCAAAGATGCGGGCGGATTCGGCGATGCCCGGCAGGCGCTCGTGAATCACTTCCGGCCCCAGGTGCATCAGGTTCAGATGCACATGATCCTTGTGTTCGCCCACGCCGCGGCCTTCGCGGATTTCCACCGTCATGGCGCGGCTGACCACGTCGCGCGAGGCAAGGTCCTTCGCACTCGGTGCGTAGCGCTCCATGAAGCGCTCGCCCTTCGAGTTGGTGAGATAGCCACCCTCGCCGCGCACACCTTCGGTGATCAGGCAGCCGGCGCCGTAGATGCCAGTGGGATGGAACTGCACGAATTCCATATCCTGCAGCGCGAGGCCGGCGCGCAGCACCATGCCGCCGCCGTCGCCGGTGCAGGTGTGCGCCGACGTGGCGCTGAAGTAGGCACGGCCGTAGCCACCGGTAGCCAGCACCACGGCCTGGCCACGGAAGACATGCAGCGTGCCCTCGTTCATGTCGAGCGCCAGTACGCCGCGGCATACACCTTCTTCGTCGAAGATCAGGTCGATGGCGAAGTATTCAATGAAGAAGGTGGCGTCATGCGCCAGCGCCTGTTGGTACAGCGTGTGCAGGATCGCGTGGCCGGTACGGTCCGCTGCGGCGCAGGTGCGCTGGGCGGTGCCCTTGCCGTAGTGCGTGGTCATGCCCCCGAACGGGCGCTGGTAGATGCGGCCGTCGTCGGTACGCGAGAACGGCACGCCGTAATGTTCCAGTTCCAGGATCGAGGGAATGGCCTCACGGCACATGTATTCGATCGCATCCTGGTCGCCCAGCCAATCCGACCCCTTGATGGTGTCGTAGAAGTGGAAGCGCCAGTCGTCCTCGCCCATGTTGCCGAGCGCAGCGGCGATACCGCCCTGTGCAGCGACGGTATGCGAACGAGTTGGAAACACCTTGGTAATGCACGCGGCCTTCAGGCCCTTCTCGGCCAGGCCGAACGTGGCGCGCAGGCCGGCACCACCGGCGCCTACCACGATCACGTCATATTTGTGCTGCTGAATTTTGTAGGCTTCCATCGAGCTCAGGCTCCCAGTGCGACGCGCAGCACGGCCAGCGTGCCAGCCAGCACGCTCAACACGGCGATAAACTTGATGGCCACCAGCAGGAAGATCTCCTTCCAGCGGGTATGCACATAGTCTTCAACCACCACCTGCAAGCCGAGCACGGCGTGCCAGAACATAGTGAAAAGAAAGGCGATCAGCAGCACCGCATTCCACGGCTTGGCCACCGTGGCGCGCATCGTGGCGTAGTCGCTATGCAAATGACCCAGCACCAGCACCACGAACCACAGCCCTAGCACCACCAGGCCGGTGGCGGTCGTGCGCTGGGTCCACCAGTGCCCGACGCCAGACTGAGCCGAACCCAGGCCCCGCGCCCGCTTCAGCGGATGGCGTAAATCTTTCGCGTTCGCACTCATGCGGCACCTCCGGCAGACAGCGCGTAGCCGACAACAATAAGCGTAAGCAGCAAGCTGACGATCACCGCGCCCCAGCTGGAGCGCACGAACTGCACGATGGCGTAGCCGGCGCCCGCGTCCTGCACCAGGTGACGGATGCCGTTGCACAGGTGATAGAAGAACGACCAGGTCCAGCCGATCAGCAGGACCATGCCGATGGGGCTGCCCATGCAGACCTTGAACTGGTTGAAGGCGTCTTCGCCGGCAGCCAGGGCAATCAGCCACCACACGAGGATCAAAGCGCCCACGGACAGGGCAATGCCGGTGGCGCGATGCAGGATGGAGGTAACCATCTGCACTTGCCACTTATATATCTGTAGATGCGGTGAAACCGGTCGTTGCGTCTCTGCCATGGCGGCTATCCTGGGGTGGAATCGCTGATGCCCGTACTACCACCGCCCCCTTGCCTGTGCTTCGCACCGGCATCAATGTCGTGCGCGGATGGCGCAACGGCATCAGAAGTCGATGCAGCGCCCATTCTTTTCCCAATCGCCGTAGCGCGTGGGATCCGGCGCAGGCCGCTCGTTTTGGTCCTTGCCCGGCATGGGCGGAACGGGCGTTGCTGCCCGCTCTTGCTTGGCGGGTTCGTTCGGCGTTGCGGGTTTGGAGGACGTGTCGGGCATGTTCGTATCGTCAAAAGCGTAATACTTGCCGCATAGCGGCACAACCAGTTGACGCCGGGCGCCGGGCGTTGCAGGCAAGCAAGATAGGCAAGACAGGTGCTTGCGAACCACTTGCATCAAGTCCCTGCCACCCCCACTCCAACGCGCATGCCGACATATCATTCCGCCCACGCCATTGTCATCGAAGGCCCGGACGCCATCGCGTTCGCACACAGCCAGTTCACCAGCCAGGTCACCGCGCTGGCAAACCGGCGCTGGCAATTCAGCAGCTGGCTCGATGCACAAGGGCGCGTGCGCAATCTGTTTCATCTTGCACGCATCGGCGAAGACCGTTTGCTGGTGATTTTACGCGGGGGCAATGCAATCGATTTTGTCGAAGCATTGCGCCGCTTCGTGTTTCGTTCGCGCATCAAGCTTTCTATCCTGGAAGGATTGCTTTCAGGCACCACGGCCACACCCTTGCACGAAGTCGACATGCGCGACGATGTCATTTGTCTTGGATGCGGAACGCATACCATGCTGTTCGGCACCAACCTGCAAGTTGACGACGCATGGCAATTGCAACAATTGCGCGAAGGCTGGGCATGGCTTCCAAACAGCGCATTGAACGAATGGCTTCCGCCTTCTTTATCGCTGCATCGTCTTGGTGCCGTCGCACTCGACAAAGGTTGTTACCCCGGACAGGAAATCGTTGCGCGCTTGCACTATCGCGGCGGAAACAAACGGCATCTGCATCATGTTGCGCTGTCGAAGCACGCAGAAGACGGTTTATCGATTGAACGCGAGCATCGCGAGTTCATGCGTTTACTTGACGTCATCGCACACGAAGACCAAGTGGAAGCTTTGGCTGTCATGACTGACGAAACGGCTGAACAATTCGGACAACATGATGGACATATCGTGAGTGATGAAGGCGTTGCCGTGCGACTGCTAAATACTTGGCCAGCTTGACGTTTACATCATGCTTGCTATGCCAGCATGGTGAGCGTAGTGTGAATCTCGCTGCGCTGGCACTTGCAAAGACGACCGCGGCCCACTAGATTCCGCCAAACTTTTTCCGGCACCCACCAGCCCACAGGGTACCGACATACGCGACGAACCGGAGGGGTCCGGATCGGCGCGACCCGGCAAGAAGAATGCCGGAGTACAACTCGCCGTATGCGCGAACACGCTGCATCAGGTGCCTTATGCACGCAGCGTAAATAGCCGAAAGCTTTCCCGGTCGACATCGGACATGTCGATCGATTCCACCGCGTTACAGCGGTTAACAAGCGTTTGCGCCTCGAGTTTCGACGCAAGCGATAGATCCAGATGGAACGGCCTGCCCGCCCGTCCATCGCAACGGCGTTTTGGCACGCATGTGTGCCAGCACGTACAGCAAGCTGGAGGCAGATATGAAACTTTCCATGTTGTTGTGGCTAATGTCCGTACTGCCCCAACCGCTCGCAGACCAGACTTGTCTGGCAACCACCGTCTACCTGGAAGCACGTAGCCAGTCGACGGTCGGTCAAATGGCCGTGGCGGAAGTCGCCATGCGCCGGCGCGAACGCGGTCAGTGGGGTGGTACGGTGTGCGAAGTGGTCAAGGCGCCGCATCAATTCGCGCTATCGACCACGTCGCCCAACCAGGAAATCGATAATGTCGTAGCGTTCCAGAAAGCCTGGGACATCGCCGGCAAGTCGATCCAGAACTGGGGCCTTCCCGTCGACGAACGCCGCCTGTTCGTACCGCACGCGGACCACTTCGCCACGGTCTCGGTGGCGCCGAACTGGTCACGCAACCAGCGCGCCATTACGATCGGCGACCACAAGTTCTACTCGATCAACTGACACGTACGCAAAAGCATAAAAAAGGCCCTCGAAAGAGGGCCTTTTTTTCTTTTGGACGTCCAGACGTCCATTTGAAAAAAATCAGCGCGGGTAAACCTGATTGTTGCTGATCACCACATAATCGCCGGGCCGAACACCCGGATTGGCAACCTGGGTCACCGTGGCGTACTGGCCGTTATCCATGCGCACCACGATCTGCCAAGCCGGCGTCGTACCGGCAGGCTGGCTATTCGCCTGGCCGACTTTGTTACCCACCACGCCGCCGACGACCGCACCGCCCACGATGGCCGCCGTATTGCCGCGCCCATGACCGATGGTACTGCCCAGCAGGCCGCCAGCCACCGCACCGATCACCGTACCCAGGCCACTGTTGTTGCTACCCTGCTGCTGGATGTAGATCTGCTGCACCTGCTGCACCACACCGCAGTTCTGGCAACCACGATAACCGTAGCTCGTCTGATAGGTGGTCGGCTGCGTCTGGCAGCCCGACAAAGCCGCCACGGCGATCAGCACTGCCGCCACCGCACCGAATTTGAATGATTTATTTCTCATGACGACCTCCTGTGTATTTGATGTGCGCAAGCGCGCCGCCCGGCGAGACTTGATGTGGCGCATTGAAGCGCCCATACGCTGAATGACGGCTAGACCGTTTCGCGTCTATCAGAACAGCCCCAGGATAACGCATCATGACAGCCATGCTTACGCTTGCCGACAGCCACGTGCACCTGGATGACGCCTCGTTCGACAGCGATCGCGACGCCACCATCGAGCGCGCCCGTAATGCTGGCGTAACACTGCAAGTGATCCCCGGTGTCGACGCCGCCAGTTGGCCGCGCATCCAGGGGTTGTGTACTGCAGGCAGCGGACTGTTCCCCGCCTATGGCCTGCACCCCCTGTTCATGCACCAGCATCGGCCGGAACATATCGCGATGCTGTCGCATTGGCTTACGGCGCAGCATCCTGTCGCGGTGGGCGAAATCGGCCTTGATTTTCATGCCAAAGAACTCAGCGCCGAGGATCAGCACCATTATTTTCTGCAACAGCTCCAGTTGGCGAAGGCGTTTGATCTCCCCGTCATCCTGCATGCGCGCGCAGCGATGGACGAAGTCACCTCCACCCTGCGACGCATCGGCGGCTTGCGTGGTGTCGTGCACAGCTTTGCCGGCAGCCAGCAGCAGGCCGAGCAATTGTGGAAGCTTGGCTTTCATATCGGCATCGGCGCCCCGGTGACTTACCAACGCGCCCAGCGCTTGCGGCGCATCGTCGCCAACATGCCGATCGAATACCTGTTGCTCGAGAGCGACGCACCCGACCAGCCGCTGTCGACCCACCGTGGCGAGCGCAACGAACCGGCACGCGTTGCGGAGGTTCTCCAATGCGTTGCCGCCTTGCGCGGCGAAGCGCCTGAAACGGTCGCTGCCGCCACGACAGCAAACGTAAAGCGGCTATTCGCCATCGCCTGACCGCGATAGCCACCACCAGAGATGGTGGCGCAGTGTGCAAAATGCGTACCCCTGGCACTTGCAATAACCCAGATTGCAACGCATCATTTTATTTCACCAGTGAAATATGCACCGATGAAATGTTTCTGAGCGACAAAATCAAGTGCATGGACGAGGGCATCGCCGGCGTGCGCAAAGCCATGCCCGAGGTACCGGCCGACGTCGGGCTGTGCCGGATCATGCTGCTGATCGCCGAACGCCTGCAGGCGGAACTCGAACACAAGCTGCGCCCGCACAAGCTCAACGACAGCGAATTCCGCACGCTTATTGCGATATTTGCGCACCCCGGCGGCGCTTCCACGCCCAGCGAGGTGTGCCAATTCACCTCGCTGGGCGTCACCAACATGACGCGTATTGCCAACGCGCTGGTCAAACGCGGACTCATCACGCGCGGCCCCAGCGTCGAGGACCGCCGCCGCGTCGTCATGCAGATCACGCCAGCTGGCAAGCGCTTCGTGCAGAAGATGCTGCCGGCCATGCTGCCGCGCCTGAAACTGCTCTTCGACGGCTTCACCCAGAGCGAGCGCAGCACCTTGAACCGACTGCTGCGCAAGCTGGCGCACAACCTCAGCAACCTCGAACACGTAGCGGGTGATTCGCCATGAACGCTTCATCCTTTCCGTATGCACGGCTCCGTCCACTTGTGCTGATGGCCGTACTGAGTCTTGCCGGCTGCCATATCCCGACCAAAGTGCAGCATCCTGTCCTGCGTGACGACGTGCCGTTAGCCGGCTTGCCGACCACCGCAGGCGCGGAGTGGCCCGCCGCCGAATGGTGGCGCGTGTACCACGATCCACAGCTCGACCGGGTGATGGCGCTGGTCATGCAGCAGTCGCCCGACCTGGAGCAGGCACGGACGCGCGTGAAAACCGCCGAACAATCGGTGCGCGTCGCCGCAGCGCAAGCTGGCCTTACCATCGACGCCAACGGCCAGCTTACGCGCCAGCGCATGAGCGACCATGGGTTGATCCCCCCATCCCTGCTCGGTTTCAACTGGTACAACCAGGCCGACCTGAGTGTGCAGCTCGAATACGATTTCGACTGGTGGGGCAAGAAGCGCGCCGCGATCGAGGCCGCGCTCGATCAGGCGCATGCCGCCGAAGCGGAACGCAGCGCCGCCATGCTCACCATTCAGAACGCTGTGGCGGACGCGTATTTCGGCCTGCTGGCCGATGAAAACCGTCTCGCACTCACGCGGCAGGCAGTCGGCGTGCAACAGCGCCTGCTGCACATTGCCGAACTGCGCGTACGACAAGGCGTGGACCTGCCCGATACCGTCCAACAGGCGCGCGCGCAGCTTGCCAGTACACAGCAAATGCAAGCCACGCTGGAAGGCTCGATCCAACTGCGCAAGGTGGTGCTCGCCGCCCTGGTGAACGTATCGCCGGCGCAATTGCCGCCACTGGAACCACGCGCACTGCCCGAACTCGAAGGCGCGATTCCCGATAACGCGCACCTGGACCTGATCGCCCGCCGCCCCGACATCGCCGCCAGCCGCTGGCGCGTGGAAGCCGCGCTCAAACAGACCGATGTAGCGCGCGCGGATTATTTCCCCGACTTCAGCATCAAGGCGATGGCAGGCCTTTCCAGCACGGACCAGGGCGCACCGAGCTTCGGGGGCCTTACCACCGGCAGCAAGGGCGATCTGGGCAATCTGTTCACCGCCGGTAGCCGCGTGTTCGGCATCACGCCCGCAGTACATCTGCCGATTTTCGAAGGCGGCCGGCTGAAGGCGAACTATGGCGCCAGCCGCGCCCAGCTCGATGCCGCCATCGCGGATTACAACGTAGCGGTGACGGACGCCGCGCGCGACGTCGCCACGCAAGCCGTCACCGCACAGCAGATTGCCGCGCGCCGCGAAAAGCAGGCCGCGCAGATAAAAGCCGACAAGGCACTGCTGGCCAACGCGCAGGCACGCACCGCACGCGGCACTCAGGATGCACGCCAAAGCCTCAACGCCCAGGCGCAGCTACTGCAACAGCGTGACCAGGCCATCAGCCTGCAGGCGCAGGCGATCAGTACCGATCTGGCGTTGATCAAGGCGCTGGGCGGCGGCTACCGCTCCGACATCGACAGCAAGGCCGTGCAATCCGCCGCCGCTTCCTCCCCCACTTCGAATCCCGCAGGAGCCCCCTGACCATGAGCGCCGCCGAGTCCACCCTCAAGGACGCCAACGACAGCGGCCTGGCCGCGAAGAATCCCGCCAAGCGCAGCCGCGCGCTGCTGATCGTGGCGCTTGTTTTCGTGCTCGCCGGATTGGCCTGGTTCCTGCTGTGGTTCTTCGTATTTTCGACCCGCGAGAGCACCGACAATGCGTACGTGGGCGGCAATCAGGTCGCGCTTTCCTCACAAGTTCCCGGCACTGTCATCGCCATCCTTACCGATGACACGCAACACGTCACCGCCGGACAAGTGCTCGTAAAACTTGACCCCACCGATGCCGACGTGCGCCTGCGCCAGACCAGCAGCGCGCTGGCGCAAGCAGTGCGCCAGGTTCGCCAGCAGAACGACTCGGTCAACGAAGCGGATGCCACCGTAGCGGCGCGTGAAGTCGATCTGCGCAAGGCAGAAGCCGATCTGAAGCGCCATCTGCCACTGGTGGCCGCCCAGGCCGAATCGCCGGAAATCGTGCAGCACATGCGCGACAGCGTGGCACAAGCGCAAGCCGCGCTGAATGCTGCGAAGGCGCAGGCGCAATCGGCACGCGCTGCTGTGGAAGGCACCGACGTCGCCAACAACCCGGCTGTAATGCAGGCACGTGCTAACTTCCGTGCTAGCTGGATTGCCGCGCAGCGCAATACGATTGTGGCACCGGTGAGCGGTTACGTTGCGCAGCGCAGCGTGCAACTCGGCGCCAGCATCTCTCCCGGCCAGCAACTGATGACCATCGTGCCGCTGCACGATCTGTGGATCGATGCGAACTTCAAGGAAAACCAGCTGCGCCATATCCGTATCGGCCAGCCGGTGAAGATCACCACAGACTTGTACGGCGGCAGCGTCGAATACCACGGCAAGGTGATCGGCCTTGGAGCAGGCACAGGCAGTGTGTTTTCGCTGTTGCCGGCGCAGAACGCCACCGGCAACTGGATCAAGGTGGTACAGCGCGTGCCGGTACGTATCGCGCTCAACAACGACGAGCTGGACAAGCATCCGCTGCGCGTCGGGCTCTCGACCGACGTGACGGTCGACATCAGCAACGACCAGGGCCCGGCGCTTGCTTCCGCACCCGCGCAACCGCCGGCAGAAACCTCGGTGTATGACCACGTCGCCGCTCAGGCCGATACCGAGGCGGAGAAGATCATTCGCGCCAATCTTGGGGAGTGATGCCAAGGCATCCGCTGCTACGTCCGTAACGCTGATTGCCCTCGTTCCCGCGCACGCGGGGATGCGGACCTGGAAAGCAAGACCGCGAGGCCATCATGGCTGCCACACCCGACAACGCCCCACCCCTGAAACCACTGCACGGAACGCCGCTGGTCCTGCTGACCATCGCCGTTGCGTTCAGCACCTTCATGGAGGTGCTGGACATGACCATCGTCAACGTCTCGGTGCCGCACATCGCCGGCAGCTTGGCGGTGAGCCCGAACGAAGGCACCTGGGCAATCAGCTCCTATTCGCTGGCCAGCGCCATCATGCAGCCGCTGACCGGGTGGGTGGCGCGCCGCTTCGGCGAAGTGCGCACCTTTGTCACATCGGTCACGCTGTTCGTGATCTTTTCCATGTTCTGCGGCCTGTCCACCAGCATGCCGATGCTAGTGTTCGGGCGCCTGATGCAGGGCGCCGGTTCCGGCCCGATGGTGGCGCTTTCGCTGACCTTGCTGCTATCGAGCTACCCGAAGGAAAAACAAGGCATCGCACTGGCCATGTGGGCGATGACGGTGGTGGTGGCGCCGATCTTCGGGCCGATCCTGGGCGGCTGGATTACCGACAATCTCTCCTGGCCGTGGATTTTCTACATCAACCTGCCGGTAGGCATCCTGGCCGGCATCATCACTTGGACGCTGCTGCACAAGCGCGAAACCAAAACGATGAAGGCGCCGATCGACATCGTGGGCCTGGTGTTGCTGGTGGCCGGCGTGGGCTGCCTGCAGTTCATGCTGGACAACGGCAACGATCATGACTGGTTCGCCTCGCCGCTGATCCTCACCCTGGGCCTGATCGCACTGGTGTGCCTCACCTTCCTGGTGGTGTGGGAAATCCACGCCAAACATCCGGTGATCGATCTGAGCCTGTTCAAGCAGCGCAATTTCACCGTGGGCGTGCTCAGCCTCTCGCTGGGCATGTTCGCCTTCTTCGGCATCAACGTGGTGTTTCCGCTGTGGCTGCAGACCACGCTGGGTTACACCGCCACCTGGGCCGGATTGGCCGCCGCGCCGGTGGGCGTATTGGCCTTCCTGCTCTCGCCGATCGTTGGTCGGAACATGAGCAAGGTCGACCTGCGTTTACTGGTGAGCTGGTCGTTCATCGTGTTCGCGGCGACCTCGTACTGGTTTTCCACCTTCGACAGCAGTGCTTCCTTCGCCACGCTGGTGGTGCCGCGCTTCGTGATGGGGCTGGCGATTCCCTGTTTCTTCATCCCGCTCAACCAGATCTATCTCTCGGGCTTGCCTGCCTCGGAAATCGCCAGCGCATCGGGACTGTCCAACTTCTTCCGTACGCTCGGTTCCAGCGTGTCCACGGCCGTGATGGTGACGCTGTGGCAGCACCGGGCTATTTCTCACCACGCCAGCCTCACCGAGTACGTTAATCCGGCCCAGCCCGGTGCTGCGCAGTATCTGCAGCAACTTTCGCAGATGGGTTTCGGGGCAACGCAACGCATCGCTTATATCGATCAAATCATCAACCGGGAGGGCTATACCCTGGCGGTTAACGACATTTTCTACGGCTGCGCCATTCTGTTCATCGTGCTGCTGCCGGTGCTCTGGTTCGCTCGGCCGCCGTTCGGCAGCACGGGTGGTGGTTCGGCGGGGCATTGATTGCTGCACTCGATCGTGCAGCATAAAAAGGTAAACCCTGACTGGTGCGACGCAATACCTTCTGCTAGTTTGTGTGCATGGCACAAACAATCCGCATCATCAAGAAGTACCCGAACCGTCGGCTCTACGATACGGAGATCTCCAGCTACATCACGCTGGAAGAGGTCCGCCAGCTGGTTCTGGATGGTGAAACCTTCGAGGTCCGCGACGCCAAAAGCGGCGAGGACCTGACCCGCTCCGTGCTGCTGCAAATCATTTCCGAGCACGAAGAGAAGGGCCAGCCGATGCTGTCGCCCCAGCTCCTGAGCCACATCATTCGTTTCTACGGCGATTCCCTGCAGGGATTCATGGGACCGTACCTGGAGCGCAGCCTGCAAGTGTTCCTCGACCAGCAGCAGCAGTTCCGCAACCAGCTCAACAGCATGATGGGGCAAACCCCGTGGGCGCTGTTGAACGAGCTGACGGAACGCAACATGGATGCGTGGAAGAACATGCAGCGGGGCTTCATGGATGCCGCCTCGCAGGCCGCCACGCCGGCCCCCGGCCAAGCCGGCCGCGGCGGCACCACCACCAAGAAACCCTGATCTTCTCGGGCACGCTGCCGCTGCAGCACAACACGTGCTGCCGCGCGGCATGTGCTGAAGGAAATCCGTCATGAGCTTGTCGAAGTCCGCCCCGCGTGTCGCCTTGGTCACCGGCGGGATCGGCGGCATCGGCACCGAGATCTGCCTGCAACTCGCACAAGTCGGACGCATGGTGGTCGCGGTGGACCTGGCCACCCGCAGCGATCGCATCGAAGCTTTTCGCGTGCATACCGCGGCCTTCAACGGCGCCATCCGTTTCGAACCCTGCGACGTCAGCGATTTCAAGGCGTGCGGTTCGCTCGTCGAACATGTGGAGCTCAACATCGGCCCTGTCGACATCCTGGTGAACGCCGCCGGCATCACGCGCGATACCAGCTTGCGCAAGATGGATCCGCAGCATTGGCACGAACTGATGCGCGTCAATCTCGATGGGGTATTCAACACCTGCCGCCAGGTGGTCGAGGGCATGACGACGCGCGGTTTCGGCCGCATCGTCAACCTCAGTTCCGTGAACGGCCAGACCGGCCAGTTCGGGCAAACCAACTACTCCGCCGCCAAGGCCGGCGTACATGGTTTCAGCATGGCGCTGGCGCGCGAGACGGCGCGCAAGGGCGTTACGGTCAACACGGTTTCGCCCGGCTATTGCGATACGCCGATGGTGGCTGCGGTGCCGCAGGAGATTCGGCAACGGATCATCTCCGACATTCCGGTAGGCCGGCTCGGCACACCAGGGGATATCGCCCGTGCCATCGTGTTTCTCACCGCCGATGATGCCGATTACATCACCGGCGCAAACCTGCCGGTGAATGGCGGGTACTTCATGAGCTTTTAAACGCCCTCTTTCCCGGATCACGCAGCAGAACCCATAACGGTTCTTAGCTACTCAGCCCGCTGCCCCACGACATCTTCCGCCGCTTCGACACTACCTTGGCTGTCGCCTGATACAGAAAATCCCGCGTTCCAGAAAACGCGGGGTTCGTCAGCAATCTGAAACTCGCCATCACCGCGAAACCAACTCTTAACCGCCCCCTGCCGAGGAGGGTGGACTATCCGTTTGATCCTCCCCCGCCTCACCCGCCCCTTCGAGCAACGCAATGAGCTTGTCGGTAGCATCCAGCGCCTCACTAGGGTCGGCACTCGCGATAGCTGCTATTAATCCCTGCACATCCCCACCTCGACCGCCTTGTGGGGGCTGAGCGCCTTGTGGAGGTTGAGCGCCTTGTGGCGGTTGACCACCTTGTGGGCTTTGGCCACCTTGCGCGCTCTTCCCACCTTGCATGCTCTGCTCACCAGCTTTCGGCGCATGATTGCTCAGCTGCTGCATAAGGTATTGGCGATACTCTTTGAGTATTTTTAGGGCACCGGTTTTGTCCTTGTCTTGCAGTGCTTGCCTGAGGGCTTGCTCTACTTTCTCGCCAACTTGATTTCCATTCGAAGCCCCCGCCTCCTCGCCCTCTTCCACGCCCGTCCCCGCTTGAGGCTGCGTTTCCTGATTCGGCATAGACGAGTATTTCTTCTGGCCATCATCAAACGAGCGCGGCTGAATCTGCGGCGGAGCAGGTGTTTGTGGTTGACTCCCGCCATTCGGTGCGGAAGGCCACGAACCACCAGTCATTACACCGCTATTTGCATCAACACTGCCGACGTGCATGGGAATACCTCCATTTATTGAATTAGCATCGACTCTAAAAGCTCCCTTCGTTTCCTGTGCGGTAGATATAGCTGCTCCTGCCAAAACGCCGGGCAATATGCATCGCTATCGGGTACTTGCCATAAACAGCCACTTACGGAACAGTGATGCGCTCCATTACACGGCACGCAGCATGACGCAGCAAACAATCACCCTGATCGGCGGCGGTTTGGTCGGCACGCTGCTCGCGCAGCTTCTGGCTCGACGCGGGTTCAAGGTCGAGGTGTTCGAAAAGCGGCCCGATCCGCGGCGTGCGGGTTTCACCGGCGGACGTTCGATCAACCTCGCCCTCGCCGAACGTGGCTTGCAGGCGCTGCGCGCCGCCGGCCTGGCGGAAGACGTGCTGCAACGTGCAGTGATGATGCGTGGCCGCATGGTGCATCCCATCAACGGCGCCTCCGGTCTGCAGCGCTATGGCGTGGACGACAGTGAAGTGATCTGGTCGGTGTCCCGCGGTGGCCTCAACATGCTGCTGCTGGATGCGGCGGAAGCGGCAGGCGTGACGTTCCATTTCGGCCAAGGCCTCGCGGCGGCCGATCTTGATGCGCAGCACATCACGCTGGTCGACGACTACGGCGTACAGCATCGGCATCATGCATCGATAGTGATCGGCGCCGATGGCGCCGGCTCCGCCTTACGGGCGGCGATGAACGATTACCAGCCGCTCGGCCAACGCGTGGAACCGCTCGGCCACGGCTACAAGGAGCTGGAGATTCCCCCGGCGTCCGGCGCCCAGCGCTTCGCCATCGAACCGCATGCGCTGCATATCTGGCCCCGTGGTGGCTACATGTGCATCGCGCTGCCGAATACCGAAGGCAGCTTCACGGTCACGCTGTTCCTGCCCGTGCACGGCGTCCATCCCAGCTTCGATACCTTGCCGGATGCAACCGCGGCCCGCGCATTTTTCCAGCAGGACTTCCCGGACCTGCTGCCGCTGATTCCCGACTTCGCCGAGGATTACGACAGTCACCCGGTCGGCACGCTTTCCACGCTCTACCTGGACCACTGGCATATCGACGGCCGCGCCGTGCTGATCGGCGATGCGGCGCATGCCATCGTGCCGTTCCACGGCCAGGGCATGAATTGCGGTTTCGAAGACACCGTCGCGCTCGCCGATCTGCTGGCCGAATCGGGCCGCGACACCGCCGACGCCTTCGCCGAATTCCAGCGCATCCGCAAACCCAATGCCGACGCGATCGCGGCGATGGCACTGGAGAACTACATCGAGATGCGCGATTCGGTCGCCGATCCACACTATCTCGCCAAGCGTGAACTCGGCGCGCGGCTGGCCGAACGCGCGCCGCAGCATTTCATGGCGCGCTACCGCATGGTCACCTTCACGCACCTGCCGTACGCCTATGCGTACGAACGCGGGCGCGCGCAGGACATGCTGCTGGAGCAGTTGCTGCGCGGCGCCACCGAGGTTGAAAACGTGCCATTGGATGCTGCGGTGAAAGCACTGCGCGCCACCCTGCCACCGCTGCCGCCGTTACACCATGGATAGCGCGCTGATCATCGCCTACCGCAGCACGGATTACCGTGTACGCCTGGCGCGGGGCGGCTTCGTGTCCATCCAGGTGGACACGCCGGTGCCCGAACCCCTGCGCGCTTGGATTGGTTCGCACAGCTGGGCCTTCATCACCGCATGGAACCCTTACTCACGGGTACAGCCGCGCACGCAAAACCGTGCTGCGCAACACAGCCTGCTCGACACCCTGCGCAAGCTGCCATCCACGGTAACCATCCGACCCGCCATCGGTGTGGGCGAGGATTGGCGCGAACCCAGCTTTTTCGTGGTCGGTCCGGCGCTGGCGGAAACCGATGCGCTGGCGCAGCAATTCCAGCAAAACGCCTACGTGCATGGCCTGGCTGCGGGCCATGCCCGGCTGCGGCTGACCAGCGGCGAGCCGCCGCGTGGACAAGCTGGATAAGTCCTCCGCACAATGCCGGCGATGACTTCCCATACCCCTTTGCTCGAAGCCCGCGCCCTCGCCTTCCAGCGCCAGGACGAACCCGTGTTCGGCCCGCTGGATTTCCACCTGCATGCCGGCGAGCTGATGCTGATCGAAGGCGACAATGGCAGCGGCAAGACCACCCTGATGCGCATCCTCACCGGCTTGCTGCGCGCAGAGGAAGGCGAGCTGCTGTGGCGCGGCGCGCCGCTCACCTGGGACCGCTGCAGCGGCGAAGTGGTGTTCCTTGGCCACCACCTTGGCTTGAAGGCGGAGCTGAGTGCGCGGGAAAACCTGGCGTTCACCATCGGCTTGCACGGCCATCGCAACCAGAGCGGCATCGATGGTGCACTCACCCAGGTTGGATTGACCGGATACGAGTATGAACCCGTACGCAAACTGTCCGCCGGCCAGAAGAAGCGCGTGGCGCTGGCGCGCTTGCTGCTGATTCCGGCCACGCTATGGCTGCTGGACGAACCCTACGCCAACCTGGATCGCACCGGCATCGAACTGGTGGATGCCTTGCTGGAAGCGCATATCGCGCACGGCGGCGCGGCCCTGGTGACCAGCCATGGCGCCGTGCAGTTCCACGGCGGCGAGCCGCAGCGGATTCGCTTGCATGCTTGATACGCGGCGCCCGGGTCTTGCCCACGCTTGCGCGGCGGTATTGCGCCGCGACCTCACGCTGGCCTGGCGCCAGCGCGGCGACATGGTATTGCCCGTGCTGTATGCGTTGATCGTCACCTCGCTGTTCCCCTTCGCGCTGGGACCGGAAAGCGCCTTGCTCAAACGCATCGCCGGTGGCGTCGTGCTGGTGACAGTGTTGCTGGCCATGCTGCTGGCCTTGGATGCGATGTTCCGCAGCGATATCGAAGACGGCTCGCTCGAACAGCTGATGCTGGCGCCGCAACCGCTGGCGCTGATGCTGGGCATGAAAATCCTCGCGCATTGGCTGGCCACCGCCCTGCCGCTGATCGTGGTGGCGCCGATGCTGGCCGGCATGCTGCATCTGCCGGCCGCGGTGATGCCCGTGCTGCTGGCGGCCCTGCTGCTCGCCACCCCGCTGCTGAGCCTGCTGGGTGGCATCCTGGTCGCCCTCACGGCCGGCACGCGGCGCTCTGGTATGCTGCTGGCCTTGATGCTGCTGCCGCTCTGCGTGCCGGTGGTGATCTTCGCCGCCGGGGCACTGGCAGCCGCCCAGGAAGGGCTGCCGTGGATCGCTCCCATTGCGTGGCTGGGCGCAGCGCTCGTCCTGGCCGTGGTGCTCGCCCCTCTGGCTTGCGCGGCTGCACTTCGAATTGCCCTGGATTCGTAGCATGGCCAACTGGATCCCCCTGTGGTTGCACAAACTCAGCTCGCCGCCGGTGTTCTATCGCTTTGCCGGCACGCTGCGGCCATGGGCGATTGCGTTGGCCCTGCTTCTGGGCCTCCTCGCGCTGTACGGCGGCCTGGTGCTGGCGCCACCGGATTACCAGCAGGGCGATGACTACCGCATCATCTTCATCCACGTGCCCTGTGCCTGGATGAGCCTGTTCATCTACGGGGTAATGGGTGTTGCCGCCTTCATCGCGCTGGTATGGCGCATCAAGCTGGCCGAAGTGGTGGCGATGGCGTCCGCGCCGATCGGCGCTGCGTTCACCTTCATCACCCTGGTGACCGGTTCGTTGTGGGGCGTGCGCATGTGGGGCACGTGGTGGACCTGGGATGCACGACTGACCTCCGAATTGGTGCTGCTGTTCCTGTACCTGGGCGTGATTGCGCTGTATCACTCGTTTGAGGATCGCCGCCAGGGCGCACGCACAGCGGCGTTTCTCGCCTTGATCGGCATCGTCAACGTGCCGATCGTGCATTTCTCGGTGAACTGGTGGAACACCTTGCACCAGGGTTCCACCATCAGGCTGCTCGGTCCGTCCACCATTGCGCCGTCGATGGTATGGCCGCTGCTCACCATGGTGGTTGCCACCAAGCTGTATTACATCGCCAGCCTGTGCGGCCGTGCGCGTGCCGATCTGCTGTCGCTGGAAGGCAGCAAGGATTGGGTGCGGCAGATTGCCGAGCACGAGGTGCGCGGATGAATGCTGCATCCTTGCAATCCTTCCTGGCCATGGGCGGCTATGCGGTATATGTGTGGCCGGCCTATAGCGTGTTCTTCATCGTGCTGTTGATCGACTGGCTCGCGCCGCTGCTTCGCCGCCGCCGGCTGTTGCGCGAATTGCGCGCACGCATGGCGCGGCAGGATGCGCGCAAAGAGCGCACGAACCGACCTTCTGCAGCTTCAACCTAAGCGTATCCATGAACCCCACGCGTCAACGCCGGCTAACCATCATCCTCGCTATTCTCGCTGCCGTGATCGTGGCGGCAGCCTTGGTGGTCTACGCGCTACAGCAAAACATGAATTACCTGTTTACGCCGAGCCAGGTGCAGGCAGGGGAAGCGGCGTCCTACAAGACCTTCCGCCTTGGCGGCATGGTCAAGGCCGGTTCGATCCAGCGCAGCAGCGATTCGCTGAAAGTCACCTTCACCGTGGTCGATGCAGGCGGCGCGATGCCAGTGGAATACAACGGCATCCTGCCGGACCTGTTTCGCGAGAACCAATCGGTGATCACCACCGGCCATATGGATGGCGCCCGCTTCATCGCTACCGAAGTGCTGGCCAAGCACGACGAAACCTACATGCCGAAAGAGCTGAAGGATGCAATGGCCAAGGCGCATGCCGGCAAGCATATCGATGAAACCGCCAATCAGGATAAGCCGCAGCCATGACCCCCGAACTCGGCCAGCTTGCACTCATTCTTGCGTTGTTTCTCGCGCTGGCGCAGAGCGTGCTGCCACTGATCGGAGCGTGGCGCGGCAACCGTGCTTTGATGGCGGTGGCGCGTCCGGCTGCGACCGGGCAAGCGGTGTTCGTGGCATTGGCGTTCGTGATTCTTGTATCGGCGTTTCTGCGCTTTGATTTTTCCGTGCAGTACGTGGCCGACAATTCGAATCTGCAACTGCCCTGGTATTACCGCATCGCCGCGGTGTGGGGTGCGCACGAAGGCTCGATGCTGTTGTGGGTGCTGATCCTCAATGTGTGGACCGTGGCGCTCACGCTGTTCAGCCGCCGCCTGCCGGATGCGTTTCTGGCGCGCGTGCTGGGCGTGCTCGGCATCATCTCGACCGGGTTTCTGTGCTTCATCCTGTTCACCTCCAACCCCTTCGCGCGCCTGCTGCCGATGCCGCCGGACGGCGCGGACCTCAATCCGGTCCTGCAAGACCCTGGCATGACCTTCCATCCACCCGTGCTGTACATGGGTTATGTGGGTTTCTCGGTGGCGTTCGCGTTTTCCATTGCCGCCTTGCTTGGTGGCTCCATGGAACAAAGCTGGGTGCGCTGGGCGCGGCCGTGGACCAACGCCGCGTGGGGATTTCTTTCCTGCGGCATCGTCGCCGGCAGCTGGTGGGCCTATGCAGAATTGGGCTGGGGCGGCTGGTGGTTCTGGGACCCGGTGGAGAACGCCAGCTTCATGCCGTGGCTGGTGGGTGTGGCGCTGATCCATGCACAGGCAGTCACGGAGAAACGCGGCTCGCTGCGTGCGTGGACCATCCTGCTGTCGCTGTTCGCCTTCTCGCTGTCGCTGCTG
Source organism: Dyella sp. (assembly GCF_035508675.1). Taxonomy (GTDB): domain Bacteria; phylum Pseudomonadota; class Gammaproteobacteria; order Xanthomonadales; family Rhodanobacteraceae; genus Dyella_B. The sequence continues at coordinate 21,142 of NZ_DATJMN010000008.1, forward strand.
GGCACGTTTTTGGTGCGCTCGGGCATTCTCACCTCGGTGCACGCGTTTGCCTCCGATCCGCGCCGCGGCACCTTCATCCTCGGCTTTCTCGCCGTGGTGGTCGGCGGCTCCTTGCTGCTGTATGCGCTGCGCGCGCCGAAGGTGGCTGGCGGCAAGGCGTTTGCGCTGGTCTCGCGCGAAAGCGCGATCCTGATTGGCAACCTGATGTTCACCGTGGCCGCGGCCATGGTGATGCTAGGCACGCTATTCCCGCTGCTGGGTGATGCCTTGAACCTGGGCAAGATCTCGGTCGGACCGCCCTACTTCGGCCTGCTGTTTCCCTTGCTGATGCTCCCCGTGGTGCTGCTGCTGCCGTTCGGCCCTTACCTGCGCTGGGGCAACAGCGAAGCGCCCGTGCTCAAGCAAGTGCTGGTGCGCGCAGCCATCGCCGCGGCGGCCTGCGCGGTGATCGCGGCGTTCTTCGTACAAGGCCAGCTGAAGGCCATCGCCGGCGTGGCCGGCGCCGTGTGGGTGGGCGTCGGCGTGGTGCTGTACATCGTCAAGCGCTGGCGCGACATGTCGCGCGGGCGCCGCTATCCCGCCGAGATGGCCGGCATGCTGCTGGCGCACTTTGGCGTCGCGGTATTCCTGATCGGCGTGATGCTGTCCGAGTCGCTGAGCGTGACGCGCGACGTGCGCCTGTCGCCAGGACAAGTCGCCACCGTCGGCGGCTATGAATTTCGTTTCGACGGCGTAAGCCAAACCACCGGTCCGAATTGGACCGCGGAACAAGGCGTGGTGACGGTGACCCGCAACGGCGCGCCGGTAGCTGTCATGCATCCGCAGAAACGCACCTACGCACACGAACAGGTGCAGACCACCTCGGCCATCGATCCGGGCATTACCCGCGACATCTATGTGGCATTGGGCGAGCCCATGGACCCGAACCACGTGTCAGGCGCGTGGGCTTTGCGCCTGTATACCAAGCCGTTCGTGCGCTGGATTTGGGGCGGTGGCCTGTTCATGATGCTGGGCGGCTTCGTCAGCGCCGCAGACCGCCGCTTCCGCGTGAAGCGCGAGGTGGAAGCCACGCAGGCCGTCACCGCCACGCTGCAGGAATCGCAGGCATGAGCCGATTGCTGCCGTTCTTCGCGTTCATGCTGCTGGCGGCGTTGCTCGGCTTCGGCATCTGGTGGAACAGCGCGCACGATCCCACCGCCGTGCCTTCGCCGCTGATCAACAAGCCGGCGCCCGACTTTGCACTGCCCATGCTGGACACGCCGGCCAAGACGGTGAGCAAGCAATCGCTGCTGGGCAAGCCTTACCTGGTGAACGTGTTCGCCAGCTGGTGCTTCGCCTGCGGCGAAGAGCATCCGGTGCTGATGGCCGAATCCAAAGACCTCGGCGTTCCGCTGATCGGCTACGACTACAAGGACGATCCCCAGGACGCGAAAGCCTGGCTGGCGCAACACGGCAATCCCTACGACATGGTGATCGCCGACACCAGCGGCCATACCGCGATCGACTTCGGCGTGTACGGTGCACCGGAAACCTTTCTGATCGACGGCAAGGGCGTGATCCGCTACAAGCGCATCGGCCCGCTGACGCCGGAGGTGATTGCGCAGCAGCTCAAGCCGGCGATCGAGGCGTTGCAGAAGGAGGCGCCGTAATGGCGAAGCTTCTGCGCACTGCCGTTCTGCTGCTCGTCACTTTCGCCGGGATCGCAGCGGCGCAAGCCATCGATCCGCTGCCCTTCCGCGACCACGCCGAAGAACTGCGCTTCCAGCATCTCACCAGTGAACTGCGCTGCCTGGTCTGCCAGGACGAAAACCTGGCCGACTCCAACGCCGACTTCGCGCGCGACCTGCGCCACAAGGTGTTCGAGCTGATGCAGCAGGGCAAGAACGACGCGCAGATCAAGCAGTACCTGGTTGACCGCTATTCCGACTTCGTGCTGTACGACCCGCCGGTCAATCACCGCACCTGGCTGCTGTGGTTCGGCCCGCTATTGATCCTGATCGCCGGCGCCCTGGTGGTTGCCAACACTATCCGCAAACGCAGCCGGTCCGGCGCCCCCGCCGCCGCTGCACCCACCGAGAACGGGGACGATTGGTGAAACCGCTTTTCTACATGGCCGCCGCAGTGATGATCGCTGTGGCGCTGGCGTTGCTGTTGCTGCCGTTGTTGCGGCATGGGCGGCAAGCAGGCCGCCCGCGCAGCCTGTTCGTGCTGATGCTGTGCATCGCGCTGGTCGTTCCGATCGGGGCGGCGCTGCTGTATTGGCGCATCGGCACACCGGTTGCGCTCAATGGCGTACCCACCCAGACGCAGACGATTACCGACGTCAACAAGGCGCTGGACGAACTGCGCGCGCACTTGGCCGCACAACCGAACGACGTGCAAGGCTGGCTGCTGCTGGCGCAAGCTGATATGGACATGCAGCAGCCGGACCAGGCGCGTGACGCCTACGAACAGGTGCTGAAGCTCAAGCCGGACAACACCACTGCCATGGTCGGCTGGGCGCAGGCCGACTCCACCGCAAGCCCAGACCACCACATCAGCGATCGAGGACGCGCATTGCTGGAACGCGCCGTGCAGCTGGAACCGGATAACCAGCGCGGACTGTGGCTGCTGGGCATCAGCGATTTCCAGCAAGGCCGCTTTGCCGAAGCCGCATCCACCTGGCGCACCCTGCAGCCCATGCTGCAGGCGGGCTCCACCGTCGCCCAGGCGGTTGCGCAGCAGATCGCCATGGCGGACGCGCGCGCCGGCGCGCCGGTTGCTTCCTCAAGCATGGCGGCACCGCCGTCGTCCGGGCCTGCCTTGCAGGTAAACGTGAGCGTGGCGCCCGCGCTCAAGGCCAAACTTGCCGCCGGCGATACACTGTTCGTCTACGCCCGCGCGAAAAACGGCCCGCCCATGCCGCTGGCCGTGACCCGGCTCGATGCCAGGCAGTTGCCCGCCACCGTCACGCTGACCGATGCCATGAGCATGTTGCCGTCGATGAAACTCTCCTCGGTGCCGCGCGTGGTGATCGGCGCGCGCATCAGCCATAGCGGCAATGCCATGCCGCAGGCGGGGGACCTGGAAGGCGACGGCGGCACGGTCGATGTGGATAGCAGGACGCCGGTGAAAGTCGTCATCGACAAAGTGCATGATTGAAAATCGGTTAGCGTTTATGCCGTTTCGTGCTGTCTGATGTCCTGATCGTCATGCCGGCGCAGGCCCGAATCCAGTACAACACGCCGTTCGAACCACTCCGCAGGCCTACATGAGCGACGCACGCCAATACTTCAGCCTGCCCTCCCCGTTCGCCATGAAACGCGGCGGCAGCTTGCATCATGCACACATTGCCTACGAAACCTGGGGCAGTTTGAACGCCGCGCACGACAACGCCGTGCTGATCTTCACCGGCCTGTCGCCGAGTGCGCATGCCGCATCCAACGCACAGGACCCTTCGCATGGCTGGTGGGAAGACATGCTCGGCCCCGGCAAGGCGATCGATACCCACCGCTGGTTCGTGATCTGCGTGAATTCGCTGGGCAGCGACAAAGGTTCCACCTGCCCCGCGTCCATCGATCCGGCGACCGGCCAGCCATATCGGCTCAGCTTTCCCGACCTTTCGCTGGAAGATGTAGCCAATGCCGCCCACGCACTGATCAGCAGCCTGGGCATCGAGCAGCTCGCCTGCCTGATCGGCTGTTCGATGGGCGGCATGAGCGCGCTCGGCTACATGGTGCTGCACCCCGGTAGCGTGCGCGCGCACATCAGCGTGGACACTGCGCCGCAAGCGCAACCCTTTGCCATTGCCATCCGCTCGCTGCAACGCGAAGCCATCCGGCTCGATCCGAACTGGAATGGCGGCCATTACAACACCGAGCGCTATCCGGACATCGGCATGAGCATCGCGCGCAAACTTGGCGTGATCACCTACCGTTCCGCGATGGAATGGAACGGCCGCTTCGCGCGCATCCGGCTCGATCCCGAGCAGCGCGAAGAACAGCCCTTCGGTGTCGAATTCCAAGTGGAGTCCTATCTCGAAGGCCATGCGCGGCGCTTCGTGCGCACCTTCGATCCCAACAGTTATCTCTATCTTTCGCGCGCCAGCGACTGGTTCGACATCGCCGAGTACGGCAATGGCAGCGTGCTGGAAGGATTGAAGCGCATCCACATCGCGCAGGCGCTGGTGATCGGCGTCAGCACCGACATCCTGTTTCCGCTGGAGCAGCAGGAGCAGATTGCCGAAGGCCTGGAGGCCGCCGGCGCCAAAGTGGACTTCGTGGCGCTCGACTCGCCGCAAGGCCACGATGCCTTCCTGGTGGATATCGAGAATTACAGCCGCGCGATCGGCGGATTTCTCTCACGCCTGTAATGGCGTCGGGACGTGCGTCTCAAGCGGAAACTCCAGCGACCTGAACTCGGCGAACATCTTTTCCGCCTCCGGCAGCTCGCGCAGCGGCACGTACTCGCAGACGGCCGCAAAACGCTCCCACAGGTCGACCACGCGCGCACTGGTATGGGCCTCCTCGATGGCGCCGTCCTTCCACTCGAACACCTCGACGATGATGCCGTCCAGTCCGCGCATCGCCTGGGCGGGCCGGTCGGTGACCAGTCCCAGCGTGCGCAGGCATGGCACGTGCTCGCGAACCAGGGCCTCAAGCTCCTCCGCGCACCCCGGTTTCGGACGGTACGCTACAATCACCATCACACCCATGTGACGCTCCCCTCGGCAATTTGAGGGAAGGCTAGCAGAGAAGCTTCAAGCCGGCGTCAAGGCCCTGGCTTGCACGGGTGGCAAGCCTTTCAGATTGATCGAGACCATCGATGCTCACCACCGAATTCCCCGGCTGTCGGAAACTCATTCAGGCGATCGACACGGCTGTCGCCAAGGCCTCCACCCCCGCCATCACCGACAGCCTGCGCAACAGCCTGTGCAAGTTGATCCAGGGCCAGGAAATCGTGCTGCCCGCGTGCGTCTTCGAGACCGCCGAGGACCGCTACGCACGCCGCGAGCTGTACCACAGCGACGAATACGGGTACTGCGTGGTGGCCATGACCTGGGGCCCCGGCCAAGGCACCCCCATCCACGACCATTGCGGCATGTGGTGCGTGGAAGGCGTCTGTAGCGGCGCGCTGGAGGTGGTCCAATACGAACGCCTGCCCGCCGGCGACCAGAACGACACGTACCGCTTCCAGCCGGTCGGCTCCATCCAGGCCGGCCCGGGCTCCGCCGGCAGCCTGATCCCGCCGCACGAATACCACACCATCCGCAACCCCAGCGAGGATGCCATCGCGGTGAGCCTGCACATCTACTCCGGCAACATGACCCACTGCGCCGTGTTCCAGCCCAAGGACGGCGACCGCTGCTACGAACGCCAGGACCGCCAGCTGAGTCTCGACCCGGTGAACTGAAACCGGCATAATAGGCGTTCGCACTTGCCGGTGTGGCGGAATGGTAGACGCGGCGGACTCAAAATCCGCTTCTGGCGACAGAGTGTAGGTTCAAGTCCTATCACCGGTACCAAGTGACATGAAGGCCGCTTTCGCGGCCTTTGTTTTTAAGCTATCTGCGCCAATCCGCTGATCAAGCTGCTACGCGGATGCCCGGCACGTGTGCACGCCGCGCTGGAGATACCACGATCTCAACGTGTTGATCGAAGGCGACCAGTGCTCGCATCAGCCGTTCAAGCGAGATGTTCTGCAATTTGCAGCGGCGAACCTGGGACACCTTCGGCTGCGTCATGTCCGTGATGGCTGCCACCTCCGTCTGGCTGAGTCCGCGCTGGTCGATCAGCTTGCTGAGCTTGAATGCAAGCATCACAGTCGGTCGAACTCTGTAACTTCAGCTGCGCACGTCAGTTGATTGCCCAGCCAACGGACAACCATGTCGAACCGCAATCACTGAAATACGATTCCACCCCGTTTTGCACGAACCGATGCGGGAATAGAGTGCTCACGTCCCACGTGCATCTCAAAAGGAATCCCCATGCATTCGTATCAAAGGTTTTTTGTATTGGGCGTCGCGGCGTTCGCCTTGGCGGCGCCTGCTGTTCAGGCCGCCACGTCGGCGCAGGAAAAGGCGCAACAGACATCCGACGCAGCCAGCATGTCCATGGCCGTCCCCTCGTGGCTGGTCGGCACGTGGACGCTGGTGCGTTGTGACAACGTGTATCCCGATGGGCATCGCGTCGAATTGTACGGGCCGCATCCGCAGGGCATGTGGATGATCGACGCCAAGGGCCATTACATGATGCAGATCGCTCGCGTGCAACGTACGCCATTCGCCACCGGTGACAAGTCGAAAGGTACGCCGGCGGAATATCGCGCCGCTTCGCTGGACAGCAATGCGCACTTCGGCAGCATCAGCATTCAGGGCGGCCGGATGGTGACGCACATCGAACAGGCATCCTTTCCCAACTGGAATGGCCGTAGCAGCAAGACCAGCTACACCCTCAACGGCAATCAGCTCACCTATGTCGTGGCCAAGCCCAGCAGTGGTGCGTCGCAGGGCGCGCATGGCGAAGTGACCTGGCAACGAATGGAATAAAGCGGGCAGCCCGCGGCCCCGGCGTAGGCCGGGCCGTGAATCGCTATGCCGCCGAAAGGTTCTTGAACGCCATGGTCAAGGTACGCATGGCGTTACGCGAGCGGTGATCGTTGAGCGCCGTGTACAGCACCACATCCTGGCTAGGCAGCGACGGCAGCGACAATGCCGGACCGACATCGGTGGTGCCACTGGGCGCCGTACGCCGCGTCATCACCGCGATCGCCAATCCTGCTGCCGCGGCGGCACCGACCACCGCAGCGCCCTTGCCGATAAACACTTCGGTCCACGCGATACCGGCCTGGTCCAGCGCACGCACGGCCGCGGCACGGATGCCGCACGATTCGCCTTGCGTGGATAGCGGCAAAGGCTGGCCAGGGCGAAGCTCCCAGTTTACGGCACCGATCCAGGCAAAATTTTCGGTGAAGATGGTTTCGCCTTGGTTGCGGCGATTGTCCGCCTGCAGCACCAGCGCGGCATCAAGCGTGCCTTCCTCATACGCCTGCATCACTTCGCGCGACCCGGCCACGCGCATCTCGATCAAAAGGTGCGGATCGTGCTCATTCATGCGGCGCAACAACGCCGGCAGCTCGCTGCCGACGATCAGTTGGCTGATGCCGATCGTCAGCCGCCGCTGCTCGACCTGGAACGAAGCGATGGCGCGCTCATGCGCGCCGACGAGCGAGCGCGCCGCATCGAGAAAAATGCCGCCCTCCGCGGACAGGCGCACCTGCCGTGGCGTACGTTCCAGCAAGCGCCGGCCGAGCTGTTCTTCCAGGCGCCGCAGCTTCAGGCTGAGCGCGGACTGGGTGGTATCGAGCACCTCCGCGGCGCGCGTGAAGCTCTGCAAATCGGCAATAAACACAAACGCTTTGACGGCGTCGAGATCCAGCGCTTTCATGGTTTCATCACAACGTTTTGCAATCGCTGGAATATACATCCATGGCGTTTGGCCATGCATGGGCTAAACGCTTGCGCTCCCGCCCGGCTTGAACGCCAATCCGGCCAATGCGCGCGAACAGCGCTTCGTCGATGTGCCGGCGCTTCCGGCCCGGTCTTGCACACACCCACAGGGCGATCGCAGTGACGCCGACGATGCCGTTGGTATCGCCGAATGGAAACAGGTTGGCGAATCAGTACCGCAACGTCATCGTCAGATGATACGCAGCGTCATTTATCTTCTCGCTCGGATTGCGTCCGCAATATTCGTCCAGAAAACTTCTGACGGCAGTTCCATCCGCCTGTTTCAACCGAAAGCCGGCCATGCTGGCGGCCGTGATGAAGCCCTGCGTCCAGTCGACTAGCGGCGTGTAGTTGAAGAAATCCCCTGTCTTCCTCGCTTCAACCCAATCGCCGCAGGATGCATTGCCCGCGCCGTAAACCATTCCATCGTCATCCGCCCGTGCGGACATGGATGAGCACACGGCCCAGACGACCAGTAGCACAGCCAAGGTCAACTTCATAACCCTTCCTCTATCGATAATCCAGTTGAACCAAAACCCGCTCAATCCGATTCACCATCGGCATCGAGAAGCATCCATCCATCCGGCGCGAAGTGAACGACCGACCGCTGCCGCGCCCGCAGGCGACGCGCGGTGTCCAGCGATGCCGCCAGCACGGGCGCCATCTCTGCGAGCTCCACGGCGCGATTGCCACGGCGCCGCTGCTTGCCCGCAAAACGCACGCGGTTGTACTGCGACCACGAGCCCATCAACAGCGCGCAGACGATCGCCACGCACAGCACGATGCTCAGATCGTTGGCGGCATGCAGCGGATGCATCAGGCCCAACTGCTTGAAGGCGTCTTCCACGCCGAGCAGCCAGGCGATCAAGGTGAGCAAGGGCAGCCACAGCGATATCCAGAGCGTCCACGCCACCATCGTGATGAGAGTGAACAGGGTGCGTTGCAGCGGCGACTGGCGGTGTGGCCGGTTGATGATGAAATCGGCTTTCATTGGATTCCCCTGTCAGGACTGGTCCAGATCGCCAGCGTGCCCTTGCGCTTCAGGATCGCCTTGGGCAACGCCACGACGGACGTGGCGGTGGTCAGCATCCAGTAGACCAGCGGATACCAGATCATCCAGTAGTAGTTGCGGCCGACGCGCGCTTCGTAACGGCGGTCGATCAGCAGGCTGATGAGAAACTGCGCCATGCACACCATGCCGAGCACCACACCGTTCCATTGCGGGACGAAGGTGGGAACGTGCAGCGATGCCGGCAACGGCAGGACCAGGCCGAGCAGCCACAGCAGCATGATGCCGGCCATGTCGAACGACCACACCAGGCTCACCAGATACTCCAGCGCCACCATCCACATGCGCCGCTGTCGCCAGTGCAAGAGCTTCAATCCATAGCGCAGCAGCACTTCCGAACCGCCCTGCGCCCAACGCAGGCGCTGCCGCCACAAACCACGCAGCGTTTCGGGCATCAGGATCCAGCACAGCGCATTGGGTTCGTAGCGAATCTCCCAGTGCCGCATCTGCAAGCGCCAGCTCACGTCGATGTCTTCGGTCACCATATCGGTGTTCCAGTAGCCGACATCGTGCAAGGCAGACTTGCGGAACGCGGAGATCACGCCGGAGACAGTAAAGATACGCCCGTACACGCGCTGCGCACGCTTGATCAAACCGATGATCGAGGAGAACTCGCCCACCTGCAGCCGGCCCAGCAAGGTGGAGCGGTTGCGGATGCGCGGATTGCCGGTGACCGCGCCCACGCGCGGGCTTTCCAGCATGTGCATCACCAGCCAATGGGTGGCATATGAATCGAGCAGGGCATCGCCGTCCACACACACCAGGTAGTCGCCCTGGGCCGCAAGCGCTGCCGCGCGCAAACCGCTGGCCTTGCCGCGGTTGGTGGCGAAATGCAGTACGCGCAGTTCCGGAATCTCTTTCAGCAATTGATCGAGCTGTGCGCCGGTGTCGTCGGTGGAACCATCGTTCACCGCGATGATCTCGAACGCCGGATACGTCTGCGTGGCCAGTTGCTCGATGGTTTCGCGCACATGCGCGCTTTCGTTGTGGCAAGGCACGATCAGGGACACCAAGGGGTACGCAGGCAGCGGCGGCGGTTTCACGCGCGACGGCTCCCTGCGTTCCCAGCGGAAGAAATAGATCAGGCCGCCGCTCATCCAGATCAGCGACATCGCCAGCGGATAGAAGAAGGCGAACCCGAGCAAGTCATGGAGCGCGTGACTGATCATCGTTATCGCTCCGGGTAGGGGTAATCGGCGATCGAGATCGCCGGACGAACCGCTTCCAGCTGTGGCTGGTTGCGAATGAAGTCATCCGGGTAGTAACCGAGGTGCCGCGCGCCTGCGATCTGCAGCAGGCGGAGGCGCGCGTCGACGTCTTCATCGGTGATCGCGCGGCCCGTGCGCCAGTCGCGCGTAGCCAGTTCGAACAATGTGCGATCCAGCGCATGCGGACCTGCATCAGCCACTCGCGCAACCAGTGCGCGGTACCAGCTCTCGTTATCCGCCTGCTGGTCCAGTTGCGGCATGGCCATGACGGCGGTGAGGTCGTAGTTGGCCAGGAACGCGGGCAGGCTTTGCGCGAACCACGCTTCGGATTGCGGATCCATGATCGGCCGCACATACATGTTGCGCACCGTTTTCACCTCCGGTCGCCAGCGCCGCACGCGCGCTGTCAACGCATTGGTGAAATCGATCAACGCCGTGGTGCGCTGCGCAGGCGTCATGTTCGACCATGGGCCGAGCTGGTCCGTGTCGCGGATATAGGCGTCGTCGGAGAACAACAGCCCGGCTTCATCGGCGTGCATGGCAAGGTCTTCGTAAACGTCGCCGATCCATTGCCGTACCCGCGGGTCCCACGGCGCAAGGCGATAGTGATCGCCACCCGGCTTCGGTTCACCGCCCAGCGAGGGCAAGTTCGGCGCATCCGGGAAACGGAAGGCGAGTACCGGCATCCACGCGTATACACGCACTTGTGCGCGCGTGCGTAGTTGCCAGGCCACACGCGAGAACAGGTCCGCGCGCATCGGCAGATGGCGATTCGGGAAATACATGGCTTCCGCCACGCCATCGCCTTTCGGGTCGGCATAGGCTTGCAGCCATACCTGGCTGGGATGCATGCGGCGGATGCGATCGAGCAGATGCGAAAGATTGCGTTCCTGTTGCGCCGGATCCGGATCGTAGACGTAGTCCAGATCCACCTGCACCGCACGTACCGGTTCGACGCGCGCGCGGTGGCGAATCAACCAGCCAAGCCGATTGGCGCTGATGTTGCCGCTGACCAGCAGACGCGGCAGCGTGTGATCGTCCGGCGAAACGGGGATGGCATCGTCCAGGCTGAAGGAAAGGCCCATGCCTTCGCTGGCTGCCACCTGCGTCGCTATCTGGTTGTAGGCGCCGTAGGGCCACACGATGGCGCGTGGCCGGTGGCCGGTGGCGTGCTCGATTTCCTCGGCGCTGTGCTGCAAATCCTTGCGCAAGCGTGCGGTATAGGCGGCAACGCTTTCGTAGCTTGCCGTGCGCGGGTCGTACTCGAGGCTCACCACCGCGGGCAGCTGATTGCCTTGCGGATTGGCCATGATGCCTTCGTGCAGATCCCAGGTGTGCGAGGCGAATGCCACCAGGCCGGACTGCTGGATTTCACGCACCTGTGCCCAGCTCAGGAAGCAATCCCGGGCACACGGACCGCCGTTGTACGGCATCTTCTGGCCCGGTGGCATATCCATCCACGAACCTACCAGGGCCGACACCGCCGGATAGTGGTAGGCACGCAGCAACGGATACACGCGCGTGTAGAAACTCTCCAGCCCATCGTCGAAGGTAAGCAGCACGGCGTGCGGCGGCAGTGGCGCCCCGCCCTGGCGCGCCTCGATCACCTGATCGAGGCTCACCACGTGATAGCCGTTGGCCTTCAGCCAGTCGAAATGCTCGATCAGGTGATCGGTGCTGGTGGCGTCCGGATCGCGATCGCCCTGCAAGCCGACGTCGTCGCGCACGTCGTGATAGGTGAGCACGATCAGGGATGCATCCGGTACGAACTCGTTGCCGCGGACCAGCGGCGCAACGATCAGCAGCAGCACGGCGAGCAGGGCCAGGCGCATCGCTACTCTCCCCAATGCATGGATACGTCGAGCACGACACGCGATTCGTGCCGGCCGTCGTAGGGTTGCCAGTGCCAGCTCACGCCCCAGCCGAAACGCAGGCCGGCATGCGGCTGGAAGAGTTGCCCGTAGCGCGCGCTGGCCATCCAGCCGGTTGCAAAATTGCGTTCCCCGTAGCGACCGACCGCGACATCGAAACGCTCACTCCAGACCCGGCTGTCGTACTGGTTGAGTACGTTCTGCAACACACCGGTCAGCGCGTAAGAGCGATCCCATGACGGATTGAAATATGGGCGATTGGTTTCGCTATTGGTCGAGCCACCGATTTCCACGCCGCCATCGAAGCTCAGGTTCGGCCCGGTATGCAGCCGCTGCACGGCATCCGCCAGCCAGCCCTTGCGCAGGTTGCCGTCGGTGAATGCGTCGCGATACACCGCCAGGCGGGCGGACGTCAGTTCGCTCGCGCGCCACTGCACGGCGGTGCTGAAGGTTTTGCCGGTGATGCCGTAGTACTGCGCACGCAGCGGAATATCCGCGCCGGCGCTGGCCCAGTCGGAAGACCACGACCACTGATCGCTGATCGCCCAGTTGAAACCGGCTTCGATATCCGTGCGCCGCACATAGCGATCCACCGCGGGCAGCGCCTGCACGTAGAACGACAGATTCGGCATGAAGCCTTGCAGACCGAGGCCGCCGCGATCCCTCGCGACGTGACCCTCGGGTAAAGCGGCGGACGATGCCCGTGCCAATGCCAGCACGCGCCAATGATCGTCGATCAGCGGACTGGCCAGCGTCGCCAGTGTTTCCTGGTCGCGATCGCCATAGTCCGGGCTGTTGCCCCAGCCGTTGTCGTGCGTGAGGTCGAACTGCCAGCCGCGCTGGCGATCCCATGCCTGCAGCGCATCCTGCACGCGGCCACTGCGGCCGGCTTGCTGTTGCGCCTGGCCGAGTGCCGTCTGTGCGCCCGCGTAGTCGTATACGGCGCTCCTTACATCCGCATCGTCCAGGTTGGCGTTGGCGTCGTGTTCGTCTTCGAGCGCATCGGCGATCTTCAAAGTTTCTGCCGCGCGGCGCGGCCAGCCACGCGCCAGTTCCGCCATGGCCAACTGGCGGCGCAGGTCCACATTGCCGGGCGCTTCGGCGCACATCGCGGCAAGGTGCGCGTAGGCGTCGGCCAGCTCGCCCGCGTCTTCGTGCAACTGGATGGCGTTGGAGTCGGCATCGACCTTGCGCGGGTTCTGCCCGACGCCGCGAACGCCCGGCGTGTGCAGCCAGCGAGGCTCTTTGGCGGCCAGCTGGTCGATCGTGGCGAGCGCTTCGTGCGTGCGCCCCGCATCGAAATACGCGGAGGCCAGGCCGATACGTGGATCAGCGTCACCAGGCTGATAGGGACCGGGATCACGGCGAATGCTGTCTTCGTAGAGCCCCATCGCTTCGCGGGGCCGGTGCTCCTGCATCATGGCGTCGGCCACCGCACGCTCCGCATAAGGCGGTAGTGGCACGCCTTGCTGCTTCATCTGCGCGTATTCGGACAGTACTTCGTGCGCGCGGTCGCCTTGGTCCAGCGCTACCAGCAGATCGAGCTGCGCGCGCCTGCGGATGTTCGCCGGCGCGCCGGCGTCATTTGCGATGCGCCGTATATCTTCGATGGCCTTGTCGTCATCCGCATAAGGCTGCGTGGCATCGGCAGGGATGCCCTTGGCCCAACGCACCTCATGCGAGGCGTAGTCGGCCTGCAGTCGTTCGCGCTCGGCCGGGCTGAGCGGCGGCGAAAGCGTGGCCGCCAGTTCCTTCGCGCGCGCAGAGCCGCCCAGTTCCGACAGCAACTGGATGGCAAGCAACTGCGCACGGCGATCGTCGGGCCAGTGCGCCAGCACTTCCTGGCAATGGGCGAGTGCCTCGATGCGATGTCCCTCGGCGTGCTCGGCGCGCGCCTGCGTCAACAGCGCTTCGCGATCGGGCGCATCCTGAGCGGCCAGCGTTTTACCCGTCGCGCACAAGGCCAGCGTGACGAAGACGGCCAGCGTCGCGCGCCGCAACGCGGCTGCTCGCACCGCCGATTCCCTGCTTTTTTGAACGCACTTTTCCATCGCCAGACTGCTCCTCGCGTCCAACGTGAAAATATTCAGTTCGGTGAAGCCGCTTACCCCCCTGCTCCGTCGAACTCCCTCTTACAGGTATAGAGGGGCAAGAATCAGGCCATCAGGCGGTTGAGGAATTCTCACGTGACAAAGACGCCACCCGCGGATGGCCTACGCGTGAATAGATGCGCGCCATAACGCGACGAGCCTGATGTAATTAGCTGTTTTCCATGCAAATAACTGCTAACGGACGACCGCCTTACCGTTATCGAGTACCCGGTTAAAATGTGATGTACATCACATCAACCAAACAGGGGCAGCCGACTGTTTATGTCACTTTCGTCCCCTCCGATTCACCGGCCGAGTACCTGGCGGTTATCGATGGGATGACGAACGCAGGCCGAACAGGATCAACAGCACCGCACCTACCGTGATGCCGCAATCGGCCACGTTGAACGTGGGGTAGTACCAGTCGCGGTAATAAACCTGGATGAAGTCGGTGACCTGCGAGGCGTGCAGGCGGTCGATCAAGTTGCCTAGTGCGCCGCCGATCACCAGCGACAGCGGCAAGGCGGTGCGCCACTCGCGTCGCGCCGTGCGCATCAGCCACACCACCAGCGCCACGGTGATCGCCACCGCCAGCACCACGAAAAACCAGCGCTGCCAGCCGCTACCCTGCGCGAGAAAGCTGAAGGCGGCGCCGGTGTTGAAGGCGAGCGTCCAGTTGAGGAAGCCGGGAATAACCGGATGCGGCAGGCCCGGCGGCTGCAATGCCGAGAGTGCCCACCACTTGGTGAGCTGGTCGAGGGCGATCAGCAAGGCGGAGAGCAGGAGCCAGGGGAGTGCGTTGGGTTTGGGGTGCATGGATGTTCTCAGGAATCACATGGCAATGCGGGATCTTGCCCCCTCCCCTGCGTGCAGGGGAGGGTTGGGGTGGGGTGCGAGCGCAGCGAGCGGCCGGGGCCGTACGTCGCAGCCATCGTTATCAGAACCATGACGAGATTCAATTGCACGCTAAAGCACAAGCAACCCCACCCCAGCCCTCCCCTACTATCGCAGGGGAGGGAGTTGGTTCGCGGCGGATTTAGAACCAACGCCGATCCTCGCCCGGCCCTTCCACATTGCCCACGCAACGCCCGCAGATTTCCGGATGCTCCGGATGACTGCCGACGTCATCGCGGCGATGCCAGCAGCGGATGCATTTGGGCGCCAGCGTCACCGCCGCCCTCACCCATGCCGTCTTGCCGTCGACATCCGCCACATTGACCTGCGCACTCTCACCGTCTTGACCAACCAGGGGGTCTACCTTGGATGCCGCCTGCAGCTTCACATCTGACGTGATGAAGAAAAAGCGCAACTCATCCGCCATCGCCGTGTAGCGCTGGATCAGCTCGGGGTCGGCATGAAGGGTCAGCTCCGCCTCCAGCGCCGCACCGAGCTTCTCGTTCTTGCGCATTTCTTCCAGCACGCGCGAGGCGGTATCGCGAATCGCCAGCAGCTCGGACCAGTAGCGGCGCTGCGCAGGAGAACCCGGCGTATTCGCCAGGCCGTCGTACCAGGTTTCGAACAACACGCTTTCGCCGCGCTCACCCGGCATGTGCTGCCAGATTTCTTCCGCGGTGAAGGACAGCACCGGCGCCAGCCAGCGCACCATTGCCTCCAGGATGCGATACATCGCGCTCTGCGCACTGCGCCGGCCATGGCTGTCGGTCGGCATGGTGTAGAGGCGATCTTTGGTGATATCCAGATACAACGCCCCCATCTCGGTGGTGCAGAAGTTCTGCACGCGCTGCACGATTTCGGGGAAGTCGTAGCGCTCGTACGCGGCGATCACCGTTTGTTGCATTTCATGCGCCTGGCCGATCGCCCATTGGTCGAGCAGCAGGCTTTGTTCCACCGGCACCATGTGCCTGGCCGGATCGAAACCATCCAGATTGCCGAGCAGGAAGCGCGCGGTGTTGCGGATACGGCGATACATATCCGACACGCGCTTGAGGATTTCCTCCGACAAGGACATCTCGTAGCGGTAATCGGTGGACGCCACCCACAGGCGCAGGATATCCGCGCCCATGCGGTTCATGATGTCCTGCGGCTCGATGCCGTTGCCCAGCGACTTGGACATCTTGCGGCCCTGCGCGTCGACGCTGAAGCCGTGCGTCAGCAACTGCTTGTACGGCGGCTTGCCGTCGAGCATGGACGCGGTGAGCAGCGAAGAATGGAACCAGCCGCGATGCTGGTCCGAGCCTTCCAGGTAAAGATCGGCCGGAAACGCCTGCACGTCGGCATGCGAGCCACGCAGCACATGCCAATGCGTGGTGCCGGAATCGAACCACACGTCCAGCGTGTCGCGATTCTTTTCGTAATGCTCGGCATCGGCGCCCAGTAGTTCGGCCGGATCGAGCATCTGCCAGGCTTCGATGCCGCCTTGCTCGACGCGCTTGGCGACTTCTTCCAGCAATTCCGGCGTACGCGGGTGCAGCTCGCCGGTTTCGCGATGGACGAAGAAGGCCATCGGCACGCCCCACTGACGCTGGCGCGACAAGGTCCAGTCGGGGCGGTCGGCAATCATGCTGTGCAGGCGCTGCTTGCCCCAGGCCGGGAAGAACTGCGTGGCTTCGACGCCTTCCAGCGCCACTTCGCGCAGCGTCTTGCCGCCGTCCTTGGGGGTGATGTCCATGCCCGCGAACCACTGCGAAGTGGCGCGATAGATGATCGGTGTCTTGTGGCGCCAGCAGTGCATGTAGCTGTGCGCGTACTTGTGTTGGTGCAGCAGCGAGCCGGCCTGATCCAGCGCTTCGACGATCTTCGGATTGGCCTTCCACAGGAACATGCCGCCGAACAGCGGCAGCCAGGAGGCATAGACACCGTTGCCCATCACCGGATTGAGGATGTCGGCATCCTTCATGCCGTGCGCCTTGCACGACTGGAAGTCTTCCACGCCGTAAGCCGGCGAAGAGTGCACGACGCCGGTGCCGGTATCCAAGGTGACATAGTCGCCGAAGTAGACCGGCGACAGGCGCGCATAACCCGGATCGACTGCGTACAGCGGATGGCGGAACTTCAAATCGCCCAATGACTGACCTGGCACGGAGGCGATGATTTGGCCATCCAGGCCATACGTCTTCAGGCATTCCTCCACACGCTCGGTGGCGAGAATCAGCAAGCCCTTGGCCGTGTCGACCAGGCTGTAGCTGAATTCCGGATGCAGGTTGAGCGCCTGGTTGGCGGGTATGGTCCAGGGCGTGGTGGTCCAGATCACGATCTGGCCGTTGGGCTTGGGCAGTTTTTCCAGGCCGAACGCTTTGGCGACGGCCGCCGGATCGTCGAACACGAAACCGACGTCGATCGCGATGTCGACCTTGTCCTCGTATTCCACTTCCGCTTCGGCCAGCGCCGAGCCGCAATCGAAGCACCAGTTCACCGGCTTCAAGCCGCGATAGATGTAGCCTTTACGCAGCAGCTCGGCCAGCGCGCGGATTTCACCGGCCTCGTTCTGCGGCGCCATGGTGAGATAAGGACGATCCCACTCGCCCAGCACGCCCAGGCGCTTGAAGTCGGACTTCTGCTTGTCGATCTGCGCGTTGGCGTAGGCACGCGCCTTGGCCATCACGTCGAGCGTGGGCAATTCCTTGCCGAATTGTTTTTCGATCTGGATTTCGATCGGCATGCCGTGGCAATCCCAGCCCGGCACGTACGGCGCGTGGAAGCCGGCGAGCAGCTTGGACTTCACCACTACGTCTTTCAGGATCTTGTTGATCGCGTGACCCAGATGGATCGCGCCGTTGGCATATGGCGGGCCATCATGCAGCACGAACAGCGGACGGCCCTTGGCCTTTTCCTGAATCTGCGCGTAGCGATCCGCCTTTTCCCATTCGGCCAGCCAGCCCGGCTCGCGCTTGGGCAGGTCGCCGCGCATCGGGAAGGTGGTCTGTGGCAGGTTGATGGTGCTTTTGTAGTCCTGGGTCATCGTTCGGGCGCCGTGTTTACGGTGGTTCCGCTTCGATGCCCTGGGGGAACCGAAGCCTCGGTGCTTGCCGCGCGCGGCGGCAAGCGCACGCGCTTCGGCGAGAGCTCGTCAAATAATAATGATCGCTGTGGTGGCTACGGCGGGCATGGTGCTCATGATGTGGCCTGGTTCGCGTCGATCAACGCCGGGTTCATCCCAAGGATCTCCCGAGCGGAACGCGCATCATGCCGCATTTGCTCCTTCAATGCGTCCAGTCCGTCGAATTTCATCTCGTCGCGCAGCTTGGCGACGAACTCCACCGCCATGCGCTGGCCGTAGAGATCACCCTCGAAATCGAACAGGTGCACTTCCAGCAGGGGCTCGGCCACTTCGTTGACGGTGGGCCGCACACCCAGGCTGGCCACGCCCGGCCAGCTGCATTCGCCCTCGCCCAGGCCCACGCGCACGGCGAAAATGCCGTCTACCGGGGTGACACGCTCGCGCAAGTGAATGTTGGCCGTGGGGAAGCCCAGATCGCGGCCGAGCTGGTTGCCGTATTCCACCTTGCCCTCGATCACGAACGGCCGGCCCAGCAGCGGTGCGGCGGCGCCGAAATTGCCGGCCGCAAGCAGCGCCCTCACCCGGCTGGCCGAGACGCGCTCGCCGTCCAGCAGCACGGCCGGCATGGTGTGTGCAGCGAAGCCGCGCGCCTTGCCGATGCGTTCCAGCATGGCGACATCGCCGGCGCGCTTGTGGCCGAAGCGGAAATCCGCGCCTACCCACACCTCGCGCACGTTGAGCCGGTCGATCAGCACGCGCTGGATGAAATCTTCCGGCGACATCGCCGTCAACGCCTGGTTGAAGCGCAGCAGCAGCGTGTGCGCCATACCCGCGGCGGCAAAACCCAGCAGCTTCTCGCGCACGCTGGACAAGCGCGGTACCGGCTCCTTGGAGAAGAAAGCACGCGGCAGCGGTTCGAAACTCACCACGATCGGCATGCAGCCGAGCGCCTGCGCACGCTGGCGCACTTCGCTGAGCAAGGCTTGATGGCCGCGATGCAGGCCATCGAAAGCGCCGACCGCAACCACACTGCCGCCGGGGGCCAGGCACGGCCCCGCGACGTCCCGGGACAGTTTCATCATCCGCCCAGTATAGCGTTCACTCATGATGCAAATCGCGTAAACGAAAGCCAGCGGCGAACAGCGCCGCGACGTAAGTCGCACCGCCGCCACCGACCAGCACCGCCAATCGCCAGACGCGCCCGATCACCTGCAACTGCGTCCAGTCCGGCCAATACCAGCGACCCAGCAACAACACCAGCACCATCGCCGCACAAGCCAGCGCCAGCCGCGTCAGGTGGTGTCCCCAGCCGGGTTGTCGCTGATAGATGGCCGCCCGTCGCAGCCAGCGCCACAGCAATGCCAGGTTGATATAGCTGGCCACCGCACTGGCCATACCCAACGCCAGATGCAAACCCGGCACCTTCGACAGACCCTCCAGCAACGGCCCGGCCTTCAACGCAGGCGGCGCCCAATGCGCATACAACGCCAGCAGAAACACGCCATTGAGCAGCATGTTGGAAAGCAGCGACGCGACGCCGGCGCGCACCGGCGTATGCGTGTCCTTGCGCGCATAGAACGCCGGCAACAGCACCTTCACCAGCGCGTAGGCCGGCACGCCGAAACTCAGCGCTGTCACCGACAGCGTGGTCATGCGCGTATCGAACGGCCGGAACTGCCCGTTCTGGAACAGCGTGGCGACCAGTGGCTGGGCCAGCAGCATCAATCCGAACATCGCCGGCACCGCAATCAGCAGGGTGGTGCGCAGGCCCCAATCGAGCGCCTTGGAAAAACCTTCGTGATCGGTCGCCACGTGGTGGCGCGACAGCGAAGGCAGGATCACCGTGCCCAGCGCCACGCCGAACACGCCCAGCGGCAATTCCAGAAACCGATCGGCTTGCGACAGCCAGGTCTGCGAACCGGAAATCAGCAGCGAGGCGATTACCGTGTCGAACAAGAGATTGATCTGCGATACCGACGAGCCGAACAAGGTCGGCACCATCTGCTGCATGATCCGCCGCACCGGCGGGTGGTTCCAGCCCCAGCGCGGCCAGGTCAGCAGGTCGAGGCTGCGCAACGCGGGGAGCTGAAACAACAGCTGCAACGCACCCGCGGCAAGCACCGCCCAGCCCAGCGCCAGGATGGGCGTCTGCATGCGCCGCGACAACCACCATGCGCCGGCGATCATGCACAGGTTGAGAATCACCGGCGTCAGCGCCGGCAAGCCGAACCGATGGAAGCTGTTGAGCGCGCCGCCCGCCAACGCGGTCAGCGAGACGAACAACAGGAACGGAAACGTAAGCCGCAGCAACTCCACCGTAAGCGTGAACTTGTATGGCTCGTCCACCGCACCCGGCGTGAATACCGTCGCGACCTGCGGTGCGAACAATACGCACAGCGCCGCCACCACCAGCAGCACGCCACCCAAGGTGCCGGCCACGCGTGACATCAGCTCCTTCAGTTCGGCGTGCGTGCCCTTCTCCTTCACTTCCGTGAAGACCGGCACGAAGGCGGTGGAGAACGCCCCCTCTGCGAACATGCGGCGCATGAAGTTGGGAATGCGGAACGCCACCCAGAACGCATCGGTGGCGAGGTTGGCGCCGAACACGTGGCTGATCGAGATATCCCTGAGCAGCCCCAACACACGCGAAACCATGGTCATGCTGCTGAAGGAAAGCAGCCCGCGTAACATGCTGGGGGATTTCATGCGGGGGAGCGGCTCCTGAGTCAAGCGGTGCGTAGTTTGGCAGTAGTGCACGGGCCGCGAAAACGCGTCACACTCTCCCTGCGGAAAGGGGACCAAGGCGGAAACCCTAACCACTTGACCTATCGGCAAATTGACGCCATAATTGCCGCCTTTTTCCAGCCCTAATATTCATTCCGGAGTTCTACCTTGGCCAACATCAAGTCCGCGAAGAAGCGCGCGCGCCAGTCCGAGCAGCGCCGCCTGCGCAACGTCAGCGCCCGTTCCATGGTTCGCAGCGCCCTGCGCAAAGTCGTCAAGGCCATCGAGGCCAAGGACAAGGCAGGTGCCGTAGCGGCTTTCGCCGTGGCCCAGCCGGTGATGGATCGCTACGCCGCCCGCGGCCTGATCCACAAGAACAAGGCCGCCCGCCACAAGAGCCGCCTGAATGCCAAGATCCACGAGCTGGCCTAAGCGCTAGTGGCATACGGGTTGGCGAAAAAGCCGGCGGAGACGCCGGCTTTTTTGTGCCTGGGATTTAGCCCCGCCTCCGAGTCCGCCTAGATCAGCTCCCTCCCCTGCGATAGTAGGGGAGGGCCGGGGGGGGGTTGCTTGGGCTTTAGCGTGCAGCCGAATACCGCCATGAGGTCTCTGATCGCAACAAACACGCCGCAGCGACGTCAGGCTCCTGCCGCTCGCTGCGCTCGCACCCCACGTAGCCCTCCCCTACTATCGCAGGGAAGGGAACAGCTCCTGGCGAGTGTGAGGCCGCACTGCTAAATGGGTGCCATCTACCTGCACGCTAGCGGCTAGAACGAAGCGAGCTGCGCCTTCATCGCCCGCACCTCATCCAAGCTGCTCTGCTCGATATCCGGCGCTAGGTCCTTCAGCGCCGGATTGAGATAGCGCATGGAAGACTTCACCACCATCCGCGCCGAGCCATGAAACTCGTGCGCTCCAGTCAACCGCGCCACTTCGGCCAGGTTGCCGGAGCGAATGCCTGCCCCGGCCATGATCCTGATCCGATCGCCGGCCTGCTTGACCAGGCCAGCAATGACCTGCGCACCAGCCAACGCGGTCGCACATCCCCCCGAGGTGAGCACACGCTCGCAGCCCAGCGCCATGATGTCGTCCAATGCACGGCCCAGATCCGCACTGGCATCGATCGCGCGGTGGAAGGTCACACCCAGCCGGCCGGCGGCGCGCACCAGTTCGCGGCAACGCAAATCGACATGGCCATCCGCATCGAGCGCACCGATCACCACGCCGTCAAAACCCAGACTGACGCAGGTTTCGATATCACGCCGCATCATCTCGAAGTCGGCTTCGTCGTACAGGAAATCACCTGCGCGCGGCCGCACCAGCACATACACGGGAATGCGCACCCGCTCTCGTACGACGGCCAACATGCCGCATGAGGGCGTGATCCCGCCTTCGGCCAAGCTACTGCACAGCTCGACGCGATCCGCGCCACCTTCCTGCGCAGCCACGGCGGAAGCCAGCGAACCGGCGGCAATTTCAAGCAAGGGTTGTTGGGACATCAGCTGTAGGTGGTCTGGTAGAGGCTGGGCGATGCCAGCAGGCGATCTTGTTGCTGCTTGTCGCAGACGGCATAAGTGAAGCCCTTCTGGATGGCGTACGCGCCGCACTCGCCATCGCGCCGCAAGGCGAGGAAGCCGACCTGCATATCCTTCGTCGCCTCCGGGCGTTTTTTCACGATACGGCGCACGGCCTCCTCGCAGGCCTCCTGCGGGCTGCGTCCCTGGCGCATCAATTCCACCACCAGGAAGCTGCCGGCGTTGCGGATCACTTCCTCGCCCACGCCAGTGGACGTGGCGCCGCCCACCTCGTTGTCGACATACAGACCCGCACCGATGATCGGGCTGTCGCCCACGCGGCCGTGCATCTTCCACGCCATCCCGCTCGTCGTGCAGGCGCCGGCAAGACGGCCGTTGGCATCCACGGCCAGCATGCCGATGGTGTCGTGATTGTTCTTGCCGCCAGGCATGCCGAGGTTCTGCAGGCTGCGGTGGTAATCAATGTTCTCGCTGTTGGCCACCGGCGTGTACTTGGCCTGCTTCAGCCATCCATGCCAGGCCTTTTCGGATTCGGGCGTAAGCAGATGTTCTTTCTTGAAGCCCTGCTGCAAGGCGAATTCCAGCGCGCCGTCGGCCACCAGCAGCACATGCGGCGTGTTTTCCATCACCTTGCGCGCCACCTGGATAGGGTGGCCGATATGTTCGATCGCCGCCACCGCGCCACAACTGCCATCGCCGTCCATGATGCTGGCATCCAGTGTCACGTGGCCGTCCCGATCGGGATAACCCGCGCGACCGACGCTGTGATTGTGCAGATCCGATTCGGGCACCATTACGCCTTTTTCCACGGCATCCAGTGGCCTGCCGCCCTTGCCCAGCACCGCCCAGGCGGCCTGGTTGGCCGGTATGCCGAAATCCCAAGTGGAGACGACGCGTGCGCCGACGTTGCCGGGGACGGAGCCCGCGAGCGTGGCGGCGCTGCGCGAGAGTTTGGGCAACGCCAGGGCGGATGTTGCGAGCAGGGTGGTCTTCAAGAAATTACGGCGATCGGTCATGGGCATCTCCTGGTGTAGCAGAGCTGGATGATGACGGATAAGCCGCCTGTGCGCACGGGCGTAGGTTGGGGTGAGCGCATGCGAACCGCCAACATGGCGGTGATGTCGTGCATGGCGGTGTTGGGGTTCGCGTGCGCTCACCCCAACCTACATCTGGCAAGCACCGGTGACGTGGCGCCAGGCCCAATCCCAAGCGATGCGCTCCTGCTCCAAGCGCACCTGGCGATACTCGCCTTCGCGCAGTGCGTGGTAGAGAAGCTGCTCAGCATCGTTGAGGTTGGGTAGCATGACGGCCGCATGCTGTGCCTCCTCCCTGCCCCACAACACCTTGAAGGCGAGCAACGTCGACTCGTCCATCATCAAGGAACGTGTCTGCGGAAGGTATGCACGCAAACGATTGAGAATGGCCAAGCCATGCGTGTCGATATCACCCCAGTAAAACACTGGTAGCGCCGTCAGCCACGGAAGTTTCGCCAGGGCCTCCACGGCGTAACCGCGACGCATGAATACCACCGTGCCGGGCAGCGCTTCGCAGGCAAGGCCGGTGACGAGATTTTCGACGATCAACACGCGCTGGGCTGGCAGATTCAAATCCACGAACTCGCCGGCTGGCGCTTCGATATCGGATAGCCCGCCAAGCTGCGCACTGAGCTGCTTGTCGAGCAAACGCATGCGCAGACGATCGGGCGCGGCGCGCAAACCAGTGACGGTGAAGAAATCACCGGTAGCGGACATGCCGCGCAACGCGGCGACCCAGCAAGCAACCACGGCACGCCGCGATTCCACCCATTTGCTGTCGATGCCGGGAACCGGCAGCTGGCGCGGATAGAGATGCGCGCAAGGATGCTCGCGCAACCAGATCACCACCTTGCACAGACGCTTGAACTCCGCATCACTGAAGTCAGCCAGCACATCGAAATGACGCGACAGTTCCATTCGCCACGATTCGCTGCTTGCCCATGTCGCCAGCTCATCGAAGCGCCGCTTCGCCTGTGACCAGCGCACTGCTTGCCCAAGCTCTGCCGCGGCGGCGTCAGGACTGTCGAACTGCCAAGCACAGGGGACATGCTGTTCGCCGACGCGCGGCCAAATGCGTGTTTCATAACGCACCACACCGCGACTTGCATGCGAAACCTCACGCCACTGCGCCAGCCAGCGATCGAAGCGCGTCCAATCCGCCAGCACGTCCGCCTCCGTCGGCGGCTCGGTGCCGAACGGCAATGGCCACTCGCCCTGCCCCAGCAACCAGTTGCGCCGCTGGTTCTTCCAGCGGGCTTCCAGCCGCTTGCGCAGTTCCTCAGGCGTCCGCATCGGCCTGCGCCTGGCGCGCTTTCTCCGGCAACGCCAGTCGCTTGTTGTTGTCGTCGTATTCGATCAGCAGCACGCCCGAATCATGGCGGCCGGTGATGTCGACGAAGCACGCGCCGCCGATGAACGGCTCCAGCGTCATCACCGATTTCAGTGGCGTGGCCACCACCATCTGGAAGCCGAAGTTCTCGAAGATGTTCATCGCCAACGCGGTGAACTCGTTGTCGGCTTTGTCGAAGGCTTCGTCCAGCACCACCGGCGCATAGCGCGGCAGGTGGCCGTCGTCACCGCCGAGCTGGTAGCGCAATGCCGCGGCAAGACAAGTCGTCGCCAGCTTCTGCCGCTGGCCGCCGGACTTGCCGGCACCGCTGCGATACACCTCGACCGTGTCCAGCGTATTGGCATCTTTCTCCACGCCAACGAATTCCACGTGCTGGCGCACATCCAGTACATGTTCGCGCCAACGCTTGTGCTCTGGATCGTCGGCGGCCAGCTTTGCCACCAGCTGGCGCAGCACCGCGAACTGGGCTTCGGCACGCTCGCGGTCTTCGGTCTGGTGATGCGACAACACATCACGCAACTGCAGCTGGAATTCCTTCACTTCCGGCAGGCCGCGATCGGTCAGCTCGATCTGCAGGATGGTGCCGCGGTTGAACGGCACGCGCTCCAGGCTTTCGTTCACCTCGTCCATGCGCTGACCGATCGACTTGCGCGCCTCGGTCATGTGTTTCTGCAGCACCAGCAGGTTCTGCTTGCTCTGGCTTTGCAACAGCTCGAAGAAGCGTGCTTCGTGCTTGGGCAGGCCGTCCAGTTCCAGACGACGCAAACGAGAAAGAAAGCCTTCCACCGAATCCATATTCGGCGTGAAATCGGCACTGTCCTGCGGCCACTTGCGGCAGAAGCTGCGGAAGCATTCCTCGATGTCCTGGACCAAGGCGTTGTCGCGCGCGGCATGCTCGGCGAGCGCGTCATTCAAGCCGTCTTTTACCTGGTTGATCTGGCGATCGAGATTGTCCAGCGTGAGCGGGGCATGCTCCGGCAAGCGCGCGGCCAGTGCCACCGACTGTGCCGACGAAAGCGACATGGCATTCGCCAACTGCAAACAGGATTCGCGTCGCCTGCTGGCATCGTTGCGATCGCGGCCCAGCGAAAGGCGCTCGGCGGCCGCATCTTCTAAGGTCTTGGCGGCACGAGCGCGCGCAATCCGTTCATTGTCGAGCTGCTGCATGATCTGCTGCAGCGTGGCGTCACCGGCGCGCAATTGCTTGAGCTGGTCTTCGATATCGCCCAGACGGCGCAGCTTGGGTGCGACGTCGATCTCTTCCCATTCCAGGTTGGCCAGCGCGGCGGCGGCGAGCCGGCGGTCGCCATCGGCGTCACGCTCGGCCTTCAGCTTGTCCAGTGCGGCGGCGCTTTGCGCGATGGCCTGCGCCAGCTCCTGCCCTTCCCGCTCGAACAAGCCAAGCTTGTCGCGGTTGTCGAAGCCGAGTACCCAGTTGCGGCGATCGTCCACCGCGCGGCGGTCGTCTTTCTCGTAGCGGTCGCCGGGATGTTTCACCTGCCCTTCGCGGGTCAGCGCGCGCTCGGCGTGGCGCAAGGCGGCGGCCGAATCCACGCAGGTGTAATCGAAGCGCCGCGCCAACTCATGGGAAAGCCAGTCGCGGTGTGCGTGGTCGCGAATGTCCAAACGATGCACCAGCGAACGGGATTCCAGCGTGCGGCTGCCAAACGCATCGGCACGACCCACGCGGTAATACACCAGCTTGCCGCCCAGGTGCGTCTTGTTGACCCAGGCGGAGACTTCCGCGTACTGGCGCTCATCCACCAGCAGCGACAGCGCAAAGCCATGCAGCACGCGCTCGATGGCGCCACGCCATGCCGCATGCTCGGTCTTGACCTGCAGCAGCTCGCCTACGAATGGCAAGCTGTTTTCGGACCAGCCCAGCTCGCTGCACAAGCGTGCGCGCATCGCCTGGATCGGCGCCGGGATATTGGACGGATTGCGCTTGAGCGCATCGATTTCCGCGCGTACGGTGGTAAAGCGCTGACTGGCTTGATCACGCTCGCGCTTGAGCGCGTCCATCTGTTCTTCCAGGGCCGCGGCACGATCGCGCGCGCCATCCAGCAACTCGCGCGAGCGGCCGACGATCTCGGCGAAGCCTTGCGCGGTGGAAGGTATGCTCCAACTCAATTCGTCGCAGGCTTTTTCCGCTTTGTCGCGGCGCTTCATGCGCTCGTCGCGCTCGCGGGAAACCTGTTCGTGTTCGCGTTCGAGCTGATCGATCAGATCGCCGCCTTGTTCGCGGCGCTGCTGTTCCAGATCGGCCAGGCGGCGGTCATGGTTCTCCAGCGTTTGCCGGCGCTGCGCGATTTCGCCTTCCAGGGCCTTGTCGCGCACCTGCAGTTCGGCCAGTTTTTCATCCAGCAGCACCAGGCGACGCTGCTCGCGCCAGGTGTCCACGCACAGATGCAATTCACGCAGGTTGCTGATGTCACGGCGCAGCGTCAAAAGCGTTTCGTGTGCCGTGCGTGCAGGCACCAGCGTATCGACCTGTTCGCGTGCGATCACCACCGCCTTGTGCGCGGCATCCAGTTCGCCAAAATCGGTGACCAGGCGACTGGCGGCACCGAAGGTTTCCGGCTCGTCCAGCATGAAGCCGCGCAGGAAGGAATTGAGATCGCCCAGGTTCTTGGCCGACTGCGTCTTGTGCAGTAGCTTCAGCGCCATCTCGTTCTGGATGCCGAGCAGGCGCCGGAAGCGTTCGGCGTAACCGGCGAAGGTATCGAAGTGATGCACGTCATCGCCGAGGCGCGCCTTGAGCCTGCGCAAATCCAGATCGAAGCCTTGCAGTTCGGTCGCGACATCGAACGCGCGCTCGCACACCATGTAGTGCTTCTTTACGTCCGCCGAGGCCGAACTGTTGCCGGCCACCCAGAACAGGCGGATCAGGCTTACCGTTTCATCCTGTGCATTGCGGTATTCCAGCACCAGCGCGGACCAGGTGCTGCCCTTGCGCAGATACTGCGTGGCGATTTCGCCGGATTCGCCATCGTGCTGATCGGCCCAGGCGCCGCGCACGTAGGAAACCAGGCTGCGGTCGCGGCCACTGCGTTCGGCTTCGCGTGCGGCGGCGTTAAAGTCGACCAGATTGGGCGGCACCAGCAAGGCCGACATCGCGTCGAGCAGCGTGGACTTGCCGGAACCGGAACGGCCCACGAACAGAAAACCACGTTCGGCGATGGGAATGTCGACCAAGCCGCTGAAGGTGCCCCAGTTGAGCACCTGCAGGCGGCGCATGCGGAACTGTTCGTCGCGCGGATCAGGCAGGTCAGACACAAACAAGGACGGCGTCGTGTCCTGTTTTGCCGGCTTGCGCACGGCCTTGGGCTTAGCGCTCATTCGCGCCCTCCTCCATGTTCTCGTCGGCTTCGCGCAACTGGCGATAGATCTGCGCCAGCGATTGCACGTCCTCGGCCGAGAACAACAACTTCAAGGCCGGCGACACTTCGTAGCGATCCTCGCTGCCACGCAGTTTTTCCAGCACGTGGTTTTCCTTCATCTTGGCGATCGACGCGGCCACGCGCTTGTTGAAGCCGGCGCGGTCGGTGGAAAGATTCTTCTCATACACGGACAAGGCGTCGACCAGCACGCTTTCTTCCACGACGGCGCGATGGCCTTGCGCATCCGCTTCGGCCAATTGCTGGCGCAGATACAGCAGCAGCACCGAATCGATGAAAGTGAGTGGTGACGAACGCAGTAGCACCGGCGTCTCCAGCTCGCCTGTGTCGGCCTGGCGGGTAAAGGCCACGCCCGCGTCGCGGTCGATCACCAGCTCCAGAAACAAATCGTTGAGACGCGCGCGCAGTTGTGCTTCGAAACGCAACACCGCAGGCCATAACTGGCTATGCCGCCCTGCGTCGATGCTCGGCCCGCTCAACAGTTGGCAAAGCGCGCGGCGCGCATCCAGCGGCAGCGTGCCGGTGTCGCCGTCGAACAGGCTATCGTTGCGAGCTGGCTTGGGCTCCGGCTCGATGGCAATGGGTTCGTCTTCAAGCAAGTTCATGACGTTTCTCTTTCAGAAACCACACCAAAGGAATGCGCGCGTGGCGCCATTGGCCATCGCCGCCTTTCCAGCTCACCGCCTCGTGCTGATCTTTGGCCAGCACGCCGTGCCGCGTCGCCAGCGAGAGGTAGCCCACCACGCTGCCGAGGCCCTGCTCGGCGGGGCGGCGGTCCAGCACCTGGCCGATGGAAAGCTGGGCGTGGTCGGCCAGCAGTTCGTGCAAGTCGCGACGCAGGCTGCGGAAGTCGATTTCCGATTGCGCGACCAGTTCGCCCACGCTATCCAGTGAAATCGCCGCGCCCTCGCTGCGTACGATGCTGCCGTCCACCTGGGTGTTGCGGGGATCGTGCAGGCGCCATTGCGAGAGCGAGCGCAGGCGGCTGGTGGTGAGCTGCAGCGTATATGGCGTGCGTTGGCGCACGCTGACCGAATCGCGCAGTTGCAGGGCTTCGGCTTGCGCCTGTTTCAGCAATTGGTTCAAGCGGCGCTGTTCCAGATAGCCACGGCTTTGCACGAAGCCGCGCAGGCTGCGCGCGAATTGCTGCAATACCTCGTGCACGTGGCCGCCACGCTCCAGCATCACGCCGGTGAGGCCGCGCAGGAATTGGCGTTCGTGCCGTTGCAGCTTTTTGGCGAAGCCCCGCGACAGTACGCTTTCCAGCGCAGCATCAAGCTGTGCGCTTTGTTCTACATCGTTGAGCAGCGCCCAGAACGCGTTGAAGCTACGGCCGGCCTCGCTTTCGGCGATCACGTCGACGCCTTCGAACAGGCGGTCGAGCACGTCGCCGCGCTCGCCTTCGTCGTCGATGATGCGTTCGCGGAATTCGCGGTTGAGATGTTCGAAGTCCTCGCGCACGCGGCGGAAGTCTTCGGCCAGTTCGTCGGCCAGCTGGATCACTTCGCGTGCGCGTTCCAGCGCGCGCTTGCCATCCAGGGCGGCGACTTTGCCGGTGCTGACGCGCGCAATCTCCGCATCCAGGCGGTCGCGTTCCGCATACAGCGCTTGCAGGCGTGCGGTGGGATCGGTTTCGGTCTGCTCGGCCAGGCGCACCAGTTGCTGGATCACCAGCGACAGGCGGCTTTCAGTGGCGGCGAGGCGCGGCGTATCCAGGCTGCTGACGAAGCGGATCGCCTGCGCGGTTTGCGCGGAGAGTTCGTATTCCTCTTCACTAGCGCCTTCGGGCAGGCGGCGCTCCAGGAAGCCTTTCGCCAGCCAGTCCGCCACGTAGGCCTGCGCGGTGCGGGGCAGCTCGCGCGGCAGGTCGGAGGTGTTGATGGCGTCGAGATGATGCTGCAGGCGCTCGAACAGGATGGAGGCGCTGAGCTTGCGCTCGCCATCCAGCAGCAGGGTTTGCAGCAGGCCGATGATTTCGGGAGCGTGATCGGCGGCAAGCAGGCGCCAGAGTGGCTCTTCGCGCAGCCGCCGATAGGTGGCGATGCGGGCTTGGAGTTTCATTGTTCTTTCTCCCTCTCCGCTGCGGGGAGAGGGCCGGGGTGAGGGGCCACGCTCGCCATAGACTCCATCATCGGCTTGTTATTTTGCTGCTCTTCCAAAGAACCGTATCTATAACGTTTACCGCAAGGTTCGCCCTTCACCCCAGCCCTCCCCCGGAGGGGAGAGGGAGTAGCGCTCAAGACTCCCCGCGCAAGCGCACATCGCCAGGCAGCATATCAGTGCGCCCCTCGTGCGCCTGATGCTGCGCCTCGAAGAAGCGCTGCACTTGCTGGCATACGGCCATGGTGTTCTCGCGCGCAATGGCCGACACCAGGAACCACGGTTGCGTCCAGGCCAGGCGTTTGATGATGTCCTCGGCCACGGCCTGGCGCTCGTCTTGCGGCAGCACGTCCGCCTTGTTGAGCACCAGCCAGCGTGGGCGCTGCAGCAGTTCGGGGTCGAACTTCTCCAGTTCGTGCTCGATGGCGTGCACTTGCTCGACCACATCGGAACCGTCGATCGGCGCGATGTCCACGATCTGCAGCAGCAGCCGCGTGCGCGCCACGTGGCGCAGGAACTGGATACCAAGGCCAGCGCCTTCCGCGGCGCCTTCGATCAGACCGGGGATGTCGGCAATCACGAAGCTCTGGTCGGTGCCAAGGCTGACCACACCCAGATTCGGGTGCAAGGTGGTGAAGGGATAGTCGGCCACGCGCGGGGTGGCGGCGGAAACGGCGCGTATGAAGGTGGACTTGCCTGCATTGGGGAAACCAAGCAGGCCCACGTCCGCCAGCAGCTTCAGTTCCAGCTTCAGCTCGCGCACTTCGCCGGGCGTGCCCGGCGTGGACTTGCGCGGGGCGCGGTTTACCGAGCTCTTGAAGTGGATATTGCCCAGACCGCCCTTGCCGCCCTGCGCGACCAGCAAACGTTGGCCGTGTGCGGTGAGGTCGCCGATGATTTCGTCGGTGTCGACATTGGTGACGACGGTGCCGACCGGCACGCGGATCGTGGTGTCGTCACCGCCCTTGCCATACATGTCGCTGCCCATGCCGTTCTCGCCACGCTGCGCCTTGAAACTGCGCTGATGACGGAAATCGATCAGGGTGTTCAGGCCTTCGTCGGCCACCAGCCACACCGAACCGCCGGAACCGCCGTCGCCGCCGTTCGGGCCGCCGAACGGGATGAATTTTTCGCGACGGAAGCTGACGCAGCCGTTGCCGCCGTCTCCGGCGTGGACTTTGATGATCGCTTCGTCGACGAATTTCATGGGTTAAGTGCCGGGAATCGTAAGTGGGGAATCGTAAATCGTACGTTGGGGGTCGGCGTTAACGAGTGACGATTCCCGATTGACGATTTACGACCAAAAAACAAAAGCCCCGCCAAAGCGGGGCTTTCGCTGCATCATCAGGACCCATTAGCCCTTGATGACGTTGACATACCTGCGATTGTTCTCGCCGCGGACCTTGAACTCCACCTTACCGTCGACCAGCGCATACAGCGTGTGGTCACGGCCCAGGCCAACGCCGGTGCCGGGATGGAACTGGGTGCCGCGCTGGCGGACGATGATGTTGCCGGCCTCGATGGCCTGGCCGCCATAGATCTTCACGCCGAGGTATTTCGGGTTCGAATCGCGACCGTTGCGGGATGAACCTACGCCTTTTTTATGTGCCATGACTGATTACTCCAGAATTGGCGGATCAGGCGTTGATGCCCGTGATCTCGACTTCGGTGAAATGCTGACGATGTCCCTGCTGCTTCTTGTGGTGCTTGCGGCGGCGGAACTTGATGATGCGGACCTTGTCGGCGCGGCCATGCTTGCGCACGGTAGCGGAAACGGTGGCGCCGGAAACGGTCGGGGCACCGACGGTGATGGTCTCACCGGAACCGACCAGCAGCACCTGGTCGAAATTCACGCTGGCGCCTTCTTCGGCGTTCAGGAGCTCCACGCGCAGGACGTCGCCCTGCTGGACGCGGTATTGCTTGCCGCCGGTCTTGATGACTGCATAACTCATGGGAATGGCCCTTCTGTCGTTATTCTCTTGGGTTCGCCGCGTCCATTACGGGCGTAGCGAACTGCGGATTATAGCGACGCGGCCATTTACTGGTCAATCACTGACCAGACCCCTAGGGATGCTCTGTTTAATTCAGCGTAGGCCGCAGCGGCCCTGTGAGTTCGCAGGGCACAGGGCCATCGGTGAAGGCAGACTGGCTGTCCGTCGAGGCGATGGACCGAAGCTATGCGGACTCACAGGGTCGCTGCGGCTTGCGGTGGATTAAACAGAGCATCCCTAGCTCCCATGGCCGCCGCCGGTGGCGGGGCAGCGGCCGTCCGCGCCCAGCTTGCCCTGCTTCTGCAGGTCGGAAAACATGTCCGCGGTACGCTGCCGGCTCCATTGCTGGCCGCTCTGGGCCGCCTCGGCCAGGGTGGCTGGCATCTGGGCCACCAGTTTCTCGCCCAGCGGGGATTTGTAGAACTTGATCAGGCCCTCCACCTCGTCGGCGGTGAAATGGTGCTGATAGGCCGGGATCATGGCGGTGATCAGCTGCTCCGTCCCGGTCTTGTCGATATAGCTCTTCCAGTAGTCGGTCGGTACGCAGGGCAGTTGCTGCCCCATTACCTCGGCCATCTGCTCGTTCATGGCGGCGAACTGGCTGGACGCATTCATCGCCTGCATCAGTTCCCGCACCTGCGCCTCGGAGGGCTGGGCCGCCAGGGCGGGACCGGCCGCCAGCGCTGCGCACAACCCCAAGCCCGTCATC
This sequence comes from Dyella sp., assembly GCF_035508675.1. Classification (GTDB taxonomy): domain Bacteria; phylum Pseudomonadota; class Gammaproteobacteria; order Xanthomonadales; family Rhodanobacteraceae; genus Dyella_B. Next base: position 53,666 of record NZ_DATJMN010000008.1, read on the forward strand.
CACTTGCCAGCCATATACAGCCTCCGCTTCAAGCCACCCGGGAATGTAGCGGGCGAGCATAGTCGCCTGTCTGGCTGCTGCCTAGCCGGCCTGCTGACATAACGCTGTCAGCAGGCTTGTGCCCCTCGCATGCGGCCCCGCTACGGCCACTTGTTATAGTGCGAGGTCCCCCAAATAGTCAGGCGTGATGGACACCATACGCATCCGCGGCGCGCGCACGCACAACCTCAAGAACATCGATCTGGACCTGCCGCGTGACCGGCTGATCGTGATCACCGGACTGTCCGGGTCGGGCAAGTCCTCGCTGGCGTTCGACACCATCTATGCCGAGGGCCAGCGGCGCTATGTCGAATCGCTGTCGGCCTATGCGCGGCAATTTCTTTCGATGATGGAAAAGCCCGACGTGGACCACATCGAGGGGCTGTCGCCGGCGATCTCGATCGAGCAGAAATCCACCTCGCACAACCCGCGCTCCACCGTGGGCACCATCACCGAGGTGTACGACTACCTGCGCTTGCTCTACGCCCGCGTGGGCACGCCGCGCTGCCCGGACCACGGCATTGCGCTGGAGGCGCAGACGGTGAGCCAGATGGTGGATACCACCCTGGCGATGGACCCGGAAAAACGCTTCATGCTGCTGGCGCCGGTGATTCGCGAGCGCAAGGGCGAGCACGTGCAGGTGTTCGAGCAGTTGCGTGCCCAAGGTTTCGTACGTGCGCGTGTGGACGGCGTCGTATACGACCTGGACGCCGTGCCGCCGCTTACCCTGCGCCAGAAGCACACCATTGAAGCAGTGATCGACCGCTTCCGCCCGCGCGAGGACATCAAGCAGCGCCTGGCCGAATCCTTCGAGACGGCGCTGAGGCTCGGCGACGGCCTGGCGATCGTGGTCGACATGGACGACCCGAAGGCGAGCGAGCAGTTGTATTCCTCGCGCTATTCCTGCCCGGTATGCGACTACTCGCTGCCGGAACTGGAACCGCGCTTGTTTTCCTTCAACTCGCCGGTGGGCGCCTGCCCCACCTGCGACGGCCTGGGCGTCACCCAGGTGTTCTCGCCCGAGCGCGTGGTGCATCACCCGGAGCTGTCGCTGGCAGCCGGCGCGGTCCGCGGCTGGGATCGCCGCAACGCGCATTATTTCCAGCTGATCCTGTCGCTCGCCAAGCATTACGGCTTCGATGTGGAAACGCCGTGGCAAAAGCTGCCCAAGACCGTGCAGCAAGCCGTGTTGTACGGCAGCGGCAAGGAGAAGATCCAGTTCCGCTACCTGACCGAGCGCGGCGGCAAGGTCACGCGCGAGCACGCGTTCGAAGGCATCCTGCCAAACCTGGAACGCCGCTACAAAGAAACCGAATCGCCAGCCGTGCGCGAAGAGCTGGCGAAATACATCAGCGACCATCCGTGCCCCGAATGCGGCGGCCAACGCTTGAACCGCTCGGCACGCAACGTATTCGTGGCCGACCAGGCGCTGCCTGTGCTGACGGCGCGCTCCATCGACGATGCGCTTGCCTTCTTCGAAACACTCAAGCTCACCGGTTGGCGCGGCGAGATCGCGGTGAAGATCGTCAAGGAAATCCGCGAGCGCCTGAGTTTCCTCAACGACGTGGGCCTGAACTACCTCACCCTGGATCGCCAGGCCGATACGCTATCGGGCGGTGAAGCACAGCGTATTCGTCTCGCCTCGCAAATTGGCGCCGGCCTGGTCGGCGTGATGTACGTGCTGGACGAACCTTCGATCGGCCTGCATCAGCGCGACAACGAGCGCCTGCTCGGCACGCTCACGCGGCTGCGCGACCTGGGCAACACGGTAATCGTGGTCGAACACGACGAGGATGCGATTCGCGCCGCCGATTACGTGCTGGACATCGGCCCCGGTGCGGGCGTGCATGGCGGTGAAGTAGTTGCGCAGGGCACGCTGAAGGACATTCTCGCTTCGCCGCGCTCGGTCACTGGCCAATACTTGTCCGGCAAACGCGAAATCAAAATACCCGAAGAACGCCGCGAACAGCTCGACAAGGATTCCTGGCTGCATCTGCGTGGCGCCACCGGCAACAACCTGAAGAATGTGGACCTCGCCATTCCGGCCGGCCTGTTCACCTGCGTCACAGGTGTTTCCGGCTCCGGCAAATCCACCTTGATCAATGACACGCTGTTCGCGCTTGCCGCGGCCGAATTGAATGGCTCAAGCATTCAGCCCGCACCGTACAAGTCGGTGGAAGGCTTGGAACTGTTCGATAAAGTCGTGGACATCGACCAGTCGCCGATCGGCCGCACCCCGCGCTCGAATCCGGCGACGTACACCGGCCTGTTCACGCCGCTGCGCGAACTGTTCGCCCAAGTGCCGGAAGCACGCTCACGTGGCTACACGCCCGGACGTTTCAGCTTCAACGTGCGCGGCGGACGCTGCGAAGCCTGCGAAGGCGACGGCATGATCAAGGTGGAAATGCACTTCCTGCCCGACGTGTACGTGCCTTGCGACGTCTGCCACGGCAAACGCTACAACCGCGAGACGCTGGAGATCCTCTACAAGGGCCACACGATTGCCGATGTGCTCGACATGACGGTGGAAGATGCCGCCAAGCTGTTCGAGAACGTGCCGGTGATCGCGCGCAAGCTCGATACGCTGCGCGCGGTGGGCCTGGATTACATCAAGCTCGGCCAGAGCGCGACCACGTTGTCCGGCGGCGAAGCGCAGCGCGTAAAACTGTCGAAGGAATTGTCCAAACGCGAAACCGGTCGCACGCTGTACATCCTCGACGAACCCACTACCGGCTTGCACTTCCACGACATCGAGCAACTGCTCGACGTGCTGCATCAACTCGCCGATCAAGGCAATACGGTGGTGGTGATCGAGCACAACCTCGACGTGATCAAGACAGCCGACTGGATCGTCGACCTCGGACCGGAAGGTGGCTCGGGCGGCGGACGCATTCTCGTCACCGGAACCCCGGAAACGGTTGCCGCCACAGTGGGCTCGCACACCGGCCGCTTCCTCGCCTCGCATCTCAAGCCTGCGAAAGCGGCGCGCCCCAAGATCGTGAGCGACAACGGCAAAGCCAAACCCAAGCGCAAAGTAGCTTCATGACGAACGATTCTTCTTCCACACAAACACCGCTGTACACGGCCGCCATCAGCATACGCTGGCGCGATCTTGACGCCTTCAATCACGTCAACAACTCGACCTACCTCACCTATCTGGAAGAGGCGCGTGTGCAGTGGCTGCAACGGCTTCCGGGCTCATGGTCCGATGACCATGCGATGCCGGTGATGGCAGCCAGTACGCTCAACTATCGCTTGCCGATCGAATGGCCCGGTGAAGTGCACATCGAGCTGTACTGCGCGCGACTGGGCAACAGTTCCATGACCGTCGCGCATCGCATCGTCGATGCAACCGACAGCAGCAAGCTGTATTGCGATGGTCATGTAGTGATGGTGTGGATGGATCCGGCCACCGGTAAATCCGTGCCGCTGCCGCTGGCGCTGCGGGACGCTGCGTCGCAATAAACTTGCGGTCATTCCGGTGAAGCCGCGTAGGCTGGGGTGAGCGAACGCGAACTCCAACCTTGCCATGCATTACCGTGACGCTGGGGGTTGGCTAGGGCTGCCATCCCCGTCGCTCCTTTCTGGGTTGCATATCTGTCACATATCGCGTGCGATTCTGGTTCACTAGAATCCCGCTGTTCCACCCCACGAACACCCCTCCTACCCACGGAGTCACGCGTATGGAAATCCAGCCTTATCTGTACTTCGACGGCCGCTGCGAGGAAGCCATCGCGTTCTATCGCGACGCACTCGGCGCACGGGAACTCATGAAAATGCGGTTCAAAGAGGCGCCTCCCAGCGACGACTATCAGATACCTCCCGAGTCCGCCGATAAAGTCATGCATGCCGCGCTGATCATCGGCAGCACGCATCTGCTGATGTCTGACGGCCAGGGCGGCAAGCAAAAAGTAGCGCACTCAGGCTTCAGCCTTTCGGTGACCGCTAACGACGTCGCATCAGGTGAAACGTATTTCAACGCACTCGCACAAGGCGGCCAGATCACCATGCCGTTCCAGAAAACCTTCTGGACCGAGGGCTTCGGCATGCTGGTGGACAAGTTCGGCGTGCCATGGATGGTCAACGTGCAGCATGAAGGCGAGAAGCACTAAGTCGTCCATCTGTTGTGTCCCTTCCCAGAGCAAATCCGGAAGGGACTCTCGCTGAATAAACAACGCACTGCTGTTCAGCAAACTGAGGGACGTCGGACAAATTCGGACCAGGACTACTACTAGCCCTTTGTGAATCAGTCCAGGCTGACTGATCCAAATACTCGCGATTTCTACCATTCCTCATCACCTAACGATCCGATGAGGACCACGCCATGAACATGGCAAATCGCACTGAGCAAAATCCGAAGAAGGGCACGCTTGTTCGCAGCTTGATCGCAGCAGCCCTGGCTGAAGCCATCATGATAGGCTCTGCAATGGCGGTCGGCACGGATGCGCAGAACACGCTGGTTGCAGATGACTTCAACGTACCGGCTGCTGAAGAGACAACCAGCACCGACAGCAGCACTAGCAGTAGCTCGTCGTCCACAACTCCCTCCCTGTTAACGATGGGCGCGACTCAGCGCAGCAGCATGGGCGTCATGGAAGTGTCGGATCCGCAGTTCGCTGTGGAAGGTTTGCATGGCCCCAACAATGCCTCCTTGAACGGTGCAGATCCGTCCACGATGACTGCACTTGCCATGGGCGTGAGCTCCAATGCCAGCGGCGGCAACGCCGTCGCGGTCGGCATCCAAAGCGTCGCCGCATCGGACAACTCCGTCGCACTCGGCAACCGGGCTCAGACCGGGGCAGATCAGCCATATTCAGTAGCAGTTGGCTCAAATGCTTCCACCAGGGGTACGCAAGCCATAGCACTGGGTGCGAACGTAAGGGCATACGCAGATAACGCGCTTGCCGTCGGCAACAACAACACCCAGGCACTAAGCAAGAGCTCGATCGCGATGGGTGATGGCGCCAGAGTGAACAGCCGCGCCGACAATTCGATCGCCATGGGCACCAGCGCGACCGTTGGCGTGAGCGCTACCAATGCGATGGCATTGGGTTCAAATGCCAACGTCGTTGCGAGTGCCTATGGCAGCATAGCTTTGGGTGCAGGCTCCATCGCCGACCGCGCGAATGCGCTGTCCGTTGGTTACGCTGGTGCGGAGCGCCAGATCGTCAACGTAGCGGCCGGCACGCAACTTACAGATGCAGTGAACGTGAGCCAGCTCAAAGGTGTGACGGATGCATTGGGTGCAGGTGCCGGCGTAGCGCCGGACGGCAGTATCACGCAGCCGTCGTTCCTGGTTCAAGGCAACCGTTACTCCACGGTCGAGCAGGCCATTCAGGCGGCCGCGGCGGGTGGTGCCACCGATTCGCTCGCGGTGAGATACGACCTGAATTCGGACGGCTCGGCGAACTACGGTTCGGTGACGCTGGGTGGCAACGCTTCGGCACCGGTCATCCTGACCAACGTGGCCGACGGCAAAAATCAATACGACGCCGTCAACTTCGGCCAGCTCAGCAACCTGCAAGGCCAGGTCGACAACTTGAACCAGACCGTCACCAACATCGGCGACCGTGTCACGAACATCGAGAACGGTGGTGGTAACGGCGGTGGTGGCGGTGGCAACGGCGGCAGTTGGAACCAAGATGCGCAAGGCGAGAAGATCGTCAACGTCGGCGACGGCGCGGTGAATCCGTCGAGCCAGGACGCCGTCAACGGCTCGCAGCTGGCCGCGACCGCACAAAGTACCGCCGATGCTCTGGGCGGTGGCGCCAAGCTCAATGACGATGGCACGATCTCGACACCGACTTACACGGTTGGCGGCCAGCAAGTTCGCGGCGTCGAAGGTGCGGTGAATCAGCTCGACCGGCGCATCGATGGCCTGCAGGGGCAGATCGATGGACTCCAAGGCCAACTCGACAACACCGCACGCGGCGCTTACTCCGGCATCGCGGCCGCCACGGCGCTGACGATGATTCCGGGCGTCGATGTGGGCAAGACCTTGTCGGTCGGCGCCGGTGTCGCGAACTACAAAGGTTACACCGCTGCCGCGTTGGGCGGGGAGGCTCGGGTCAGTGAAAACTGGAAGGTACGCGCAGGCGTGGGCCTGTCCAGCAATGGCAACACGGTGGGTGTGGGCGCCTCATTCCAGTGGTGATGAAAAAGCGGGCGAGGCTTTCGCCCCGCCCGCTTCGATGTACGTCTCAATGTATTTCCAGATATGTTTCGCTCCTTCAAGCCCGGCCTTCGCCGGGTTTTTTTTCACGCCCCGGACGCACGCGCACCAAGCAGACCACGCAACAGTTGGATCTCGGCCATCATGCCCTCAACCGCTTCCTTCAATTGAGCAACGTTCACCGCGTCAGTCAGTTCTGTACCCTTCGATACATGGATGATCTGCCGCGTGCCGACCGAACCGCCGCCGATGGAGATCGCGTTGCCACGGTCCGCCACCGCACCGTGACCCAGTGCAACACCGCCGATCGCCCCCGCCTCCACACTCGCCTCCGCTCCCAGCGCCAGCGCATCGATCGCATCCGCGGTCACCATCGCAGCACGTCCGATCGCAATGCTGTTGTCGCTGCGCACCTTCACGCCTTCGCCCATCGCAATGGAGCTCTTGCCGATCGCCCAAGTATCGCGGCTGCCTACGGCCAGCGCGTGCTCGGCGTTGGCCTGCACCCGCGTGCCAAGCGCCACTGCACGGGGCGCATTGGTCTGGACGTCCGCGCCCATGGCCACCGCATAGTCGTTATCCGCGCCCGTCCGCGCCCTGCGGCCCATGGCCACCGAATGATCCGCGTCGGCCACGTTGTCCAAGCCCATCGCCATCGCATTGCTGCCGTTGGCAAACGAGAACACCCCAAGCGCTGCCGCCGTGAACGCCTCCGGATCACCGCCGTTCAACGAGGCTACGTTCTTGCCGCTGCGGCCTTCAATGGCGCCATGGGGCTCATCTTCCACGTTCTTCACGCCGTTCGTGCCGCGAAGCGCATCCAGCGCCTTGCGTACGGCAAACAACTGGCCTCCGTTGACGGCATCCGTGCTGAGCGGACTAACGTCACCCTCTGCAACATTGATGATCCTGCGTTCGTAACCGGCGTAGCCTACGGAGAATACGTCGTCGTCATCGGCCACCGAGTTGTAGCCCACGGCCACCGAGCGGTTGCCCGAGACGGATGCACCGGTACCGATGGCCACCGAAAAAACGGCCGTGGCACTGGTGTTCGAGCCGATGGAGACGGCATTGGTACCGTTCGCGTTGGCCTGGGTCCCGGTCGCATTGACCTTGATGTATTTCAGATTGATCGCGCCGCTGGTCAATTCGGTCTTCAGGTCGGTCAATCCGCTCGTCAATTGGGCCACGTTGACGCCGTCGTTATCCGCCTCTCCCGTGTCCATGTTGTGCAACGGCACAGGCGGTGCACCCGTTCCGCCCAAGGTCACACCACTCTTTGCCGCGCTGTCGTAAGTGACTGCCAGGGATTCGCCGGTGGACGGATCGATCAGCCCGCTCGTGTCCAACGCATCCTTCAAGCCGTTGACGGTCTGTTCCACTCCATACAACTGCCCACCGTTCACCGCCTGCGTGCTGTCCGCCAATACCTCGCCATCCTTTACATTCGACATCGTCACCGGTGTGCCCGCATTGCCCAGCACGATCTCGGTCTTCGACGTGTCGTCGTAGGTCACCGCCAGCGATTCGCCAGTCGTCGGATCCAGCACACCGCTGTTATCCAGCGTGTCCTTCAGATCGCTGAGCGCTTGATCGACGGTGAACAACTGCGAACCATTCACCGCATCCGTGCTGGTGTCCGTCAATGCTCCCGCTTTCACGTTCGCCATCGTCACCGGCGTGCCCGTTGTACCGAGCGTGATATCGGTCTTCGAGGCATCGGCATAGGTCACCGCCAGCGATTCGCCGGTCGCCGGATCCAGCACACCGCCGTCGTTCAATGCCTCCGTCAAATCACTGACCGCCTGATTCGTTGCGTACAGCTGCGCACCATTTACCGCTTCCGTGCTGCCGGAAGACGGATCGCCCGGCGCCACGTTCGATAGCGTCACCGGCGAGGTCGCATCCGTACCGCCCAACGTGACGCGGTTCTTCGACGCACCGTCGTAGGTCACTGCCGCGATCGCCTGGCCCGTGTCCGCATCCACCAGGCCGGAGTCAGCCAATTGGCTATTGACCACCGTCAGGACATTGCTGAGCGCGTCGCCCACGTCGTGGGCAAGCAGCGTGCCCGTCACATACGACGGTGGCGTCACCGTGCCATCGGCATCCACGGCAGCGCCGCCACCCAGATCGCTAGCAATGCTTTGCGCAGTGCCGAACAACTGCGAACCATTGATGGCATCCATGCTGTCCATGTCCAC
>NZ_DATJMN010000009.1:0-14160 GCF_035508675.1 Dyella sp.
GTACAGCGTGGCAAGCCAGTTGAATACCTTGATCGCCGATGGCACCGCCACGACGAAACTGAGGATGGAAAACACGATGCCGGCATACATCGACTGCCCGGCCACAAACATGTGGTGCCCCCACACCAGGAATCCGATGAAGGCAATGCCGAACATCGACCAGGCCATGAACTTGTAGCCGAAGATCCGGCGCCGCACGCCATTGCAGATCAGCTCGCTGACCACGCCCATCGCCGGCAGGATCATGATGTATACCGCCGGATGCGAATAGAACCAGAAGAAATGCTGGAACAGGATGGGATCACCGCCGAGCGCCGGATCGAAAATGCCCACGCCGGCCAGGCGTTCCAGTCCGATCAGCGACAGCGTCATCGCCAGCACTGGCGTGGCCAGCATCATCACCACGCTGGTGGCGTACATCGCCCATACGAACAAGGGCATCCGGTACCAGTGCATGCCCGGCGCGCGCATCGTGTGCGTGGTAACGATCATGTTCAGGCCGGTGAGAATGGTCGAGAAGCCGACCACGAACACGCCGACCACCACCAGGATCACATTAGAGTTGGAGAACATAGTGGAGAACGGCGTGTAGAACGTCCAACCCGTATCCACGCCGCCGAACACCAAGGCGGCCGCGGTGAACAAGCCGCCGATCATGTACAGGTACCAGCTGAACAGATTCAGGCGCGGAAACGCCATGTCGCGCGCGCCGATCATCAAGGGCAGCAGGAAATTGCCCATCGTCGAGGGAATGGACGGAATCAGGAAAAACCACACCATCACCACGCCGTGGAAGGTGAAGGTCTTGTTGTACGTTTCGGCCGAAAGCAGGCGGCCATCCGGGTGAATCAATGTCAGGCGGATCAGCGTGGCCGCCGCGCCGCCCATGAAGAAGAACGTGGTGATCGCGATGGTGTACAGGATTGCGATGCGCTTGTGGTCGCGCGTGCTCAGCCACGACCACAGCGTGCGCCCGCCTTCGACCAGGTAGCCCGAACCCATCGATTCGATGTCGGCAGTGGTGGCTGTTGCGTTCATGACGTTCTCCCGATGGCGGGCATGTCGATAGGGGAATTCGCGCTCGATTGGCATTTACTCAAGCACAGTGCGCCGTGTATCTCGCAGTTGCCATGATGCGTCCCCTCCCCTACGCCAGTAGGGGAGGGTTAGGGTGGGGCGCGAGCGCAGCGAGCTGGGCGACCCACACATCGCTGCAATGTGCCTCTTGCGATCAAAAATCATCGCGGCGATTTCGCTGCGCGCTAAAGCACAGGCAACCCCACCCCAGCCCTCCCCTACTGTCGCAGGGGAGGGAGCGCATCGTGGCAAGCGTCGAGATACGCGCCACTCGGTTTGCACGCTGATATATCCAACGCTATTCATGCGCACCCCCATGTTGAACAGCCGAGGGTTCCGCCCCCAACGACTTGATGTAAGCGAGCAAGGCCAGCACATCCTCTTCGTCGATGCGTGACTGATACGTCGGCATGATCGGCGTGTACCCCGCCACGATCTGCGTAGACGGCAACATGATGGAATCGTGCAGATAGCGATCGTCCGCGATGACGCTGGTACCGTCGGCCAGCTGCACCCGGCTGCGGTACAGGCCGTGCAGGTCCGGTGCATGGATGCCGGCGCCGGGATCGTGGCAGCCGCTGCAACCGAACTGGACAAACAATTGCCGCCCCCGCTTTGCCGGCGGCAGCGCCGTGCTCGCGTGCAGCCACCGCTGGTAATCCCTGGGTGACACCACCTCGACCGTGCCGGTCATCGCCGCGTGGTCGGTGCCGCAATACTCCGAGCACAGCAAGGGAAAGCTGCCCAGCTTGGTCGCGGTGAACCACAGCGCGGTGTAGCGCCCCGGCACCACGTCCTGTTTCACGCGGAAATCCGGCACATAGAAACTGTGGATCACGTCCTGCGAGGTCATGATCAGGCGCACTGGCACGCCCAGCGGCACGTGCAGCATGTCGATCTCGCGCCGCCCGTTGGCATGCTGCACCTTCCACATCCATTGCTTGGCAATGACATAGATCGGCGTGGCGCCGGCCGGTGGCGTGCGCAACAGCGTCCACAGGTTGATGCTCCACGCGAACATGCCCACGAACAGCACGAACGGAATCAGCGTCCAGCCGATTTCCAGGCTCATCTTGGTGCTCTGCCGCCCTTCGCGGTTGGCGTCGCTGCCGTGCCGGTACTTGATGCAGAACCAGAACATCACCACGAACACGCCCAGCGCCACGCTGCCGCACAACACCAGCATGGCGTCGAACATGCGGTCGATCGGCACCGAGAAGTTGGAGGCCTCTGGCAGCTGGATACTCATGACGACGCTCCCGACCGTCGGCGCAGCAACAAAAACATCACCAGCAACAGCACCACGAAGCCGATGCCCAGCCCCTGCATGATGCGCGTGATGGTGACCGTGTAGCGCCCAGTGGTGGGGTCATAGCCGCAGCACAACAGCACCAGTTGATCGACCACGCTGCCGAGCGTGTGATGGGATGCCGCCACCACCGCCAGGTGCAAGGTCTGCGGCACATAATTCACGCCCATCAGATACTGGTTGACGCGGCCGTCCGCGGTGGCGATCACGAGCCCGGCCGGATGCGCGTATTGATTCAGCCGCGCATCGTAGAAATAGTGATAGCCGATCGCCCCCGCCAGCGCATCGATGGACGCCCTGCGGCCGACCAGGAAATGCCAGGTGGTGGCGTTCGCATCGCCGTGCATGCCGGCAATCATCCGCTGCTTGTGGGCCGCGTCAGCCGGCGTATCGCGCGGATCGATGCTGACGAACAGCACGCTCACGTCACGCCCGGGCGTCAATCCCGATAGCGCAAGCGCATGCGCCATGCCCTGCTGCGCCACGTCGCATAGGTTGGGGCAGCGGAAATAGCCGAGCATCAGCAGCGTCGGGCGCCCATCCATCCATTGCGCCAGGCTGGCGGTTCGGCCGGATGCGTCGGTGAATGGCGTCGTCGTCGGCAAGGACGCCCCCAGTTTCTGCTGAAAATCGGCACGCTGCGTGAGATGCGGCGGAGGCGGCGGCGCCGCGGCGGCCACGCAGGCCAGGCTCATCAGGAACAGCAACAGGCAGGTGCGTCCGATCATCGCGGCATACTCCCGTCTGCATGCGGCGGCGCTGCCGCCTGCTGCTGCACCAGCAAAGCCATCGCGCGTTCGATCGGAACATGCGCGGTGCGATGCGCGGCATCGTTCCAGCCATAGGTGTTCAGGCGTTGTGCCTGCAACCGGTATTGCGTCATGCGATCCACCGGCGGAGCGGCCTGCACGCGTGGGGGCGGCGGCACGACCTGCGGCGGCGCGCTGAGCGTCCACGGGTGCACGTGCTGCCATAGCACGTACATCACGCACAGCACCAGGATAAGCAGCAGCGTGAAGAGCCCGCCCAGCTTGTGCAGGGTCGGCGCATCGATGCGATGCGGTTCATGCGCCCTGCCCATCGCGCGCCCTCCCCGCCCGCAGCGCTGCGCGGTAGCGCATGGCGCAGCATCCCAGCAAACCGAAGCAGATCAGCGGATCGGTCCAGCGCAACGTCACGCCGTGCATGGCGCCGCTGGGCAGCACCAGCCAGATCAGGTTGAGCCATTGCGCAAACAGGCTGACCACCGCAACGATGCACAACGCACGCAGCGAAGTTTTCACCTTGCCCAACAGCAAGGCGAAGAACGGCAGGCCCAGGCCCAGGCACGCCACCGTCACCCCCAACCACCACCAGCCGGTCAGCAGGCGCGGTGCGTACCACGCCGTTTCCGCCGGCAGGTCCGCCACCCAGCTGGTGAGATAATCGATGAAACTGACGTACGCCCAACCCAGCACCATCACCAGCAGCAGGTTGCCGAAATCGCGCAACAACTGCGGCGGCGCCGTACTGGCGCGCGCATTGCGCGCCAGATGCATCAACACCGCCAGCGCAAACGCGATCAGCAACTGGCTGGTAAACAGCAGCAGGCCGATATCGGTGCTATGCCAATGCGGCACCAGCGACATCACCCAGTCCACCGCTGCCAAGGTGATGGTCAACAGCAAGGCCACCAGGCTGCCCGCTGCAAAACGCGGCCGGAGCGTTCGGCCGTCGCCGGCAGCGCGCATCACGCCGTAAGCCATCCACGCCCAGATTGCGAACACCACCACCGTGCGCACGACCAGGCCGGGTGCATTGAGATACCAACGCTGATGAGTGAGGTAAGGGTCATCCACCGGGTCCGCCCGCAGCCAGGGAAACAGCAGGTGCATGCCGATCAGCAGCGGAATCACGGCCAAGGCTGCGTACGGCAGCAAGCGCGTCGCCGCCAGGCACTCAGGCCCGAGCCGCTCACCCCAGGCGCCGCCGGTCAAGGCATGAATCATCACCAGCGTCATACTGCCGAGGACCACGCCAAGCACGAACAACCAGCTGGCGAGATAGATGAACAAGGCATGGCGCATATGCCCGGCCGCAAACACAAAGCCCGCCACCAGCAACGCCAGGGTGACCACGGTTCCCACCAGGCTGGATGCGTTGGCGCGCGTCATGGCGAGCTTGCGCCTCCTGCGCCAAGCGCGTGCAGATCCTGCGGCGCCAGGCGCTCCGCCGGCACGCGCTGGCTGAGCTGCAACGCGCGGATGTAGGCGACGATCGCCCAGCGATCCTGCGCATCGACGCGTCCGGCGAAGGGATACATCGCGCCATCGCCATTACGGATGGAACGCTCAAGCTCCGCATCCGACGCCTGCAGCAGGCGCGCATCCAGGTACGGCAGGGGTTGCGGAAAACCGCGCTGCACGATCATGCCGTTGCCTGCGCCGGTCAGGCCGTGGCAAGGCGCGCAGTAGATGTCGTAGCGGTTGCGTCCGCGTTGCAGCTGCGCGAGCGTGACCGGATACGGATTGCCGCCGGATGAAGACGCGGTCGGTGCCGCTTCGGTGCGACCCAGGCGCCCGCTGGAGGGGCCGGCCAGTTCGCCCTGCGCGGCCGGGATACTGCCCTCGGGCGGACGCCTTGCGGCGTTGCCGTCGGCGAACAAGGGACTGGGCGAACCGGGCTTGTACTTGGGTTGGCTGTACATGTCGTGCATGGCGCGCTCGCAGCCGCCAAGCAGCAACGCCGCGCCGAGCAGCGGCACATAGCGAAAACGCGCGCCAAGTCCGCTTCGCCTCATGCCGGCACCTCGTCCACTTGTAGCGCGTGCAAGCCCTGCAGCAATTCGCGCAAGCGCGCGGTGTTTCCTTCCTCCAGCCGCACCACCAGCGCGAACTGGTCCTGGCTGACGCGCTCGAAGCGCTCCACATTGAATACGGCGTGATAGAACTTCGGCAGCCGGTTGCCCACCAGCATCGCCAGCACGCCGCCAGCGGCGGCCAGCAGAAACGTCATCTCCAGCGCCGCCGGAATGAACGCCGGCCAGCTGGCAAACGGACGTCCGCCCACCCGTTCCGGGTAATCCAGCACGGCGGCGATGTATTGCATCACCAGCATGCCGACGAAACCGATGGCGCCGCCGACGAAGGTCGCCAAGGGCACGCCCGTGTGCGCAAGGCCCAGCGCCTCGTCCAATGCCTCCACCGGAAACGGCGTGTACGCCTCGATGCTGGCGTAACCGGCCTGGCGCAGCGCACGCACGGCATCCACCAGCGACTCCGGCGTTTCGAAAAACGCCATGCAGCCGTAGCGTTGCGCTTGCTTCGCCATCAGCCCGGCTCCTTCAGCTCGTGGATCAGCTTGCGCATTTCGAACGTCGCCACGATCGGCAGCCAGCGCACGAACAGCGTGAACAGCCACAGGAACAGGCCCACCGAGCCGAACAGGAAGATCAGATCCCATACCGTGGGATAGAACATGCCGAAGCTCGATGGCAGGTAGGGACGGAACAGGCTGTTGATGATCAGCATGAAGCGCTCGAACCACATGCCGATCAACACCAGCAAGGAGATCACGAACAACGCCACCGTGTTGCGCCGGATGCGCGGCGACCACAGCCATTGCGGCGTCAGGACGTTGCAGAAGACCACGGTCCAGAACACCCACGCATAGGGACCCACCAGCCGATCCTTGACCTCCGTTATCTCGTAGGGATCACCGCTGTAGAACGCCATGAAGAACTCGACGGCGTAGTTGTAGGCCACGAACAGCCCCGCGGCGAGCATCATCTTGGCGAGATTGTCCAAGTGCCTGGGCGTGATGATGTCGCCCAGGCCCAACCAGCGGCGCATGGGAATGCCCAGCACCAATGCCATGGCAAAGCCGGAGAAAAACGCACCTGCCACGAAGAACGGCGGGAACATGGTGGAATGCCAGCCAGGCACCGCGCCTTCGGAAAAATCCAGCGCCACCATGCTGTGCACGGAAAACACCAGCGGCACCGCCAGCCCTGCCAACAAAAGGTTCAGCGTTTCGAAACGCTTCCAATGCCGCGCCTCGCCGCGCCAGCCGAGCGCGAGTAGCCCGTAGAAAATCTGCTTGCCGCGCGTGCGCGCCTGGTCGCGCAAGCTGCCCAGGTCCGGCAGCATGCCCACGTACCAGAACATGATCGACACCAGCAGGTAGGCAACGATGGCGAGGAAATCCCACACCAGCGAACTGCGCCATTGCGGCCACAGCGCCATGCGGTTCGGGTAGAACGCCACCCAGTAGAAGAAGAACGGCCGCCCCAGATGGAAGATCGGGAACAGGCCCGACACCGCTACCGCGAACACCGTCATCGCCTCCGCATAGCGATTCAGCGACGAGCGCCACTTCTGCCGGGTCAGGTACAGCGCGCCGGAAATGAACGTGCCGGCCATGCCGATGGCGATCCACCACACGTAGTTGATCAGCGCAAAGCCCCACGCGACCGGAATGTTGATGCCCCAGATGCCGACGCCGTTGGTGAACAGTTCGCCGATGCCGGCCATGAACAACAAGGTCAGCAGCAGCGACCCTGCGAACGCCACGAACCACAGCAGCCCATTGGGCTGGAAGGCGATGGCACCGACCTTCTCGGTAATGCTGGTATAGGTCTGCGGTCCTTTCAGCACTGGCTCGTCCGGGCGGATGGGCGTGCTCATGCTTCGTCCTCCAGGTCCGGATGCGGATTGCGCAGTTGCGCGAGATAGCTGGTGCGTGGACGCGTATTGAGTTCTTCCAGCAATGCGTAGTTGCGCGGGGATGCTTTCACGCGGTTCACGGCACTGCCCGGGTCGCGCAAGTCACCGAAGGTGATCGCCTGCGTGGGACAAGCCGCCTGGCAGGCAGTGACGATTTCGCCGTCCTTGATCCGGCGCTGCTCGCGGTCCGCGGCAATATGCGCCTGTTCGATGCGCTGGATGCAGTAGGTGCATTTCTCCATCACGCCGCGGTTGCGTACCGTCACTTCCGGATTGCGCTGCCCCTTCAGCGTTTCGGTGGTGAGGTCGCTGAATTGCAAAAAATTGAAGCGGCGCACCTTGTAAGGGCAATTGTTTGAACACCAGCGCGTGCCGACGCAACGGTTGTACACCTGCAGGTTCAAGCCTTCGTCATCGTGCAGGGTGGCGCCGACCGGGCAGACCAGTTCGCACGGCGCATGCTCGCATTGCATGCACGGTACCGGCTGGTGGTGCACGGTGGGTTGCTCGGGCGGCCCGGAGTAGTAACGGTCCACGCGGATCCAATGCATCTCGCGCTCGCGCAGCACCTGCTCGGCGCCCACCACCGGAATATTGTTTTCCGCCTGGCAGGCAATGGTGCAGCCCTTGCAGCCGATGCAGGCGTTGAGATCGATCGCCATCGCCCAGGCGTACTCGCCCTGCGGCTGCGCGGGGTAGATCGACAGCGGCGTCTTGTCGCCCGCTTCCGCCGCATGCGGATCGCGCTGGAAGTCGGCCAGCGTCAGGCTGCGCACCGGCGGCTTCTGGCCCGCGTCCATCTGGAAATGCGCTTGCGTGCTGGCCAGTTTCACCACGCGCCCGGTTTTTTGCAGCGTCAGTCCCGGCGCCGTCCACGGGTTGGACGAGGTGCGCAATGCATAGGCATCGAAACCCAGATCGTCGCCGACGCGCCCGGCCTGCTTGCGCCCGTAGCCCAGATGCACGGTGACGCTGCGCGCGGCCTGTCCCGGCGTGATCCACACCGGCGCTTCCACCTGCCGTCCCGCGCAGGCCAGCTGCACCACGTCGCCATTGCTGAGCCCGCGCTCCTTCGCCAACTGCGGACTGATCAGCGCCGCGTTGCTCCAGGTCAACTGGGTCGGCGGCTTGGGCAATTCCTGCAACCAGCCGTTGTTCGCATAACGTCCATCCCACACGGTGGGATCGGGACGAAACACCAGCTCCAGCGCATCGCCTGGCGGCGCGCTCGGCGACCAGCCATGCACGGCGTCGGCATGCACGCTCACCTGCGCGACGCCGCTGCCGCTTCCCGCAATCACGCCCCGGCGCACGCTATCGGCCCACGCCATCGACGCGTTCTGCGCACGCCAATACGCCTGCACGATCGCCAGGCCATCCTGTACCGGCTCGCCCATCATCAGTGCCAGCAGTTCGTGCGCGGAACGGCCCTGGTACAAGGGATCGATCAGCGGTTGCACGATGCTGGCGACGCCCGTATCGGTCTGCGCATCCGACCAGCTTTCCAGCGTGTGGCTGGCCGGCAGGTGCCATTCGGCCAGCTGCGCCGTCTCGTCCGCATACAGCCCCCAATGGACGACGTGCGGCACCTGTTTGAACAGTTGCGCAAAGGCCAGGTCGGCCGGCGCGTTGTAGACGAGATTGCAGTCCAGCACGACCAGGCGTTTCACCTGGCCGGCGGTGATCGCATCGCGCAGCGCGTGCAAGGGTTCGCGCTTGCTAACGTCATCGGGCACATCCAGGTATTCGACCGTGCGCCCCACGTTGCCGAGCTTGTCGTTGAGCAGGTGCGCCATTGCATGCACCCGCGGCGGTTGCGATTCGCCGGCCAGCACCAGGCAACGGCCGCGGTGGGCAAGCAGATCGGCTTGCAAGGCCTGCTGCTGCCGCCCCGACACACCGCTGGAAAAGCCGGGCGACGTACCGGTATCGACACCGAGCGCCTGCGCCAGCGCCACCGCGAACGACGCGATGGACGACGAGGCCATGGCCCAGCAGTGATCGGCCATCGCGCCGGTAAGGCTCGGCGTGGCTTCCACCACGTACAGGCGGTTCATGTCGGAAGGCCGGCGGCGCTCCGCAAACGCGCGCGCATAGGCCACGCGCCCCGGCATGCCACCCAGGAAATCCGCTTCCAGCGACAGGATCACGTCCGCCTGGTCGAAGCGGTAGCGCGACACGACCGGCCGGCCGAATGCAAGCATCGCGCCTCGCTCGCTGTTGTGCGTGGATATCGGCGCGTGTTCGTACCAATGCATGTGCGGAAAGCGCGCCAGCCATTGCTCGCGCTGCGCACGCAAGGTGGGCGAGACGATGTGGTCGCTCACCACGTGCAAGCCGCTGCCGTCGTGTGCAAACGACGCCGGCCAGGTGGCCACGTCGTCGGCAAACGCCTTCCAGCTCGCCGCCTTGCCGCGATACAAGGGCAGCTGCGATCGATCGGGATCCCACACATCCAGCACCGCGGCCTGCGGCATCGGCCCGGTTGCACCCAGGCTCGCCGGATGCAGCCGGTTGCCTTCGATCTTGGTGGGCCGCCCCATATGGCTTTCCACCAACACGCCGATCACGTCGCCGGCATAGGCAAGCGTGGTAGCGTAGAACTGTGGCGTGTCCGGCGTGACGCCGGGCGGCGGCACTTCCCACGGCACGATCTGCTCCGACGACGGCCCGCTGCAGGCAGCCAGGCCGCCGAACGCCAGCGATGCACCCAGCAATTGCAGAAAGCGCCGCCGATCCATCGCGGCAAAGGCGGAAAACTGCGGCAACGCCTCACCCAGTTCGCGCTTGAACCCAGGATCGTCCGCCAGCTCTTCCAGCGCGCGCCAGAACCTTGGCCCCTTCGCATCGGCCAGCTTGCGTCGCGCCAGCGCGGCAGCCTGCTCGAGCTTCATCGATGACATAGCGAGCAATCCGTCATGCGGCCGGTGTCGATGTGGTATTCGTGCAGCAGCTCGGCGCCCAGCTGCTTCTGATCGGCCGGCTGCCAGGCCAGATCGAATACCTTGTCGCGCGGCCGCAGAAATTTCTGCGGCTGGCGATGGCAATCCAGGCACCACGCCATCGACAGTGGCGCCACGCGCCGGGTCAGCGGCATGTGGTCGATACGCCCGTGGCAGGACACGCAGCCCACGCCCTTGGCGATGTGGATGCTGTGGTTGAAATAGACAAAGTCAGGCAGCTGGTACACGCGATTCCAGCGCAACGGCACGCCGCTCTTCCAGCTGTCGATCAGCGGTTTGAGCATCGGCGCATCGGTAAACAGTTGCGAGTGGCATGTCATGCAGGTCTCGATCGGTGGCATGCCGGCGAAGGCCGAGGTTTCGACGCTGGTGTGGCAAAAGCGGCAATCGATGCCGTCGTCGTCCACGTGATGCTTGTGACTGAAAGGCACCGGCTGGTTGACCGGCTCGTTCAGCCGATGCGGAGCGGTCACCGTGCCGCGCCACGCAAAGCCGGCGCACACCACCACCAGCAATAGGCCGAGCACAGCCAGCTTGGCGTAAAGGCCGAAACTTGGTGGGAAGACCTGGCTCATGCTTGCGGCTGCGTACCGTCATCCTCGCGAAACGTGCGACGTGGAGCACCCGCGACCGTATCGCGCAAACAGTGAACAAGCAGTGGGGATTTTGGTGCGGTGGCGTGGACGTCTGTGGGTGTTTTCCCGTGACACTGACCTACGCGTGTATCTCGTATTCGCCGGATCGCATTCCCTCCCCTGCGAAGTAGGGGAGGGCTAGGGTGGGGTGCGGGCGTAGCGAGCGTCGAGAGACACAAGTCGTCGCCATGCGCTGTTTGCAATCAGGGTCATGGTGACATTCGGTTGCACGCTAAAGCACATGCAACCCCACCCCAACCCTCCCTTACTATCGCAGGGGAGGGAGCAGATCATCGCCTCCTCACGTAACCACCGTCGGCCGCTCAAACGGCAAGGGCTTGGCGCCACTGGCTACCATCGCGCGCTTCGCCGCAGGCACCTGCTCTTCATCCGCGTCGACCACCACCAGGATGCGACCTGCTTCCACTTCGTCTTCAAACTGCCGGCGCACCGGATCATCCACCGCGGAGCCGGACAGCGCAGTCGACCACGCACCCAGCACGCTTCCGCCCACGGCCATCGCCAAGGCACCGGCGATGGTCACGCCTAGCGGTGGAATGGCGACGGCGACCAGTCCAGCCACCAATCCGATCGCCGCACCGCCGGCTGCGCCTTTGGCGGCGGCCGGATAAAAATCGCCTTCCACGACCTTGCGGTCGTCAGGAATCATGTCCGATTTGTCCGAGCGCGCAATCAGCGAGATGGCGCTGTCGGCAATGCCCGCCGCACGCACATGATCCATCGCCGCACGCGCGGCAGCCATGTCGTCGACACTGAAGACCACTCGCTTTTTCATGGTTGAGCTTCCCGCAAGGCATGGGGTCACACGCTAGGCGAAAAGGCTTCAATGACGCGTGTGTCAAGCGTGAACGCACGCAGATATTCAAATCAGCACCGCATCCTGCAACAGGCCGCTCAAAGCCGGCTCCAGCTTCGGCCCGATGAAATGATCGTCCGTCACCCAATGCAAGGTCGCCAACAACGCGGGGTCACTGCTCACTACCAAGGTCCAACGATCGCAACACTCACGATCCGGCGCAGCATGGTCACCGAAATATTTGTTCTGCAAGTGGTTCATCAGCTTGACCCAGCGGGCGCGGGTTTCGACGGACTGCGCACGCTTTGCGTGGGTGAAGGCCATTGATGCGGCCGCGTCGATGTCGGCGAGGTGGAAGGCGTCGACGGACCATATGGCTGTTGCACCGGCGGATTGCGATCGTGGCAAGCGCCCAGGGCAAGCATGCCGGCGCCGAAGAGCAAGACAGCAAGCAGGCGCATCAGCGCATGTCCCAGCGTGGTCTTCATGGTGCACACCATGCCACGGGATGCTTGAAGAAAGTGCATGCGTCCGATCAATGCGACACCCAACGCAAAACACACGCCTCTTCGACGATGCCCAGCGTATCCATGTGCGCTCTGCCGCTGGAGATACCTATGAGCTCCACCAACCAGTACAGCATGCGCGACCCCACCACGCAGTACCCGCGACCACCGTTCAACGCGCAGCCGCAACAACCGCCGGGCCTTGCCAAAAACATGGTGCCCCGTCCCGATCATGGCGAAGACAGCTATGTCGGCTTCGGTCGCCTGAAAGGCCGTAAAGCGCTGATCACTGGTGGCGACTCCGGCATCGGCCGCGCGGTTGCCATCGCCTTCGCGCGCGAAGGCGCGGACCTTACGCTGAACTACCTGCCCCAAGAAGAGGCGGACGCGGAAGACTTGCTGAAAATCATCCACGACAGCGGCGTCAGCGTGCATACCGTACCGGGCGACATCAAGAATGAAGCGTTCTGCAAGAAGCTGGTGGAAACGGCCGTCAAGGAAATGGGCGGATTGGACATCGTGGTAAACGTGGCCGGCAAGCAGGCTTATCCGGACAGCTTCCTGGACATCACCACCGAGCAGTTCGATGCGACGTTCAAGACCAACGTCTACGCGATGTTCTGGATCTGCAAGGCCGCCGTGCCGCATTTGCCGCGCGGCGCGACGATCATCAATACCGCCTCCATCCAGGCGTACGACCAGTCACCCATTCTCGGCGACTATGCGCCGACTAAATCAGCGATTGTCGGCTTTACCAAAGTGCTGGGCAAACAACTCGCCGATCGTGGCATCCGCGTCAACGCGGTGGCGCCCGGCCCGATCTGGACACCACTGCAACCGTCCGGCGGGCAACCGCAGGAGAAGGTGAAGGAATTCGGCAAGAACGTCCCGCTCGGCCGCCCCGGCCAGCCGGCGGAACTGGCCTCGGTGTATGTGTTCCTGGCCTCGCAGGAATCGAGTTATGTGACAGCGGAAGTGTATGGGGTGACAGGAGGGCATCCGTTGCCGTGAGGTGCTCGGAGCGTAGGCGCCATTCCGGCGAACGCCGGAATGACGTATGTTGAAGCACACAGGTTGGGGCGAAATCCCCGTCTGCGGAGAAATCACTGCCGCTCGTCGTAACAGCGCTCCTCATAGTGATACGTCGCATGGTTCTGCTGGTGGCTCTCCTGCACTTTCTTGCCTGCGTAGCCACCGGCCACCACGCCACCGGCCGTGGTGAGCACCTTGCCCTTGCCGCCGCCAAATTGATTGCCGACCAGGCCACCCGCCGCCGCACCAAGCAGGGTGCCGGCGATCTGGTGCTTGTCCTTCGGTCGGTCCTCCACCCGCACCTTGCGGCAGACCCGATGCGGCTGAGTGCTTGGCGTACTGCTTTGCTGTGCTGAAGCCATGCTGATGCTCGATACCATCAGGCATCCGATCAATGCGAGGCTTGCCGATATACGCGTAATCATGGCGCCCTCACCTGTCATGGAGATGGCTGCATTATTTTTCGGCAACCGTGAGCGAGAGGTCGCAAGTTTGTGAGCGCGTTCAGCAAGCAGGCCGGAATGGCATGTTCGGCATGCTTTCTAATGCAACGCACCGTTGGCAACGATGGCCGCGTGCAATTCGCGCGACAGCTACTCCACCGTGAGAGGCTTGCTGATCAAGTGCGCACCCGGATCCAGCACGCCGTTGTGCACGATTGGTAACCAAGGTCATACAGGGCGGCAACCACGAATTCGCGAACGTCCGCATCGTCCTCCACCACCAACACTTGTGTTGCGGCGTGGGCAGCTGTTCCTGTACTCCAGGCGGCGGCGATGATGCTTCGCAATGTCGTGCCTACACCAAGCTCGCTGTAGATCTTGACGTGCCCATGCGATTGCTTGGCGAAGCCATGCACTTGGCTGAGCCCGAGGCCGGTGCCTTGCCCGATCTCCTTGGTGGTGAAGAAGGAATCGAACGCCTTGCTTATGACCCCAGCCGACATGCCTCGCCGGTATCGCTGACGGCAACCATCACTACTGGCCCGGCGTCACCTCGTTGTGCGCACCGGCGTAACCGCGGTCGAGGAACACGTGGCGCTTTGGTGAGCTTGCCGACGCCATGCATGGCGTCACGCATGCTCGGTGATGGCCGCCAGCAACGTCTTGCGATCAAAC
>NZ_DATJMN010000010.1:0-19448 GCF_035508675.1 Dyella sp.
GCGGTCGTCAATGGCAGCGACAACGGTGACTCGTGACTCATGGCGCAATCTCCTTAGGTGAATGCGCACGCTCAGGTTCAGCCGGCGATGCAGTTCATGTCACTTGTGTACGTGCCGGCGTTGCCCGCGTTGCGTTCGCACCTGTGATCATCATTGGTTACCCCTATCCACACTTTGCTATCTACAGTTTTCCCGGCGCATGCGGCTGCGCTCTTTTTTCATGGCGCAAGCGAACCATCACGGCTGACTTCGCCATGACACGGGCACTTGCATGATGAATGCTGCAAAACACGGCCGACGGCGCACCGACGGCGATCGCTATCCCACTGACTTGCACCGGCAGGCGCGCTGCGAATCAGCCCGCGCGCCGTACATCGCACACACGGGCGTAGCCATGCGTGCAAAAACACTCCACTGATGAACACCGAAAACTTATGTTGCGGTGTAGCAATCCCATGATGAAAGATTCGTCAACAACGACGACGCACGTGCCAACTTGAGAACCAAGACACAAAGCGCGCGTGTTTCTTTGCAAATAAATGACTGCACTCAGCGATCGTCGCGCGTCCAGATCAATCCATCGCTCTCACGCACGGGGAACGTGTGAATCGGTTCGTAGGCAGGGGGGCAAGTAGGTTGCCCCGTGCGCAGATCGAAACGTGCGCCATGGCGCGGGCATTCCACTTCGTGGTCATGAATGTCGCCACCGGTGAGCTCACCGCCGTCATGCGTGCAGATATCCTCGACCGCATAAAGATCGCCATCGATGTTGAACACGGCGATGGCGGTGTCGCCATCCCATACCACCTTGAATTCGCCCGGCAGCAATTCGGAGCGCGTGCCAACCTCCACCCATGCCTCGCTCATGCGGTGACTCCAGGCAGATCCTTCACCATCAACTCGAAGCGCAGGTCGTCGCGGCGCGGCAGGCCGAAGCGCGCGTCGCCATAGGGGAACGGCGAATATTCGCCGGTGCGGCGATAACCTCGCCGTTCGTACCAGGCCATCAGGTCGCCGCGCGCGTCGATCACCTTCATATGCATGGCGCGGCATTGCCACACTTGCCGTGCGTACCGTTCTGCCTCGGCCAGCACCAAGCGGCCCAGGCCGCTGCCTTGGCGTGGCGGGTGGACGGCGAACATGCCGAAGTAGGCCGCATCGCCCTGTCGCTCGATATGGCAGCAGGCCAGCAGCTCGCCGTCGATCGCGGCCAGCAACACGGCGCTGTCCGGGGCAGCCAGCACCTCGGCCACGCCGTCGGGATCGATACGCTGGCCATCGAGCAGGTCGGCTTCGGTGGTCCAGCCCTGGCGGCTGGCGTCACCACGATAGGCGGATTGCACCAGGGCGACGATGGCATCGACGTCGGCTTCGACGGCCTTGCGGAAAACGGGAGTAAGGACGGTATTCATCCGCACATGATAATGCGCGTCGCGATCCCGCCGAAACAGCACCCACGATTACGACAAGATTCTTGAACCTGGGTGGCCTTTACGGAAATACCCGCCTGGTGGATAACTGTGGCCGCGGTGATGCCCGCCCTGAACCGTGCTCTGGCGGCTGGGATTTCATCCCAGCCCACCACGTCACATCAGCAGCTTGCGCACTTTCAGCAGCGCAGCGATGAACGCGTCGACTTCCTCACGCGTGTTGTAGAACGCCAGCGACGCACGCAAGGTGGCCGGTACACCGTAGAACTGCATCAGCGGATGCGCGCAATGATGGCCTGAGCGCACCGCTACGCCTTGCAGGTCGAGCAAGGTCGCCATGTCGGTGGCTTGCGCGCCTTCGATCAGGAAGGAGATCACCGGTTCCTTTTCCTTCGCCTCGCCGAAAATGCGAACGCCAGGGATTTCGCGCAGGCGTTCGGTAGCGTAGCAAAGAAGTTCATATTCCCATGTGCGGATCGCTTCGAAGCCCAGGCCCTGGTAATAATCGATCGCCGCACCCACGCCGGCAAAACCGGCGATGTTCGGTGTGCCTGCTTCGAACTTATGCGGCGGCTCGGCAAAGGTGGTGCCGTCGAAGCGCACTTCGCGGATCATCTCGCCGCCGCCGAAGAATGGCGGCATGGCTTGCAGATGCTCGCGCTTCGCCCACAACGCCCCGGTGCCGGTGGGCGCCAACATCTTGTGGCCGGTCAATGCATAGAAATCGCAGCCCAGCGCCTGCACGTCCACCGGGCGATGCGGCAGCGCCTGCGAGCCGTCGACCATCAGCGGAATACCGCGCTTGCGGCATTCGCGCGCAATCTCGCGCACGGGGTTCACCGTGCCCAACACATTGGAAACATGTGTCACGCAGGCCAGCTTCACTTCCGGTGTGAGCAGCTCGAAGAATTTCTCCAGGATCAGCTCGCCGTTCGGGTCGATCGGCGCCGCCTTGACCTTGGCGCCGGCACGCGCCGCCACCAGTTGCCACGGCACGATGTTGGCGTGATGCTCCATCACCGTGGTGACGATGGCATCACCCGGCTGCAGGCGCGGCAGCGCGTAGCTGTACGCCACCAGGTTCATCGACTGGGTGGTGCCGGAGGTAAGAACCAATTCATTGCGCGAGGTGGCGTTAATGAAGGCCGCCAGCTTGTCGCGTGCATTTTCATACGCCGCCGTCGCTTCCTCGCCCAGCTGGTGCACCGCGCGCGCCACGTTGGCATTGTGCTTGCGGTAGTGCTCGTCCACCGCCTCGATCACCTGCCGCGGCTTCTGGCTGGTGTTGGCGTTGTCGAAGTACACCAGCGGCTTGTCGTGCACGGTGCGCGACAGCAGCGGGAAATCCGCGCGTATGCGCTGCACGTCGAAATCGGCGGAGAGATGGCTGGGCTTGACGGTCATGACGGTAGATGCGCGAGCAGCGCGTCGGAGAAATGGTCGCGCAGGGTTTCGTTGGGCAGCGCCGCGAACACCGCGCGGCAGAACGCGGTGGTCAGCAGCGCGCGTGCTTCGGCATGCGGCAGGCCGCGCGAACGCAGGTAGAACAGCGAGCGTTCGTCGAGCTGGCCGACGGTGGCGCCGTGCGCGGCTTTGACTTCGTCCGCGTAGATTTCCAGTTCCGGCTTGGTGTCGATTTCCGCCTGCGCGGAAAGCAACAGGTTCTTGTTGTTCAAGCTGGCATCGCTGCCGTCGGCGCCTTCGGCCACCACGATCGCGCCACGGAATACGCCGCGCGCGCGTTCGTCGGCCACACCGCGCCAGATGGATTCCGACGCGGTATTGAGCGCCTGGTGGCGGATCGAAAGCTGGGTATCGACATGCTGGCGGCCGCGCAGCACGAACACGCCGCGCGTATCCAGGCGTGCCTGGTCGCCACGCAATTCCGCGTGCAGATCGTGCCGCACCAGGCCACCGCCCAGTTCCAGCACGTGCAGCGTGGCCTGCGCCTTGGTGCCCAGCTGCAGGCTGCCGTGGCGGATCAGCGTGCTGTCTTCGGCAGCGTTCTGCAGCAACGCGAGCTGCAGCTTGGCGCCGTCGCGCAGCGCGATATCGCTGACCAGCGTACCCAGGTGCTTGTGGGCCGCCGTCGCCAGATGATGCTCGACCAGATCGAGTTCCGCGCCTTCGCCCAGTTCGATCACGTTGCGCAGATGCCAGGCGGCATCGCCTTGCGCCGGCGTTCCCGCAAAGCAGAGATGGACCGGCTTGCCCACGCGCACGCCCGGCGCCACACGCAGCACCACGCCGTCGCCGGCCAGCGCCGCGTTGAGGCGCGCGAATGCGTCGCCCGCTTCACGGTAGCGGCGGCTGAGTGCGAAACGCAGCGGTTCGGGATCGTTTTCCAATACGCGCGAAAGCGGCTGCAGCGACAAGCCCGGCGGCAGCGCTTCCAGGCGCGACAAGTCGGCGCGGAAAACGCCGTTGACGAACACCAGGCGCGGGCCGTCGATACCGGGCAAGGTCAGCGCATACGGATCGACCGGATGCGAAGCCGCCTGTGCATCGCCCAGGGCGAACCGGCGCTGGCCGAGCGCGCGCAACGCGGTGTACTTCCAGGCTTCCGCGCGCGTATCCGGCAAGCCGGCGGCGATGAACGCTTCCAGGTTTTCGCGGCGCACCGCCTCCAGCCACGCCAGGCCGCTGCCGGCCAGACGCAGGCTGCCGGCGTCGCGCAGTGCGTCGATGAAGGGCACGGGGGCCGGTGACTGGCTCATGTGCGCGCCTCGCTCGCCACCGGATCGCGATCGTTGACCCAGGCGTAACCGTGTTCTTCCAGCTTCAGCGCCAATGTCTTGTCGCCGCTTTCCACGATGCGGCCATCGGCCAGCACATGCACGAAATCCGGCTCGATGTAGTCGAGCAGGCGCTGGTAGTGGGTGATCACCAGGAAGGCGCGATCGGGCGAACGCAGCGCGTTCACGCCCTGCGCTACCTGCTTGAGCGCGTCGATGTCGAGGCCGGAATCGGTTTCGTCGAGAATCGCCAGCTTCGGTTCCAGCACGGCCATCTGGAAGATTTCGTTGCGCTTCTTCTCGCCGCCGGAAAAGCCTTCGTTGACGGCGCGATGCAGCAGCTCGTCGGAGATCTGCATGATCTTCAGCTTCTCGCGCACCAGCTTGAGGAACTGCATGGAGTCGAGCTCCGCCTCGCCGCGCTGCTTGCGTTGCGCATTGAGCGCCGCGCGCAGGAAGTAGGTGTTGTTCACGCCAGGAATTTCCACCGGGTACTGGAACGCCAGAAACACGCCGGCAGCCGCGCGCTCTTCCGGTTCCAGCGCAAGCAGGTCGCGGCCTTCGAAGATCACCGAGCCTTCGGTGACTTCATACCCGTCGCGCCCGGACAGCACATTGCCCAGGGTGGACTTGCCGGCGCCGTTCGGGCCCATGATGGCGTGCACCTCGCCCGGGTTCACGCTGAGCGTGAGGCCCTTGAGGATATCCTTGCCCTCGACGCGGGCGTGCAGGTTTTCGATCTTCAGCATGTCACTTCAAATCCGTAGATGGTTTGATGGAGCCCGCGCAGGTATCGCCTTCCTGTACGCCGTTCAACCAGGCTTGCAGCTGCTGGATGCGCTGCTGCGTAAGACTGGCTTGCAACTGGCCGACGCACATCGGGTAAACCGAACCGTATTGCGTGGCGGGGTCTTCGCCTTTGCCGACCGGGAAATGCGCGGCGATTTCCGCATCCCGAAATTGCAGCCACAGCTTTTGCGAAGCCTTGAGTTTTTCGAGAAACACCGGCTGGTCCTTGTATTTGACCAGGATGGCTTTCCATACTTTGTTGAGCTGCTGGTCTGCCTTGGTGAAGTCGGAAGAGGCGCAGGTGTTGAGGCCGGCTTGCGTGGGGGAATCGGTGCAGGAGGATTGGGGTTCGGCAGCAAGCGCGCAGAAGGGAAGCGCGAGGGCTAGCAGGAACAGCCAGGGTGTTTTCACTGCACGACTCCTTCGGCTGAGAGAACACAATGGCCGTTTGCCTTGATGGCCGTATAGAGCGCGTCGGGAGCAAGGTCGATATCGCCCGGCCAGGCCACTGCACCAAGCTCCACATGCACCGCTTCAAACACGGATGGTTCGCGCAATGCGCGGAACACGCCAGCCGAATCGCTATTCACCAGGGGTGACATATCGACGGTGCCGGATGTTCCGTCACGAAAACGAACATCCAGGCGGTAGGCAGGCATGGCCGTCACAGTCACCACGCGCCACGGCGGCGTTGCGCTCAATCCAGCGGATCGATCGGATGTGGAGACTTGCGCGCTGCACATAGATTCCAGTCCTCTAGCAACTCCGCACGATGGAGTGCGGCCCATTCAAGTACGAACGCCAGTGCCCGACGAGGTAACTGCCCTTCAATAACATCTAACGTACGTATGTCAAATAAAGCTTCCGATTCACCATAAACAGCATGAAAGTGTGGTGGCGCGTGATCAGCGAAATACATCCTTATGAGGATGCCGTAGAAACTGCTGATGGTCGGCATCCTTAACCCACCGCCCCTTCCAGCGAAATCTCCAACAACTTCTTCGCCTCCACCGCAAACTCCATCGGCAGCTCGCGGAACACCTGCTTGCAGAAGCCGTCGACGATCATCGACACCGCGTCTTCTTCGCCGATGCCGCGCGAGCGGCAATAGAAAAGCTGGTCGTCGGAGATTTTCGACGTGGTCGCTTCGTGTTCGACGATGGCGCTGGGATTTTTCACTTCCATGTACGGAAAAGTGTGCGCACCGCACTTCTTGCCGATCAGCAGCGAGTCGCATTGCGTGTAGTTGCGCGCGCCTTCGGCGCCCTTCTCCACCTTCACCAGGCCGCGATAGCTGTTGGAGCTCTTGCCGGCGCTGATGCCCTTGGACACGATCTTGGACTTGGTGCCCTTGCCGATGTGGATCATCTTGGTGCCGGTGTCGGCCTGCTGCCGGTGGTGCGTGAGCGCCACCGAGTAGAACTCGCCGACCGAGCGATCGCCGCGCAGCACGCAGCTGGGGTACTTCCAGGTAATGGCCGAACCGGTTTCCACCTGCGTCCAGGAAATCTTCGAATCGTCGCCGCGGCAATCTCCGCGTTTGGTGACGAAGTTGTAGATGCCGCCGCGGCCTTCCTCGTCGCCCGGATACCAGTTCTGCACGGTGGAGTATTTGATCTGCGCTTTTTCCAGCGTGACCAGCTCGACGACCGCCGCATGCAGCTGGTTCTCATCGCGCATCGGCGCGGTGCAACCTTCCAGATAGGACACATAGGCGCCCTCTTCCGCGATGATCAGCGTGCGCTCGAACTGGCCGGTGTGGCCGGCGTTGATGCGGAAGTACGTGGACAGTTCCATCGGGCAACGCACGCCCTTGGGAATGAACACGAACG
This sequence comes from Dyella sp., assembly GCF_035508675.1. Classification (GTDB taxonomy): domain Bacteria; phylum Pseudomonadota; class Gammaproteobacteria; order Xanthomonadales; family Rhodanobacteraceae; genus Dyella_B. Next base: position 6,787 of record NZ_DATJMN010000010.1, read on the forward strand.
AGCCGTCGGAGAACACTGCCGAATTGAGCGCGGCGAAATAGTTGTCGCCGACCGGCACCACGCTGCCGAGGTACTTCTGCACCAGGTCGCCGTGTTCGCGGATCGCTTCACTCATCGAGCAGAAGATCACGCCCGCTTCCGCCAGTTCCTTGCGGAAGGTGGTGCCGACGGAAACCGAATCGAACACCGCGTCCACCGCCACGCCGGCCAGCTTGGCGCGTTCGTGCAGCGGCACGCCGAGCTTGTCGTAGGCTTCCAGCAATTTCGGATCGACATCGTCCAGCGACTTGGGTTTGTTCTTCGGCGAGGCGTAGTAGCTGATCGCCTGGAAATCGATCGGCGCGATGTTGAGCTTGGCCCAGTTCGGCATCGGCATGGTGAGCCAGTGGCGGTAGGCCTTCAGGCGCCACTCGGTCATCCACTCCGGCTCGCCCTTCAGCGCGGAAAGCTGGCGCACGATGTCTTCCGACAGGCCGGGCGGCAGGCTGTCCGTTTCGATGTCGGTGATGAAGCCGGCTTCATAGCGACGGCCGAGCGCGGCGGCGACTTCGGCGTTGTCGCGCAGCACGACGGGGCTATCGTTCTCGATGGTCATGATGCTGTCCTGCCTTTCAATTCATTCAGCGCCACGGTGGCGACGGCCGGCGGCGCGGGGCGCAGCATGTCGGCCAGGCTCATCGTGCGCAGCGCGTTGTCGAGTACGTGGTTGATGCGTTGCCAGCTGCCGCGCACGCCGCACTGGGCTTCGCGTTCGCACTGGCCGTCGCCGAGGGTGCATTCGGTCATGCCGAGCGGACCTTCGATCGCCTCGACGATGTCGGCCAGGCTGATCTGCTGCGCCGGCCGCGCCAGGCGGTAGCCGCCATTGACGCCACGGAAGGAGTCCACCAGCCCCGCGTGCCCCAGCGACTTCAGCAGCTTGCTGACGGTGGGTAGTTCCAGATGCGCCTCTTCGGCGATCTGCGCCGTGCTGACGACATCGCTCGGGTGCGCGGCGATGCAGGTCATCACCACAGTGGCGTAATCCGTCAGTCGGCTGACACGAAACATAGGGGAAGGAGGACATCTGCTAATCAGGACCGAAATGGTACTGATTAGACATGAAACGGTCAAATGGCAGGCAAGCGAGCGCGCCCACTCTTGCGCCATATTGGTGCAATTGATGCACCAAATAGTTCGCCCGTCAACGCCGCCCGCGCCTTGGTCGAGCCGGGAACGGCGCCACCAAGCCAAGCGCGGCGCCACCCTCGCGCTTGGCACGCATTCTGCTGTGTTGCAGCAAACCATCTGGAGCTGTCGCGCATGAAATGGGTTACCGCCATCATCAAACCCTTTACCTTGGACGACGTGCGCGAGGCACTCGGCGAAGCCGGTGTGCAGGGCATGACCGTGACCGAGGTGAAGGGCTTCGGCCGACAGCGCGGCCATACCGAGCTGTACCGCGGCGCCGAGTACGTGGTCGATTTCCTGCCCAAGCTGAAGATCGAGATTGCCGTGGCCGACGACCAGGTCGAGCTGGCGATCGAGGCGATCATCCGCGCGGCAAAGACCGGCAAGGTGGGCGACGGCAAGATTTTCGTAAGCGATCTGGAACAGGTGATCCGCATCCGCACGCAGGAAGTGGACGCCGATGCGCTTTGACATGCTAGGACATGGGGAACGGGGGATGATGGGTAAATATCGACGTGTTTTGCGGCTCGCCGCCGCCGTACTCGCAGCCGGCGTGGCCATGCCTGCCTTGGCACAAGCGACACCGGCACCGACGCTCAATGCCGGCGACACCGCCTGGATGATCGTCGCCAGCGCCTTCGTGCTGATGATGACGATTCCGGGCGTGGCGCTGTTCTACGGCGGCATGGTGCGGGCGAAGAACCTGCTGTCGGTGATGATGCAATGCCTGGCCATCACCGCCCTGGTGACCGTGCTGTGGATGGCGTACGGCTATTCGCTGGCCTTCAGCACCGAAGGCATGCATGCGGGCGTCACCAACTGGCATTCCTTCCTGGGCGCCTTCGACCGCGTGATGCTGGCGGGGCTTACGCCCAACACGCTGTACCAGACGGTGCCGGAAAGCACCTTCGTGATGTTCCAGCTCACCTTCGCCATCATCACGCCGGCGCTGATCATCGGCGCCTATGCCGAGCGCATGAAATTCACGGCGATGCTGTGGTTCTCCGGCTTGTGGCTCACCTTTGTGTATCTGCCGATCGCGCACATGGTGTGGAGCGGCCCGGGTTCATTCCTTGGCGACCTGGGCGTACTGGATTTCGCGGGCGGCACGGTGGTGCACATCAATGCCGGCATTGCCGGCCTGGTCGCCTGCCTGGTGATCGGCAAGCGCCGCGGCTGGCCGCATACACACATGCCGCCGCACAACCTGGGCTACACGGTGATCGGCGCCGCCTTGCTATGGCTGGGCTGGTTCGGTTTCAACGCCGGTTCCGCCGTAGCCGCCAACGGCAGCGCAGGCATGGCGATGCTGGTGACCCAGATCGCCACCGCCGCCGCGGTGATCGGCTGGGTGGCGGTGGAGTGGATCGTACACAAGCGCGCCAGCGTGCTTGGCGCGGCGTCGGGGGCGGTGGCCGGCCTGGTGGCGATCACGCCGGCGGCCGGTACGGCAGGGCCTGCCGGGGCGCTGGTGATCGGCTTCGCCGCTGGTGCGGTGTGTTTCTTCACCGCCACGCGCTTGAAGCACAAGCTGGGCTATGACGACACGCTGGATGTGTTCGGCGTGCACGCGGTGGCCGGCATCATCGGCGCGTTGCTGACCGGCGTGTTCGCCGCGCCGAAACTGGGTGGTTTCGATAGCGCAGTGACGTCGCCGCTGCTGCAGTTGTGGATTCAGGCCAAAGGCGTGGGCTTCACCATCGTGTGGAGCGGCGTGCTGAGCTGGGTGATCCTGAAGCTGGTGGATCTGGCGGTTGGTTTGCGTGTTGAGCCCGAGCAGGAACAGGTGGGTCTGGATATCGCGGAGCATGAGGAGCGGGCGTACAACCTTTCGTAAGTCATGACCAACCTGCCGGATGCGTCCCCTCCCCTGCGAAGTAGGGGAGGGAGCGGATCACCGCGACAACAAGCTTCCGTGCCATTGGCACTAAGCTATCGGCGTGTCCGCAACGAATCCTCCCATGCAAAGCACCACCGACCGCGCCGCGTCCCGTCTTGCCTGGGCGCGCGCAACGCTTGGCGATAACGCGCTCCTACTCGAACCCGCCTCCTCCGACGCCAGCTTCCGTAGCTATTGGCGCACACATCACGACGGCCGCAGCTGGATCGTGATGGATTCGCCGCCGGCGCAGGAAGATCCGCGTCCGTGGCTGCAGATCGGCCGGCAACTGGCCGCGGCCGGCCTGCACGTGCCAGCCGTGCAGGCGCAGGATCTCGAACAGGGTTTCCTGCTGATCGAGGATCTCGGCACGCGGCTTTACCTGCTGGAGCTCAACGAACACAACGCCGACGCTCTGTATGGCGACGCGATGGACGCCCTGCTGCTGATGCAGACGCGCATGGGTTATCGCGATCTGCCGCCATTCGATCGCGCGGTGCTGCAGCGCGGACTGGAAGTGATGCCGGAGTGGTTTCTCGGCCGCCACCTCGCGCACACGCCTGCCTGCGACGAATGGGATGTACTGGAGGCGGCGTTCGAGCTGATCATCCACAACGCGCAGGAACAGCCGCGTTGTTTCGTCCATCGCGATTATCACAGTCGCAACTTGCTGGTGGTCGAGCGGAACAATCCCGGCATTATCGATTTCCAAGGGGCGCTTGCCGGCCCCATCACCTACGACCTGGCGTCGTTGTTGCGCGACGCGTATGTCACTTGGCCGCGGGAACGCGTGGAAGCCTGGGTGGAGTCGTACCGGCACCGCTTGCGCCATGCCGGCGTCATCGGCGGTGACATCGACCGCCAGCGCTTCCTGCGCTGGTTCGACCTTACCGGCCTGCATCGTCACGTACGCGTGCTCGGCCAGTTCTATCGCCTGTGGTATCGCGACGGCAAACCGGGCTATCTCGCCGACGTGCCGCGCGTCTATCACTACGTAGTGTCGGTGGCGCGCAGCTATCCGGAACTTGCCGGCTTTGCCGCCTTGATCGAACGGTATGCCGAAGGCCGGGATCTCACCAAGGTGGCCAGCGCATGAGGCACGCGCTGATCTTTGCGGCAGGGCTGGGCGAACGCATGCGCCCGCTGACCAACCACACGCCCAAGCCTTTGCTGCGCGTACGCGGCAAGCCGCTGATCGCGTGGCACCTGGAAAAACTGGCAGCGATCGACGTGCGCTACGTGGTGATCAACACCTCGCATCTGGCCGAGCAGTTTCCGGAAACCCTGGGGGATGGCTCACAGTGGGGACTGCGTATTCGTTATGCATACGAGGGCCCGGTACCGTTGGAAACCGGCGGCGGCATGCTCAACGCGCTGCCGTTATTGGGGCCGGAACCGTTTGTCGTGATCAGCGGCGATGTGTGGACGGATGCGGATTTCGCCGCGCTACCGGTCGAGCCGAAGGGCCTGGTGCATCTGCTGATGGTGGACAATCCGCCACATCATCCGCACGGCGATTTTGCGCTGGATGAGCAAGGCAAGCTGCACGACGTGGGTGACCAGCGGCTGACGTATAGCGGTATTGGTGTTTATCGGCGTGAACTGTTGAACGGCTGGCAGGCAGTCATCGATCAACGCCATCCAGTGGATGAAAAATCCCCACGCTTCAAGCTTGCACCGCTATTGCGCGCGGCGATGCAGCGGGGCGAGGCAAGCGGCAGTCATCATCGCGGCGAGTGGACGGATGTGGGTTCGCCTGAACGACTGGCGGCGTTGAACGCGTAGCTTTGTATCGCGCCATCCCAGCCTACGGCGCACCCGACGCCAACGGCTTGATCGACACCGGTACAGGTATCGTTGGCGGCGCCGCTGCCTGCGCTTCCTCCTGCGACAACGCCGCATCCTGCGCCTGCTTGGTCATCATGATGATGCTGATGCGCCGGTTGATCGGATCGCTTGGATTGGCTTTGTCGAACGACACTGAATCGGCCAGCCCCACCACGCGCGCAATCTTGTCCGCCTCCAATCCACCATCCAGCAAAGCGCGCCGCGCGGCATTCGCGCGATCGGCGGAAAGCTCCCAATTGCTGTACTGGCTTGAGTTGCTGTACTGCGCATCATCGGTATGACCGGAGATGCTGACCTTGTTGGGCGCCTGGTCGATGAAGCCGGCCAGCTCGTGCAGGATCGCTACGGTGTAAGGCTCCAGCGTGGCGCTGCCGGTGGCGAACATCGGGCGGTTCTGCTTATCCACGATCTGGATGCGCAAACCTTCCGGCGTGATGTCGAGCAACAGCTGATCCTTGAACGGCGCCAGCGCCTGGCTTTTCTCGATCGCGGCATGCAATTGCTGCAGCAGGTTTTCCAACCGCTGCTTTTCGCGCTCGCGCGCCAGCTTCTCCACTTCTGCCGGCGCCACCGGCGTGGCGGCGCGGCGATCCTTGCCTGCACCGTGCGAGATGTCCATGGCACCGCCGAGCTTGATCATGCTGTCGCTTGCACCGCCCGGGCCGAGCTTGCCCGGTGGCGCCACCGTCGCCGTGCCCGGCGTCATGCTGGGGTTCTTGAAATACTCGGCGATGGCCGCGCGCTGCTGGCGCGTGCCCATGCCGAGCAGCCACATCACCAGGAAGAACGCCATCATGGCCGTCACGAAATCGGCGTAGGCGACTTTCCAGGCACCGCCATGGTGACTGTGCTTCTTGCGCCGGGAACGGCGCACCACGATCAGCATGTCGCGACCCGGCTCGCTCACGCCGAAGCTCCGGCGCGCGTGGCATCCTTGAGATGATCTTCGAAGTCCTGAAAGTTGGGCCGCGTCTGCGGCGATAGCGTCTTGCGCGCAAACTCCACCGACACCTTCGGGTTGTAACCGCGCAGACAGGCCAACAATGCCACCTTGACGCACTCGAACGCCTTGCCGTCTTCATGCACGCGGCTTTCCATGGCTGCCGCCAACGGGCCGACGAAGCCATAGCACAGCAAAATCCCCAGGAACGTACCGACCAGCGCGCCGGCAATGTGTTCGCCGATCTGCGAGGTGTCGCCGCCCAGCTGCGACATGGTGGTAACGATGCCGAGCACCGCCGCCACAATGCCAAAGCCCGGCAGCGCATCCGCCATTTTCATTACCGCCAGCGCGGGGGCTTCCGCCTCGTGCTGGTGGGTTTCCAGCTCCACTTCCAGCAACTGCTCCAACTCGTGCGGATTCATGTTGCCGCCGACCATCAGGCGCAGGCAATCGGTGGTGAACTCGATCAGGTGATGTTCTTTCACCAGGCGCGGATACGCGCTGAAGATGGAACTCGATTGCGGATCTTCGATATGCGACTCCAGGCCGAGCAAGCCTTGCTTGCGCATCACGCTGAAGATGTCGTACAGCAGCGACAGCAGATCAACGTAATCCTGCTTGCGGTACTTCGGCCCTTTGAACAGCGCGACGACATTCCGCAACGCGTCCTTCACGATCTTCAGCGGATTGGCCGAGAGGAATGCGCCGATGGCGCCGCCGCCGATGATCATCAATTCGCTCGGCTGCCACAGCGCAAGAATGTGGCCGTGCGAGAGCAGGTAGCCGCCCATCACGCAGGAAAGCACCACCAGGGAACCGATCAGGACAAGCATGGGGACTCCATTCGCGACGTTAGCGTCCTTCCTGCTTATCGACCGTTGGAGTACAAAATTTAGATCAAAGAATCGGTGCAATGTGATGCAGATCAAGCGCACATTTTTGTCATATGCGCACCAACTGCGTCAGATGCATGACAAGTTGCGTAGGCGTGCAAAACAAAACGGCCCGGACAACCGGGCCGTTTTGAATTCGCTCGGCGCGATACATTACGGACGGCGCGCCAGTTCCGGATTTTCCTTGGTCACCGGCATCAGGTCCTTCTTCGACACGCCCAGCCACAGCAGGATCGGGCTGGCCACGAAGATCGACGACAAGGTACCCACCAGGATGCCGATCAGCATGGTCACCGCAAAACCATGCACCGTCGGACCGCCGAACAGATACAGCGCACCCATGGCGATACTGGTGAACAGCGATGTGATGATGGTTCGCGACAAGGTGCTGTTGATCGAGCGATTGAGGATTTCTTCCGGATCGGCCTTGCGCGACGAACGGAACAGTTCGCGGATACGGTCGAACACCACCACCTTGTCGTTGATGGAGTAGCCGATCACCGCCAACACCGAGGCCAGCACGGTCAGGTCGAATTCGCGCTGCACCAGCGAAATCACGCCCAGGGTCACCAGTACGTCGTGCACTTCGGTGGCGAGCGCGGCGATCGCGAAACGGCGTTCGAAGCGAATCCACAGGTACAGGCCGATGCCGATGATGACGAAGATCGCCGCAGTAACACCGTCGCTGCGCAGCTGTTCGCCCACCTGCGGGCCGACGTAGCTCTTGCCGGCAATGGTGGCGTCCGGACGCGCGGCCTGCAGCGCCTTGGCCACGTCGTTGGAGATCAGGTCGAGGTTGGGCGACTTGCCTTCCTGCAGTACGTAATGCTTATCGTCCTTGGGCTGGAAGCGGATCGAGACTTGCCGCGTGCCACCCACACTCTGTACGACGGAATTGTCGATGCCGCCCTTGCTCAGCGCGCTGCGCACATCTTCCACCGACACAGCCTTGGCGTAGGTGACATCCACGCTGACGCCGCCGGTGAAATCCAAGCCATAGTTGAGGCTGCGGGTGGCGAGCAATGCGATCGAGGCGACCATCAACAGGATGGCGATGCCGATGCTGATCTTGCGCAGCCCCAGAAAGTGGACGTTGGCGTTGTGGTTGAAAATTTCCATGGGAGTCTCCGATTACACCGACAGCGTCTTGAGCTTGCGGCCGCCATGGATCAGCGCGGTGATCGCATGCGTAAGCGTGACCGACGTGAACATCGACGTGAGGATGCCGATCAGCAGCGTTACGCCGAAGCCCTTGATCGGACCGGAGCCCATCGTGGTCAGCGCCAGCGCGGCGATAAGATGGGTGACGTTGGCGTCGAGAATGGTCGCCCAGGCTTTTTCGTAGCCGGCGCGAATCGCCGCCAGCGGCGTGGAGCCATTGCGCAGCTCCTCACGCACGCGCTCGCAGATCAGCACGTTGGAGTCGATCGCCATGCCCAGCGTCAGCACAATACCGGCGATGCCCGGCATGGTGAGCGTCACGCCGATCGCGGACATCACCGCGACCAGGATCACCAGGTTGAAGAACAAGGCGACGTCCGCCACCAAGCCAAACAGCTTGTAATAGATCGCTGCCGCCAGCAGCACCAGGCCCAGACCCAGCAACACCGCCTTGAGGCCTTGCTCGATGTTGTCCTGACCGAGGCTGGGGCCGATCACGCCTTCCTGCACGATGTCCATGCGCGCAGCCAGCGAACCGCCCTTGAGCATCAGCGCCAGGTCCGAGGCGGCCTTGGCGCTGGCCAGGCCGGTGGTCTGGAATTTGTTGCTGAACACGCCGTTGATGGTGGCGTAGTTGATCACCTGGTAAGTGGTCTTGGGCGTGCGTACTTCTTTGCCATCGACGATCTTGGTGTCGGTGGTGCTTTCCACGTACACCACGGCCATCGGCTTGCCGACGTTTTCACGGGTGAAGTCGAGCATCTTGGCGGCGCCGGCCGAGTTCAGCGTCACGTTGACGCTCGGCGAACCGCTCTGCTGGTCGTTGCCCGAGGAGGCATCCACCAGCTCGTCGCCGCTGGCGATGATGTTCTTGCTGACCAGGTAGGCGATCGTATTGTCCGGGTTGTAGTAAAGATGCGCGTCCGGCGGAATATTGCCGGTGCGGACCGCGTCCGACACCGCCTGGTCGCCCACCCAGTCGCGGCCGTTGAAGCGCGCTTCGCCCAGGCCCGCCACGTACTGCAAGGTGGCGGTTGCACCGATCACCTTCTTCGCCTCGGCCGGGTCCTGCACGCCGGCCAGCTCCACCGAGATGTGGTCCTCGCCCTGCGCCTGGATGATCGGCTCGGACACACCCAGCGCGTTGATGCGGTTGCTCAGCGTGGCGAGGTTCTGGCGGATCGCGTTGACTTGCAGATCGCGCAGCTTGTCCGGCTTGATGCTGGCATTGAGCACGAAGCGGTCGCCGGTGCTTGGGCCGTCTGTCACGGCCAGATCGGTGTATTCACTGGCGATCGCATCGCTGGCCGCGGAGCGGTCCGCCGCGGAGCTCAGTACCACGCTCACGCCCTGCCCGCGCGTAGCGTTGCGCGCGACGGAGATGAAGGGAATCTTCTTGTCCTTCAGCAGCGCGGTGATGTCCTGCGTGTAACGGTTTTCCTGCCGGTCGATGATGTCGTTCTGGTCGACCGCCATCAGGAAGCGCACCCCGCCCTGCAGGTCCAGGCCCAGCGGCATGGCGCGGCCGCCGATCATGGACAGCCAGCGCGGCACGGTGGATTCCAGGTTGAAGCCGATGTTGTAGTTCTCGCCCAAGGCCGCCTTCAGCGCATCGGCCGCACTCTTTTGCAGGTCGCCGTTGGTAAAGCCGATCACGATGTAATCGCCGCGCGTGACGTCGTGCTTGAGGCTCTCATTGACGTACGGGAGCTTGGCCGACTGCAGGGTGGCGATAACCTTCTGCTGCACCGACGGATCGAGCGTGGTGCCTTGGGCCGGCGCGACCTGCACCGCCTGCAGCGGCGGATAGGCGTTTGGCAGTGCGTACAGGATGCCCGCCACCAGTACGATGGCAACCAGAAAGTATCTCCAGCGGGGAAAATCACTCATGCCTTGCATCCGAATGAACCGCGGCGCCGCGCCGCGGATAACGTGAATAGATAAGTTGGACAGGATTGCCTGGCGATCAGGACGATTTCAGCGTGCCCTTGGGCAGCACCTGCTGAACCGAGCCCTTTTGCAGCTTGATCTTCACGTTCGGCGCAATCTCGACCGTGATGAAGGTCTCGCCCACCTCTTCGACGCGGCCGGCGATGCCGCCATTGGTGACCACTTCGTCGCCCTTGGCCAGGCTGGAGACCATCTGGCGATGTTCCTTCTGCCGCTTCATCTGCGGACGGATCATCATGAAATACATCAGGCCGAACAGCGCGATCATCATGATCAGCATGGGCAGGCCACCACTGGCCACTCCCGGCGCTGCCTGCGCCAGTACGAAAGTCGTCGAAAGAATCATCTGCTTATCCCGCAAGTTGTGGCTGCGACTGGAGTTTTTGCCGCAAGCCCAATAAAAGACGTCGGATTATGCCATGCACCCCGGTGCTATGCACGGCGCGCAAGGCCCGGGCAGTCCGGAGTACTGCCCTCTGACAACAGCGGACTGGCAGGGTTTCGTTATTCCGCGGTCCCGCGCCGCTGCGCGTAGAACGCCGCCACGAAGTCCCCCAGCGAACCGGCCGCGATGGCCTCGCGCAGCCCGGCCATCAGGCGCTGGTAGTGATGCAGGTTATGGATGGTGGCGAGCTGGCTACCGAGGATTTCGTTACAACGGTCCAGGTGGCGCAGGTAGGCGCGGCTGAAGCCCTGGCTGCAGGCATAGCACGCGCAGCCCTCCTCGATCACGCGGGTATCGTTGGCGTACTTGGCGTTGCGGATGCGCAACGTGCCTTGAGAGGTGAACAGGAAACCATTGCGCGCGTTGCGGGTGGGCATCACGCAATCGAACATGTCGATGCCGCGGCGAACGGCCTCGACGATGTCCTCCGGCCGGCCCACGCCCATCAGATAACGCGGCCGGTCCTGCGGCAGCAGCGGCACGGTGACATCCAGCGTGTGATTGCGCTCCGCTTCCGGCTCGCCCACCGCCAGCCCGCCCACGGCATAGCCGTCGAAGCCGATCTGGATCAGCCCTTCGGCCGAACGCCGGCGCAGGTTGTCGTAGACGCTGCCTTGCACGATGCCGAACAGCGCGTTCGGATTTTTCAGATCATCGAAGGCGCGGCGCGAGCGCTCCGCCCAGCGCAGGCTCAGCTCCATCGATTCGGCGGCGATGTTTTCCGTGGCCGGATACGGTGTGCATTCGTCGAAGATCATCGCGATGTCGGAATCGAGCACGGTCTGGATGCGCATCGATTCTTCCGGCGACAGGAACACCTTGGAGCCATCCACCGGCGAGGCGAACGTCACGCCCTGCTCGGTGATCTTGCGCTTGTGCGCCAGCGAGAACACCTGGAAGCCGCCGGAGTCGGTAAGGATCGGCTTGCTCCAGCCGATAAAGCGGTGCAGCCCGCCGAACTCGCCGATGATGTCCAGCCCCGGCCGCAGGAACAGGTGAAACGTATTGCCGAGGATGATCTCAGCGCCGACGTCGAGCAGGTCGCGCGGGGTCATGGCTTTCACCGAGCCATACGTGCCCACGGGCATGAACGTCGGCGTCTCCACGCTGCCGCGATCGAAGACGAGACGGCCGCGGCGTGCGCCGCCATCGGTGGCGAGGAGATCGAAGTGCATGGAAGTCATGGGTGCGGGAGCCGTTGTTTGTTTATGCCGTAAATCGGGAATCGTAAATCGTGGAAATCCGGTCCGCGGAAATTTTCCGGCGCCGCTTTCACGATTCACGCTCCGCGCCGCCAGGCAAGATCAACATCGCATCCCCATAAGAGAAAAACCGATAGCGCTCCTGCACCGCATGCCGGTAGGCATCGAGGATGAACTCCCGGCCCGCCAGCGCCGATATCAGCATCAGCAAGGTCGACTGCGGCAGATGGAAATTGGTGATCAGCCCGTCGATGCTGGTGATCCGGTAGCCGGGGAAGATGAAGATCTGCGTTTCGCCCGCGAACGGGCGCAAGTCGCCGTTCACCGTCGCGCTTTCCAGCGCGCGTACCACGGTGGTGCCGACCGCGATCACGCGCCCGCCGGCGCGGCGCGTTCGCTGGATCTGCTCGACCAGGCTCGCGCCCACGTTCAACCATTCGCGGTGCATCTGGTGATGCGCAAGCTCCTCCGCACGCACCGGCTGAAATGTGCCCGCACCCACGTGCAGGGTGACGTAGCCGAAATCCACGCCGATGTCGCGCAACTGCTTGAGCAGCGCTTCGTCGAAATGCAGGCCAGCCGTCGGCGCCGCCACGGCGCCGGGCTCGCGTGCGTACACCGTCTGGTAGCGCTCCAGATCGCTGGCATCCGCATGCCGCGAGATATAGGGCGGCAAAGGCATCTCGCCCAGCTTCGCCAGCAGACGCTCCAACGGCTCGGGCGATTCGAAACGCAAGCGGAAAAAACTTTCGTCGCGCCCCAGCACGGTGGCATGGCTGCCATCGGCCAGGATGATCGCCGTACCTTCGCGTGGCTTCTTGCTTACCCCCAGTTGCACGGTGGCTTCGTGCGCACCGGTCACGCGCTCGATCAGGATTTCCACCGCACCGCCGCTCGGCTTCTGCCCATACAGGCGCGCCGGCAGCACGCGGGTGTCGTTGAACACCAACAAGTCGCCCGGCCGCAGGAACTCCGGCAATTCGCGGAACATCCGGTCCTCGCGCTGGCCTGCCGCCGCATCCAGCAGCAGCAGGCGGCTGGCCGAACGCTCGGCCAAGGGCGCCTGGGCGATCAGTTCGGGCGGCAGATCGAGATCGAAATCGGACTTTTTCACGGGAGGCGGGTTCGAAGCGTGTGACCGTGGATTATCGCGCAGCCGGGGCATGCGGAT
>NZ_DATJMN010000011.1:0-3586 GCF_035508675.1 Dyella sp.
ACGCGCTGCCGCCCTTCACCCCGAAGTGCGCAAGGATCTTCACCAACGGACAAAAGCCGGTGAACGCGGACTGCAGCAGATTGGCGCCGACGAACAGCGTGAGCAGAAACCACCACGGCGAGACGAAATACCCCAATGCCAGGCTCAGCAGCACCATGCTGCCGGCGAAAGCGAGAACGACGCGATCGATGTTCATGATCATTGCTCCGTTGCTATGAAAGCTTCAGTGGCGCGGCGCCCTGGGTTTCAACGTCTCGATCTCCAGCAGCTTGAGCACGTAGCGCTCGAACACCGGATGCGTGTTGCCGGTGCGGGCTTTCTTCAGGTAGTACTTCTCGAAGGCGATCTTCGCCAGGTGCACCCATTTGCCGGTCTTGGCCCAGGTGACGTTGCGCGGCGGGATCTGCGGCAACGCCACGAAGGCGGCGCCGGTTTCGCCCATGTCGGCCAGGCAGACCGCGTTCCACGTGGCGCGCGCGTCGGCAGGAGCACCGGCCAGCTCGGCCTGGATGTTCTGCACGATCGCGCCGACCATCGACTCGATCATGAAGCCGGTCTTGGGTGCGCCGGTCGGCACCGGTGTGCTCTCCACCGGCGGGATCGCCACGCACACGCCGGCGGCGAAGACGTTGCGGTAAATCGGACTGCGTTGGAATGCGTCGATCTGTACGAAACCGCGCGGATTGACCAGGGCGGGCACGGCGCGCACCGCGTCGACGCCGGTAAAGGCGGGAATCAACATGGCGTAGGCGAAGGGCAAGCCGTGCGCTTGCAGCAGCGCGCCTTTCGCATCCAGTTCGTCGAGCTTGATATGTCCGGCCTCGATGGCCGCCACCTTGGCATTGGTGATCCACCGGATGTCGCGCTTGCGCAACTCCGATTCCAGCAAACCCTTGGAATCGCCGACGCCGCCCAGCCCCATGTGGCCGACGTACGGCTCCGGCGTAACGAAGGTGATCGGTGCGCGGTCGCGCAGCTTGCGTCGGCGCAGGTCGGCATCCAGGATCATCGCGAATTCGTAGGCGGGGCCAAAGCAGCTTGCGCCTTGCACCGCGCCGACGACGATCGGGCCGGGATTGTCCAGAAACTTCTGGTAGGCGGCCCACGCCGCTTGCGCATGCGGGCCGGTACACACCGATTGGGTGAAGCCGTTTTCGGGGCCAAGGCCGGGCACTTCGTCGAAGGCCAGGCGGGGGCCGGTGGCAATGATCAGGTAGTCGTAGCCCATCATCTGCCCATCGAGCAGCTGCAGGCGATTTTCATCGGGCAGGATCGCCTGTACCGGCACCGCGCTGAAATGGATGCCATGTTCGTTCAACGGCTCGCGCACGGCCACCCGGATCCGCTCGGGCGTGCGCCAGCCGACCGCCACCCATGGGTTGGAGGGCGTGAAGTTGAAGTACGGACCATCGCCGATGACGGTAATGTCGGCCCCGGCACCCAGCGCCGCCCTTAAGTCATACGCCGTCGCCATGCCGCCCAGGCCGGCTCCCAGAACTACGATGCGTGACATGTACGATCACCTTGACGATGTATGTATGGCAGACGCAAAAACGACTCATGCTCAGCATGCGCGGATGGCTCTGGGGGACATTGACGCAGGTCAATTGGCGGTCAGCCGGCGCTTTGGGGTGACATGTTTTATTAAAAATTACTACATTAGAAATATCTTAATTAGTAGAATGCGGTAAAGTCAATTGCGCGCCGTGATCCATTCGGCCACTGGCCGAAGCGGGCGGGCTGGAACGCCATTGCAGTTGAGTTGCGGCGGCTACACGAATCAAGCAGGTGCCATGCAGCACGCAACACCTAAGGAGTGAGGCATTGATGAAGAGAAACGTCGCCCGCAACGCCAGTGCCATGCACAACCGGGCCGAAGAGGCCGCCCAGCTGCTGAAAGCGCTCGCCAATCCGCAACGCCTGCGCCTACTGTGCCTGCTGGCCGGGTCGGAGCTTTCCGTGGGGCAGCTCAATGAAGCCTTGCCCGATCTCAGTCAATCGGCGCTGTCCCAACATCTAGCCAAGCTGCGCGACGAGGGCATGGTGCGCACGCGCCGCGAAGCGCAAACCATCTGGTATGCGCTCGAACCGGGTCCGGCCGAGCGCGTCATCGAGACGCTGTATGGGATTTATTGCGGCGCTTCAGCTTCGTAGGCTGGGATGAAATCCCGGCATAGGAACGTGCAAGAAAGCCGGGATTTCATGTCAGCCTACACGGCGCTAATCATTGGGCCGAGAGCGCGAGCGGCGCACGATGACCTGGGGAGAAGCGGATGGCACAGCCGCAGCAGCACGTTTGTTGTTCTGTATGCGCCGGTAGATTTCTTCGCGATGGACGTCGATGTGCATGGGTGCGCGGATGCCGAGGCGAACCTGATTGCCGTCGACACTCAGCACGGTAACGGTAACCTCGTCGCCGATATGCAGGGTTTCCTGCGGCTGGCGGTTGAGCACGAGCATGCCGCGAAATGTTCCAGATGATTGCATGTGACCTTCCTTGGAGCCTTGGTAAGGCGAGGGTAAGAAAAGGAGCGAGCCATGGCAAGGTCGTGAAGGCGCGCCCACGTGTCAGTGCGCGCTGCTTGGCGGTGCGAGACGGAGCTATCGCCGATTACCGTCCTAGCCTGGGTTTTACTCGCTTGGAGTTGACGATCGTCAAGAAGGAAGCTGTCGTATGGCTTGAATATGGTGTATCAGAACCGCACTCGTTTCGCTCCTGCCATCGATGGAGCGGGTGCGGCGAGAGGAGAGCCGTCATGGCCAAGACCTATCCAACGCTGCCCGCAGGGCCTGTCATCTGTCCAAACTGCACCGAGTCCGGCAACCCCATCGAGATGGAGCGCGACAACCTGGACGTCGACTACCTCGCAGAACAGGCGCCGGAACGCGGCACCGAGTTCCAATCGTATCGTTGCCCGGATTGCGAATATGTCGCGGTATTCCGGGTGAGGTGATGATGCCTCCTGCATGCTGCGCAACGGCCGATGGAGGGAACCTGTTGGGCTGGAGTGGTCGGTGCGAAACGGCGCCTGCGCGAAGGCAGATGCAGGGCGATGCGCCGGCCTGCGGTAGTTCCAATGGGGCAAGCATCGACGGACATATGGACGGCGCAGATGCATTTTCAGCCCGGCCGACCCAAGTCCGGCAGGCTGCCGGGTGGCCGCAAGCATGAACGTCCCTCCCGCCGTCATCTTCAGCGGCTTCGACGTCGCCTGTTTGTCGATGGCCGTGGTGTTGCTGCTAGGCGGGTTCGCGCGAACGCTGCGGCCATATCGCCAGCTTTTATGGGGAGGCGGCATCCTGCTGCTGCTTACCGCGGTCTATCCTGGGCGGGCCAATCCGCTGGGGCACTACCTCTTCTTTGAGACCTCCGGTGAGCAGCGCCTGCCGCCCGAACTGCTGAAGGTCATCTGGTGGGTACTGGGCGCCTGGCTGTTGAAGAGCCTGCTCGACCTGATCCTCCGGCGCACCATCTTTCCGGACGACAATCAGCCGCATGCGCGGCAACTGTTTGCCGACCTGGCGTCGGCGCTGATCTATGTGGTGGCCTTCGTCGGTATCGTCGACGTGGTGTTCAAGCAGCCGA
>NZ_DATJMN010000012.1:0-16056 GCF_035508675.1 Dyella sp.
GTGGCGCAGCTGGTGAGCTACATCAGCCGCTACATGACCCTGCTGCCCGGCGACGTGATCAGCACCGGCACGCCATCCGGCGTCGGGCTGGGCCTGAAGCCACCGACCTACCTGCGCCCTGGCGACACCATCGAACTGGGCATCGACGGGCTGGGCGTGCAACGCCAGCACGTACGCGCGCATTCCAACCACACATAACCAACCCGCATGCTGGCACTCCACCCACATTTTCTGGATGCAAGGACAGCCACTCGATGAGCAAGATCACGGCACTGGACACCTACGACGTTCGCTTTCCGACTTCGCGCGAACTGGATGGCTCGGACGCCATGAACCCCGATCCGGACTACTCCGCGGCGTACGTGGTGATGCGCACCGACCAGCCCGGTTTGGCCGGATATGGCCTGGCTTTCACCATCGGGCGCGGCAACGACATCCAGAAGGCGGCGATCGATGCGCTGGCCGGCCATGTCGTCGGCCTGGACGTGCAGGAGGTCATCAACGATCTGGGCGGCTTTTCGATGCGCATGGTCGGGGACTCGCAACTGCGCTGGCTGGGCCCGGAAAAAGGCGTAATGCACATGGCGATCGGCGCCGTGGTCAACGCCGCGTGGGACCTTGCCGCGCGCATCGCCGGCAAGCCGCTGTGGCGCTTCATCGCCGAGATGACGCCGGAACAGCTGGTCGCCACCATCGACTTCCGCTATCTCACCGATGCGCTGACGCCGGACGAAGCACTGACCATGCTGTACGCCGCCGCCCCCGGCAAGGCCAAGCGCACCGAGCAATTGCTGGCCGAAGGCTACCCGGCCTACACCACCTCGCCCGGCTGGCTCGGCTATTCCGACGAGAAAATGCAACGCCTGGCGCGCGAAGCCGTGGCCGCGGGCTTCCGCACCATCAAGCTCAAGGTAGGCATGAACGTGGAAGACGACGTTCGACGCTGCCACCTGGCGCGCGCCACGGTGGGGCCGGACATCGCCATCGCGGTCGACGCCAACCAGCGCTGGAATGTGCCCGACGCCATCGCCTGGCTGCGCCGCCTCACCGACGTGGGCCTGGAATGGGTGGAAGAACCCACCAGCCCGGACGACGTACTCGGCCACGCCGAAATCCGTCGCGCGGTGGCGCCGGTGCCGATTTCCACCGGCGAACACACGCAGAACCGCGTGATCTTCAAGCAGCTGTTCCAGGCCGGCGCCGTGGATCTGGTGCAGATCGATGCCGCGCGCGTGGGCGGCGTGAATGAAAACCTGGCGATTCTGCTGCTGGCGGCCAAATTCGGCGTACGCGTGTATCCGCATGCCGGCGGCGTCGGCTTGTGCGAACTGGTGCAACACCTGGCAATGGCCGATTTCGTGGCGATCACCGGTAAGAAGGACGATCGCGCCATCGAATACGTCGATCACCTGCACCAGCATTTCGTCGATCCGGTGGTGATCCGCCGTGGGTGTTACATCGCGCCTGCCGCACCGGGCTTTTCCGCCCAGATGCACACTGAGACACTGGCGCAATTCCGTTATCCGGACGGCCCCGTGTGGTGTGAACCCCTGGACACCGCGACTGCATCATGACCGCACCCATCACCAACGTTGCCGACCTGCGCGAGCTCGCCAAGCGCCGCGTGCCGCGCGCCTTCTTCGAATACGCCGACCGCGGTTCGTACGATGAAGTCACGCTGCGCAGCAACCGCGACGCGTTCGAGCGCATCCGGTTTCGGCAACGGGTGATGGGCAACATCGACAACCGCTCGCTGGCCACCGACATCGTCGGCCAGCCGGTGTCGATGCCGCTGGCGCTCGCCCCCACCGGCTTGACCGGGCTGCAACACGGCAGCGGCGAAATCCTGGCGGCGCGCGCGGCCGAGAAAGCCGGCATTCCGTTCTGCCTGAGCACCATGTCGATCTGCTCGATCGAACAAGTGCGCGCCGCAGTGGAAAAGCCGTTCTGGTTCCAGGTGTACGTGATGCGCGACCGCGGTTTCACCCGCGACCTGATCCGCCGCGCCAGGGACGCGCAATGCTCCGCCCTGATGCTCACCGCCGACCTTACGGTGCAGGGCCAGCGTCACCGCGAAATCAAGAACGGCCTATCGGTACCGCCCAAGCTCACCCTGCGCAACCTCTTCGACATCGCCAGCAAGCCACGCTGGGTGTGGAACGTATTGCGCGCGCCCAGCCGCTCCTTCGGCAACCTGCAAGGCCGCATCGAAAATACCGACAGCCTCACCACCTTGGCGCAATGGATCGCCAACCAGTTCGATCCCACGCTGGAGTGGAACGACCTGGAATGGATCCGCGAGCTGTGGCCCGGCAAGCTGATCATCAAGGGCATCCTCGATCCGCGCGATGCCCGTATCGCGGCGAACCTCGGCGTCGACGCCATCGTGGTCTCCAACCACGGCGGCCGCCAGCTGGACGGCGCGCCCGCCACCATCGACGCATTGCCCGCCATCGTGCAGGCCGTGGGCGATCGCAGCCAGGTGCTGTTCGACGGCGGCATCCAGAGCGGCCAGGATTTGCTCAAGGCGCTTGCCTATGGCGCGCATGTCGGCTTGATCGGCAAGGCGTTTCTCTACGGCCTGGGCGCGATGGGTGAAGCAGGCGTGAGCAAGACCATCGAACTGATCCGCAAAGAACTCAGCGTGAGCATGGCGCTGACCGGACAAACCGACGTGCGGGAGATTTCGCCGGACATCATCTGGCGCAAGCCGGGAGAGGGCGTGCTGAATATCGTCAACACGCAATTTGACGATTCAGGGGTGCCCTGTCGCAAGTGATGCGTCGCGTGTAGGTCGGGGTGAGGCAGAGATGAAATCCGGGATTCATCATGCCAGGCCTACACATCGCCCCCATCACCCACGCCCAAGCTCAAGCATGTCCGCGGGCATGCGGAACAGCCTTTCTGGCCTGGTGCGCAGCAGGGCTTCCGGGGTGGTGTAACCCCATGCCACGGCGCCGAACATGATGCCCGCATCGTTGGCGGCTTCCGCGTCGCGGATTTCGTCGCCGACGTAGATCGCCTCTGCACTGATCATGCGCGTGTGCTTCAGGATGCGGCGCAAACGATGCGATTTGCCGAACAGGCTGGTGCCGCACTCGACCGTGGCGAAGCGGCTTATCAGCGTATCGCCCAGCACGGTGGTGACGTTCTGCAAGGTGTTGGAGGTCGCAAGGGCCAGTGGCATGCGCTTGTCCAGCAGCGCATGCAAGGCCTCGACCACGCCGGGAAAAGGATGCACGTCGTGAATGCGCTGCTGCAGGATGGTGCGGAAATCGGTCATCACCGCCGGCACTTTCCAGGGCGGCAGATGCAGCTCGCGCAGCAGATCGCGGGCGCTCATGCCACGTAGCACCTGTTGCTCGTGCAGTTGCACTTGCCGGAAGCCATGCCGCTGTGCCAGCACGTTGACGGCCTCGGCAAACACGGCATAGCTATCGGCCAGCGTGCCGTCGAAATCGAAGATGGCGAGTTTGATGGTCATGTGCTGCGAGAATAACCATCAGCTGCATCGCGTGTCACTTCGAATACGACTGATTGGGCTGCACTAACCAAGTGTGCGAGCGATCGAACTGCCCATGTCAGGGATCGCGAGTGAAAGGATGGTGCTCCGGCAGGGGCACCTACAGCGCCTCAAGCGAGGCCTGCAACGAAAAGATGCGCTGCATCGGCACCCACTTCTGCCCGGCTTCGGCCCACGGCAGACACTGCTGGTAGCGATCCATCAATTGCTCCCACTCCTTCGTCCTCGCGTCGGCATCTGCGTCACGCTTGGGTGAAGGCACGTAGTCATCGGCCATCGTGACCACCATCACCAGGCGATTGCCGGTACGGAAGATTTCCATCTCCTCGATACCTGACGCACGGATGGCGGTGACGATGTCCGGCCAGACGACGCCGGGGCGATGCCAGCGTTCGTATTCGGCGATGGCGGCGGCATCGTCCTTGAGGTCCAGGGCGTAGTAATGGCGTTGCATCAAACGGGACTCCGCGCCGCGCAGCGGCGCCAGGCAAACAGGGCAATGATGGCGAAGCTCATGGCCGGCACGATCATCGCGTCGGACATGCTGGAATGATCGGACACCGCGCCCATGATCGCGGTGAACACGGCGCCGCCGATGATGGTCATCACCAGCAGGCCGGAACCGAGCTTGCGTTCGTCGTCGCTGCGCCCTTCCACGCCCAGCGCAAAGATGGTCGGATACATCACCGACATGAAAAAGCTGCATGCCGCCAGCGCATACGCGCCGCTGTTGCCGGGATGCACCACCGCATACAAGGTCAGCGCCACGTTGATGGCCGCGAAGGTCAGCAGTAGGCGCACCGGCGCGATGTATTTCATCAGCGCTGCCCCGGCGAAGCGGCCGATCATGAAGCACACCAGTTCGGCGGTGAGGAAATTGGCGGCGGTTTTGGCCGAGGTGCCGTGCATGGTCGCCTGCACGTAGCGGATGGTGTAGCTCCACACGCCTACTTGCGCACCGACGTAGAAGAACTGCGCCAACATGGCGCCGATGAAAAACCGGTCGCGCAATAATCGGCCCAGCACGCCAGGGCTCGCTGCAGGCGATGCCGCCGTACGCGGCGCGGCGGCTTTGGGAAACCGCGTCGCCAGGATCAACCCCGCCCACCCCAGCACCACCACGCCGATCACCAGATACGGCCACTGCACGGCGCGGGTTTCGCTGATGTAGTACGCCGCACGCTGCGCGTCACCCATCGCTGCCAGCTGTTGCGGCGTGTGTTCGACGCCGGAAAAAATGAAATGCTGGCCGATCAGGATGCCCGCAATGGAACCCAGCGGATTGAAGGCCTGCGCCAGGTTGAGCCGGCGTGTCGCGGTTTCCGGCGGCCCCAGTAAGGTCACGAACGGGTTGGCCGAGGTTTCCAGGAAGGCAAGACCGCTGGCGATCACGAACAGCGCGAACAGGAACATGCCGTAAGTGGCCTTTTCGGCGGCCGGCCAGAACAGCAGCGCGCCGATGCCGTAGAGCATCAAGCCGAAAATCACCGCGCTCTTGTAGCCGAAGCGGCGCATATACATGCCCGCCGGCATGGCGATCAGGAAGTAGCCGAGGTAGAACGCGCTCTGCACCAGGCCGGCCTCGAAGTCGCTGAGCACAAAGGCTTTCTTGAATTGCGCAATCAGCACGTCGTTGAGGTTGTTGGCGCCGCCCCATAGAAAGAACAGGCTGACGATCAGCACCAGCGGCAGCCAGATGCGGCCGGCCTGCAGGGTGTCGGTGGTCGGCATGGGGGCGTCTTCGGTCACGGTCTGCGCTTCCACCTTGTACTCCTACGCGTCGAGGCGGGCTGCCGGGTGACGACATCGCCCAATTGTGCAAATATGAAATGGTTATTCATAGATAGCACAAGTCGCGCTGCAACATTGTTCCTGGATTTTCGGCAAGATGGCGCGATGCGATCGTCGGACAAGGGGAATGTCATGGCCACTGAAACACCCAAGTACCGCGCCCCGGCCCTCGACAAGGGGCTGGATATCCTGGAATTGCTGGCCGCCTCCAGCCGTCCGCTGAGCATTGCAGAAATCTCCGAAGGCGTGGGCCGCTCGCGCGGGGAAATCTTCCGCATGCTGCAGGTGCTGGAAGAGCGCGATTACATCGCGCGCGGCGAAGGCGACGTCGGCTACTCGGTCACCCCCCGGCTGTTTCGCCTAGGAATGGAGCAGCCGCCCGTAAAAAGCGCCATCGAAGCGGCTATGCCGGTGATGCATCACCTGGCCGACACCTGCGGCCAGGCCTGCCACCTGGTGGTGCCGTCCGGCGAGCAGATCGTGGTGGTGGCACGCGTGGACCCGCCCGGCGAAGTGGCCCTGGTGGTGCGCGTGGGACACCGCCGCCCGATGTCGCAATCCACCTCCGGCCATGTGCTGCTGGCCTTCCAGGAAGAACAGACGCGCGAGCGCTGGCTGGACGTGATCCAACGCTTCGAACCCGGCCTGGACCGAAAAAAGCTGATGCGCCTGCTGAACCAGTTGCGCACGCGCGGCTATGCCTGCGAACACAGCCACGTGGTGGATGCGGTGACCGATCTTTCCGCACCGATCTTGCAACATGGCGCAGCGGTATGCGCGCTTACCATTCCCTATATCGAACAGCAGAACGCCACCCAGACCATGGACGACGTGATCGCCGCCCTGCTCCACGCGACCGGCGAGATCTCCCAGGCGCTGCAGTTCGGTTCCTCCCGCACCTGACAACGAGTATGGAAAGCATGCTGATACGCCGTAGCGTTTTGCTGGCCGCCGCGATGGCCGCCACCCTGTTCGCCGGCAGCGCCGTCGCGCAGAACTTTGCCGACGTGAAGCCCTCGCCGCAGCAGACGCATTGGCAGGATCTGGAATTCGGCGTGATCGTACACTTCGGCACCAATACGTTCCTGGATCGCGAATGGGGCGATGGCACGGCCGACCCGAAGGTATTCAATCCCGACCACGTGGACCCGGACCAGTGGGCGCGCGCCGCCAAATCCGCAGGCGCCAAATATCTGGTGCTGGTGGCCAAGCATCATGACGGCTTCGCCCTGTGGCCCACTGCGCAAACCGATTATTCAGTGAAGAACAGCCCATGGCTGGGCGGCGAAGGCGACCTGGTAAAGATGACGTCGGATGCCGTGCGCAAGGAAGGCATGGAATTCGGCATCTACCTCTCGCCCTGGGATCGCCACGAACCGCGCTACAAGGACTCGGCCGCCTACGACGCGTATTACATGGCGGAGATGGACGAACTGGTGCAGAACTACGGCCCGCTGGTGGAATGGTGGCTGGACGGCGCCGGCAGCGGCGGCCACGTCTACAATTTCAAGAAGTACATCGAAGAGCTGCGCACTTACCAGCCCAACACCATGGTGTTTGCCGACGTCGCATTGTTCGGCTATGGGGACATTCGCTGGGTAGGCCAGGAAGACGGCCATATCCGCGGCGAAAACTGGAACGTGATCGACCGCCATAGCGAATTGCGCTGGCGCCCGGTGGAAGTGGATACCCCGCTGCACAAGCTGCAATGGTTCTGGCATCCAGACAGCGACAAGACGCTCAAGAGCGTCGGCGAGCTGATGGATATCTGGGAAAACAGCGTGGGCCGCGGCGGGCAATTGATGCTCGGCCTGGCACCCAACCGCCACGGCCTGCTGCCGGATGCCGACGTCAAGCGGCTGAAGGAATTCGGTGATGCCTTGCAGGCGCGCTATGGTGCCGACAAGAACCTGGTGCGGCATCGTCTTGCCAATTTGCCCAGCGATCAGAATGTTGCGGCGGCACTGGATGGCGACCCCGACACGTTCTGGTCCGCGCCGGAAGGTTCGCGCCATGCCTCGCTCGAAGTGGATTTCGCCCAGCCGATCACCTTCGATCATGCGCTGACAATGGAGTGGCTGAACGACGGCCAGTGCGTGCAAAAATATGTGATCGAAGCATGGGTGCAAGGCGCCTGGACGCCGGTGGCAAAAGCCGAAGCGATTGGCCATATGAAGATCGACCACTTTGCGCCAACCACGGCGTCGAAGGTTCGCTTGAATATTCTTTCGAGTGCTTGCGTGGCGCGGATACGCGAGTTTCAGTTGTTTGATGTGGGTGCCGAGCGCTGAGCTGACCGCTCGCTGGATCTGCCCGCTCCCCTCCCCTACTTCGCCGGGAGGGAATCGTTTATCGCGATGATTCAGATGCCCGTGCTCCGTAGTTGCGCTCCATCCGCTGACACCTGCCAACCCCGTCGCATTCCCCACGCTCAAAACTAAGAATTAATTATGAAGAAAAGCCAGCACAAGGCTTTTCTGCCAGTATCCTGACGCACAATCGGCGTGCGATAGCCATACCGCGCCGCCGAACGGGGAATCCTTAAAGGAAACGCGTTACGTCGCGACGTCAACAAGGCGTCGGCCCGTACGTTTACCTTTCGTCAGCTTCTGTCACGGCGGCACTGCGCGTGGATACATTGCTCGTTCAAGCGGCCAAGGCGACGCCCTCGCCCGAAGGCCGCAGCCACTCAGGAGAGACTAACCCGCAGGACGCACCGACCCTTTCCCTCGTCATCTGCACCCTGGACGAGCACGAAGCCATTGGCGGCGTGCTGCGCGAACTGGACCAGCACCTGGGCGGCATCCGTCACGAGATCATCGTGGTGGACGATTCGGCCGACTCGCGCACGGCCGATGCGGTGGCGGCGTATGCGGCCGATCATCCGCAAGTCCGGCTGGTGCGCCGTTACATGGCAAGCGGCTTGTCCTCGGCAGCCATCAAAGGCTGGGATGTCGCCACGGGTCATATCCTGGCCATCATGGATGGCGACGGACAGCATGATCCTGCGTTGATCCGCTCCCTGCTCGAAAAGCTTGCCGAGCCGGACACCGACCTGGCCGTCGCCAGCCGCTACCTGGACGATGCCCGCTCCGGCCTGTACGGGCTGCGGCATCGGCTAAGCCGCACCGGCACCTGGCTTACCGACGTCACCCTCGGCGTGCCGCTGGCCGATCCGTTGAGCGGCTGTTTTGCGATGACGCGCGACTGGTATGCACACGTGCGCCGCAACCTGTCGGGCCTGGGCTTCAAGATCCTGATCGACGTGGTCGCCTCCGGCGCAAGAAAGCCGCAGGCCGCGCAGATTCCTACGTTGCTGCGCGCCCGCACGGGCGGCGAATCCAAATTGGATACGCGGGTGATCATCGATCTGATGGCACTGCTGATCGAAAAACGCACGCAGGGACGTTTCACCGCCGCCGCCTTGATGGCCGGCATGGCGGCATCGAGCGCGCTGTGCCTGCAATGGCTTGCGCTGGGCGTCCTGCTGAAGCTGGCGGCGCCGCTGTGGCTGGCCATGCTGCTATCGGCAAGTGTTGGCCTTGCCGGCCGTTTCGGCGTGTTGCTGTTGACGACACCACGCTCGCGTCGTCCTGCCAACGCGCATCAGCTGCTGCGCCAGTGGCGAGGGTTCTGCCTGCACCGCTGGAGCGACGTGCCCTTGAATGCAGGTTTCGCCGTCGCGCTATGCCTGGCGCATTGCCCCTGGCCAATCGCCGCGCTGGCTGGCTTGTTGTTGGCCGAATCGCGCTATCACCTGGGTGGCCTGGCGGGAGTGAAAGCGTGAATCATGCGTTGCGGGCGCCAGCCCGTTGGCAGGCGGTTGTTTACGGATTGATCGCGCTGGCTGCTTGTGTGGGCGCCTTCATTGGGCTTTCGGCCAGCAGCCTGTGGATCGATGAGCTGTTTACGGTCTATCTGATCCATCATCACGGTGGCCTTGGCGAAGTCTTTCGCCGCGCGCTGACCGATACGCATCCGCCGCTGTATTACTTCCTGCTGTATGCATGGACGCAGTTGGCGGGCCTGTCGGAAACGGCCTTGCGCATGCCCAGCGCCGTGTTCGCCGTGGTATCCCTGGGCGTGTTTGCGCTTGGCGCCCGGCGCGTGCTCAGCCGCACGGGCGTCGCGTTTGCCTGCGCGGTGGCGGGCGTTTCCGAGTTCTGGTTCGAGCAGTCGCAGAATGCGCGCAGCTATGCCTTGTGCATGGCGTGGTCCGCCGGTTTGCTGTCCATCGCCCTCGCCTTCCGGCGGCGCGCGCAAGCACGCACGGAGTTTCCGCTTGCGCACTGGCTGGCACTGAGCGTGCTGGGCCTGCTTGCCAGCCTTACCCACGCTTACCTGCTGCTGGCAACCGGCATGGTGTTGCTGTTTCTTTTGCTGAGCCTGCGTCCCTGGCGCCTACGCATCGCGTTGATAGCGACCGGCCTGGCGATACTTGCCGTCAACGTGTTGTATTACCGCATGATGATGCATGCTTCGCAGCAGAATCTGCAGGGCCTGTGGTTCGACAACAGCGCCAGCTTTTTCAAGCAACAGATTCGCGACGCGTGCTACGGGCTGATGCAACGGCAGATCATCGCGGTGACGGTGTTGCTGATCCTGTTCGGCATCCGGCAGAAGATGGCCGGCGACCCCTCTTTCACGCAGGACCCGCAAGACACGCGCTGGGCTACCAGGCTGGCGACCTTCGTGCTGATCGGGGTGATCGTCTGCGGCATCGGCGTGTCGCTGGCGGTGGCGCCCTCGTTTTCGGATCGCAACGTGCTCACCTGCATGCCGTTCGCCTGGTTGCTGATAGGGCGCCTTTACGATGTGGCAGGGCCACGCGGAGATACCCGCGCCAGCGGCGTGGTCGCCGTACTGACCATCTTGATGGTCGGCAGTTATCTGTATCGGGTACCGGGGCGGGAATGGCCGCGCCGCGAAAACTGGCGCGCTTCGGCCCAATACGTGTCGCAACTGCCGGGCTGTGCCGGGCAGTTGGTGCCGGCGGTGCTGCCGTTTCGTTTCGGCCCGGCGTCGACTTATTTTCGTGCGCTGGCCGCGCATGATTTCTTCGGCTACTACCTGCCAGCTGGCACACCGGTCCACGCGTACCTGCCCGCGGAACTGGCCGGCCGTCATCCCACGCCGGAGCTGCCGCCCTTGCTCGCATCGCGCGCCGCCAACGCCGATACCGGCGGCTGCAGCCTGCTGGCCTGGGGGGTGCACGATGTGGACGAACCTTCCGCCCTTAAGATTGCGCTGGATCTCGCGCGCCAGCCGGGCGTGGCGCCGCGTCGCGTGCTGATGCAGGAATTCATCACCTATCAGCCACGCTATCTGCGCTGGGAGAAGCTGCCGAAAGCCTATGTCTATGTGGCCATTCCCGCCACGGCTTCCAGCGCCCGCGTGACGGCGCCGGCCACACCGGACGTTCACCTGGGCAAGCACGACGCCGCGGCGCTCGGTGAACGCATCGTGGTGCAATACCTGACTACGTACGCGAACCCCACACCGCCTGCCTATCAGGTCGACGTGTACGCCATCCAGCGCTGGGACGACCACGACCGGCAACACCCCGTGCACCAGGATTTCCTGGCCGTGCATCGCCTGACCTGCGATGCGCCGATCACCAAGCCGAATTGGGATGTATGGCCTGATCCGGCCAATCCCGGCTGCAGCGATCTGCCACCCCCGACCCATGCGGGACAGGTCGACGGAAAGCTGTGATGCGCCTCTGGACACGCATGTCGCTGCTTTTTTCACGGCTTTTAAGCGGAAAGCTCAGGACGATTCCCGCAGGCTGTCCAGGCAGATGAACAAGATCAAGCACGACAACCGGCCTAGCTTCGGTGCAGCGCTCGGTACGCTCGCCGAGCGGGAATGCCGCAAATTGCTGCGCGCGCTGGCCATGCGCAAGCAGCGGCAGGAGGGTATTCACGAGGCGCGCAAATCTTGCCGCCGCCTGCGCAGCATCCTGCCCTTGCTACCGCCCGAGCAGCCGACCGACGCCGTGGATCATGGCCTGCAGGCGCTGGCGCACGGCATTGCACCGATACGCGACGCGTATATCGCCGCCCGCACGGCGAAGCTGCTAGCGAAAACCCATGCCACGCAGATCACGCCTGCGCTGGTTCATCAGCTGGAACAACGTTGCGAAGAAATACTCGGCCAGACGCTCGCATCCGATGCCCACTTGCGCGACCGCCGCGCGCATGCGCAACGCATCATCGCCGCGATCCATACGCTGGCCTGGCAGGACATCCGCCCCGCCCAAGCCCGGCAAACCTTGAAACGCAGCAAGCAACGCGTGAAGAAAGCCCGCAAAAAAGCCCTTGCCCTGCAGGCGCCCGCCGCCTTGCATCGTTGGCGGCGCCGGGCGCGCAAGCTTCGCTACCAGTTGGAATTCGTGCGCAAGGCGCGCCGCATGGCGGACATGAAAAAAGCGCGTACGCAGGCATACGGCGCAAAAGCCAAACAGCTTTCCCTCCTTACCGACCAGTTGGGATGGCGGCAGGATGTCCAGATATTGCTCGATACCATCGAGCAGTTGCCCGACCCCGCCGACGTGCATGCGCTACGCAGGCAGTTGCCGTCGAAATCGGCGAACTGGTTGAGCGCTGAACCGCCTGGCTGACGCGGTGCGGGTCCAGTCAGAACGCACGGCATTCCACGCTTCCATCAGTGGCACACCAGCACCGGAATATCACAGCAGCCCAGCACCCGGTTCGTCTCGCTACCCAGCAACATGCGATCGAGCGTGGAGTAGCCGTGCATGCTCATGACGATGAGATCGCAATGCTGTTTTTTCGCCGCGCCGACGATGGCTACGTACGGACGACGATCGAAAACATAGCCACTATGACAGCCCACACCCGCCTTGCCGGCCATCGCTTCGATCTCCGCCAGCCGCTGCTGCGCACGCATGACAGCGCGTTCCGCATGCGAATCTTCGGCGTGCTGGATGACGTCGGAGAAATACGCCACCGCAGCGAGCGGCGCCAGCACGTGGAAGGCGTAGATGCGCGCCCCCAGTGAACGCGCCAGTTCGATACCGACTTGCGCGGCGTGCATCGCGTGATCGGAACCGTCGGTAGGAACCAGGATATGCGAAAACATGCGACCTCCTTCGGGACATGACCCGCCGAGCGCATGGTTTTTTTCGTTGCGTCGGCCATAGCTATGACTGGCAGGTCGTTCGCCTGGCCCGGCTTGGATTCCATCTTACTCCCGGCAAGTGCGAAGGCATCGGTGACAACAAGTTGTTTTCGCTTGTGTTAAGACTGTCGGCACCCCATTTTTCCCGCATTCATGGCTTTTTGAGGTCATCATGACGTTGGCAGCAGCCGCGCCCCAACTGGTGAATGGCGATGCGCTTAAGGACTTCATCGGCAGGCACCGCCGCCTGTTCGTGCTGACCGGCGCCGGCTGCAGCACGGATTCGGGCATTCCTGACTATCGCGATACCGACGGCGGCTGGAAACGCGCCCAGCCGGTCACCTATCAGGCCTTCATGGGCGAGGAACTCACCCGCAAGCGCTATTGGGCGCGCAGCCTGGTCGGCTGGCGGCGCTTCGGCAAAGCCGTGCCGAACCCCACCCATCACGCGCTGGCCAGGCTGGAACAACTCGACAAGCTGGGATTGCTGCTCACCCAGAACGTGGATGGCCTGCATCACCAGGCGGGTAACCGCAAGGTGGTGGATCTGCATGGGCGGCTGGACACCGTGCGCTGCATGGGTTGCGAACAGCGCTCGCCGCGCCATGCGTTGCAACAAACCTTGCTGGCACTCAATCCGCCATGGAACCGGCTCGATGCCGGCGACGCGCCGGACGGCGATGCAGACCTGGACGGCCACGATTTCAGCAGCTTCACCGTACCGCCCTGCCCGCATTGCGGCGGCGTGCTGAAACCGGACGTGGTGTTCTTCGGCGAAAACGTACCGCGCGATCGCGTGGCCACGGCCATGCAAGCGCTGGACGCGGCCGACGCGATGCTGGTGGTGGGATCGTCCTTGATGGTGTTTTCCGGTTACCGCTTCGCGCATGCCGCGGCCAAGGCGGGGAAACCGATCGCCGCGGTCAACCTGGGGCGCACGCGCGCCGATCCGCTGTTGAGCCTGAAGGTGGAACAGTCTTGCGCGGACGCCCTGGCCTTTTTAAACGCGGGCGCCTCAACGCCGGGCACGAAAGAAGTCGCGTAGCAATACCGCTGACTCTTCGGCGAGCAAGCCGCCCTGCACTTCGATGCGGTGATTGTGCCGCTCGGAAATCAAGGTATCGAACACGCTGCCGGCCGCACCCGTCTTGGGATCGGTCGTGCCATACACCACGCGCCCTACCCGCGCATGCACCAAGGCCATCGAGCACATCGCACAGGGCTCCAGGGTGACGTAAAGCGTGGCACCCACGATGCGGTAATTCGCCAGCTTCTCTCCCGCCGCGCGCAACGCCATGATTTCGGCATGTGCCGTGGGGTCATGCAACGTGATGTTGCGATTCCAGCCGAGCCCGACAATCTGCCCATCCTGCACCAGCACCGCGCCGACCGGCACTTCGTTCTCCGCATCACGCGCGTGTTCGGCCAGTTGCAGCGCGCGGCGCATGTAGGCTTCATCCTCCGCGCTGAATTCGGGCAAGCGTAGATCGTCGTTCAATGCGTCAACCATTTCGGTGAGTCGATTTTTTATCAAAGGCGGCGAGCGGTGCGGATGATACAGGGCGAGGCTTGTTCTACGCTTTGCTCGACCGGCGGTGCTCGGCAGACTGCATTGGCTGCGATCGGGAATGAAACCATGGACGATGCTAATGCGATATCTGCGCGGCCAATCCAAGTTCGTCGGCCAACTGCTTCAGACGTTTGTCGCCTGTCCAGATGCTTGCCCCGGCGGTAAGTCGGACCGAGGCCAGCAACGACACGTCCATGTACCCGACGCCACGGCTGTAGAGCTTCGCGTGTTCGATGAAATGCATGATTTCAGCGTGGGTCGCTACGCTGGCGGCAGGCATGTCGTTGAGCAACCCGAGAAAAGCCGTACGGTTTGGCAGGCTTCCGCACGCCAACTCCCCGATGACCAACGGATGGACCAGCACCTGGCCGTCGTGCAGGAGCCGCGTCAAAAACGGGTGCTGGCTGCGAAGGTGGTCGATCCAGATCGACGTGTCGACGATGATCATTCGCCTCCAGGCCTCCGGCGAGGTATCTCCTCCATGCCAGGGTTGCTGCCGCCAAGCGCAGCAAGCCGACGGGCGGCCTCACGCTCGATCAAGGCCTTCAGCGCCTCCCTCACCAGAGCGGATTTCTCGTGGAGGCCCGTATATGCCTGCGCCTTCGCCAGCAGGTCGTCATCCAATGCAAGAGTCGTACGCATGGTCAATACCCGTGGAGTGGCGCACGAATTATAGCATCATTCGATGATTATTTTGATGCGAAGGCCGCATCATAACGCCTCGTCAGAGGGCCTGCTTGCCCGAATCAGTCAGCCACATATACGATTCACATACGTTCCATATCAGACCAGGCCCATGGGCATCGTAAACATCGACGACGACCTGCACGACCAGCTGCGCAAGGCCAGTGGCGTGTCATGCAGGTCGATCAATGCGCAGGCGGCGTTCTGGATCAGGATCGGCATGCTGTGCGAAATGAACCCGACGCTGAGCTTCAACGAGA
The DNA here is from genome assembly GCF_035508675.1 of Dyella sp. Lineage (GTDB taxonomy): Bacteria > Pseudomonadota > Gammaproteobacteria > Xanthomonadales > Rhodanobacteraceae > Dyella_B. The sequence goes on from NZ_DATJMN010000012.1 coordinate 14,972, forward strand.
TCGTGGCCAGTGAACTGCGGGCCGCCGGGGTGACGGCGCAACCCGTCAAGATGCCTTTGCCATGACCAAACAGCCGGAAGAAATCGGCCTGCTGGCGGAGTCGGGGCGGCTGTTGGCGGACGTGTTCAGTCACCTGGACCGGTTGAACCTTATCGGCATGTCGACCATGCAGGTCAATGATCTGGTCGATGACCTCATCGTGCATGAGCTCGCTGCACGACCGGCCAGCAAAGGTCAGTATGGGTATGCCTACGCGCTCAACGCTTCCCCCAACAGCGTGGTCTGCCACGGCGTTCCGTCCACTGCGGACATCCTGCAGGACGGAGACATCGTCAATTTCGACATCACGCTGGAAAAGAATGGCTACATTGCCGACTCCAGCAAGACCTATCTGGTGGGCGACGTATCGCCACCGGCCAGGCGGCTGGTGCATACGGCGTATGAGGCGATGTGGAAAGGCATCCAGGCCGTCCGCCCAGGCGCCAGGCTCGGCGACGTGGGGCACGCCATCGAGCGGCACGCCCGCAGGCATGGCTATTCGATCGTCCGGGAATATTGCGGACACGGCATCGGTCGCCAGATGCACGAGCCGCCGCAGGTGTTGCACTGGGGCACGCCACGAACCGGACTGATGCTGCGTGAGGGCATGGTGTTCACCATCGAGCCGATGTTGAACCAGGGGCGGGCTGCCGTTCGAACCGAAGAGGATGGCTGGACGGTCGTTACCCGCGACGGGAAGCTATCGGCACAGTTCGAGCATACCGTGGCCGTCAATGCAGACGGTGTGCGCGTGTTGACCTTGCGTCCTGGCGAAAAGAGGCCGCATTGAGCCGAGGGTTCCCTCGCGTCGCCGCCCGCCGCGGTGTCTCCAGATGCTTTCGCCCTACTCCCACTCGATCATCAACGAGTCACGCAAGTCCGCGTGGTTAAAGGGATTGGCTTTGATCGACATGGACCTTTACCGTCGCTTTTACCGTCAGAAAAACACGCCCTTTGCTGGCGCGGGTCTGCGCGGCATCGGCTCATGATCAATCAACTTTCAGAATACCGGAGAAATTCCCAACCGTCAGCCAACGTAAGCGCAT
>NZ_DATJMN010000013.1:0-5525 GCF_035508675.1 Dyella sp.
CGCCCGACAAACCCGGCATGCTGGGCATCTGGCCACTCAACCCGGTGCACACAACAGGGTTGCACGTCGCCATTTACTTCCTGCAGCAACACGCCGATACGCTCGACCCTGAGCCGGGCGGATAAACCGTTCGCGTCCGTAAGATCCCCTGCTGCGGCACGCCACTGAGGACGGTTGTGCCGCATTTGGGGAGTGCCAGCGCTTATCGCTACGAGACGCGCACCCAGATCGCAAGGCGGAACTTCGGCAACGAATAGCAGCCTGTGGCGCAACGATGTCTACGCCGATATCGCCAACCGCTCCGACCGATACACCCACGCGGTCGCCACCATGGCCAGCACCGCCACCGCCAAACCCGTGACCACGCAGCTGGCGATCTGCGCTGCCGTTACCGACTCGCCGCGCAGCAGTCGCATGATGCCGACCTGTTGCCCGAGCAAGGGCACGTAATACATCCAGTCGGCGATTTTCATCGGCGTTACGCTCAGCAGGATCGACGGGAAGATCGGCACCATCATCAGCACGGACTGGTAGGTCTGCGCCTCGCGATAGCTCTTGGCGAATGCGGACACCAGCGTCTGCAGGCAGGCCAGCAACATCACCAGCGGCAGCATCATCAGGACTACCTGCGCGGCGAAGGAAACGCCCAGGTCCATCCGCATGCCGAGCCGCTCGATCGGGATCAGCTTGCCGCAGAAGCCGAACGCGACCACGCAGATCAGCAGGCTGACCAGGGAGAACGCGCAGGTCGCCGCCAGCTTGCCGAGCAGGATCTTCCAGCGCGGCACCGGGTTGGCGAACAACGGTTCCAGCGATTGCCGCTCGCGCTCGCCGGCGGTGAGGTCGATGGCCAGGTACATGCCGCCCATGAATACGGTCAGCACGAAGAAGTACGGCAGCATGCCGAACATCAGGCCGGCGCGCGATTGTGGCGTGGACTGGTCGCGTTCGTCCACCGCCACCGGCGCCATCATGGTGGGTGAAAGGCCGCGCGCCACCAGGCGCATCACGCCCTGGCGCCGGCTGTAGCTTTCCAGCATGCCTTTCACGCGTCCGACCGAGCCGCCGGTATCGCTCTGCGAGGAGTCGTAAATCAGCTCCACCTGCGAGGTTTCACCCTTGCGCCAGGCATCGCCGAAGCCTTTGGGAATGCGCAGCACCACGTCGGCGTCGCGATTGTGCACGGCCGCTTCCGGATCGGCCATGGCCGGCAGCGGCACCAGGCCTTGCTGCTTGAGTGCGTTGACCAGGTTCGGCGCGTATTGCGCGCCGATCACCGGCACCTTGATCGGCTGGTCGGCCTTGTTCAATTCGCGCGTGAGCACCACGTTCATGATCATGATGAAGATCATCGGGCCGAGCAGCGGCCCCAGGATCAAGGCGCTCATGATGGTGCGCCGGTCGCGCAGGTTTTCCTTCACTTCCTTGAGAAAGACAGTCAGCGTGGTGTTCATGCCGCCAGGCCCTCCTCGCTGCCGATGATCTTTACGAAGGCATCCTCCAGGTTGGCTTCGCCGGTTTGCGCACGCAGCGCATCGGGGGTTTCATCCGCCACCACGCGGCCGTGCGCGATCACCACGATACGATCGCACAGCGCCGCCACCTCTTGCATGATGTGGCTGGAAAACAGCACGCAGCGTCCTTCTTGCTTCAGCTGCCGCATGAACTGGCGCATGCTGCGCGTGGCCATCACGTCCAGGCCGTTGGTAGGTTCGTCGAGGATCACATTGCGCGGATCATGCACCAGCGCGCGCGCAATCGCGGTTTTCACGCGCTGGCCTTGCGAGAAGCCTTCCGTGCGGCGGTCTGCAATATCGGCCATGTCGAGCGCCTTGATCAGTTGCTCGCGGCGCGTGCGCACCAGCGCTTCGTCCATGCCTTGCAGGCGCGCGAAGTAGTCGATGTTCTCGCGCGCGGTAAGCCGCTTGTACAGACCGCGCGCATCCGGCAGCACGCCGAGTTGGCGGCGCACTGCCAGTGCGTCCTTCGCCACGTCGATGCCGTCGATCAGCACCTGGCCACGGTCCGGTTGCATCAGCGTGTACAGCATGCGCAAGGTGGTCGTCTTGCCGGCGCCATTGGGGCCAAGCAGGCCGGTGATTTCGCCGTCGCGCGCCACGAAGCTCACGCCATCCACCGCTTTCACGGCGCCGAAATGCTTGTGCAGATCCTTCACTTCGATCATGGCGAGGCTCCGTTGAAGTCGATGAAGGCCGGCGTTTCGCCGAGCTTGTCCAGGCAGCTGGCGTCCAGTTGCCTGGGATCGGGCTTGTCGATGAACTTGCCGAGCAACTGCGGCATGCAGCCTCGCCCCAGCAGCGAGTGCCCCTGCCCCTTGAAAATCAGCTGCCGCGCATCCGACAGGCCAGGCAGGATTTGCTGGCCGTAACGCGGCGGCGTGACCGGGTCCAACTCGCCGGAAAGCATCAGGATCGGCTTGTCGCTCTTCAACGGCGCGTGGAAATCGTCGGGCCGCGTGCCGTGCGGCCACACCTCGCACTGCGCCTTGATCGCATCGATGAGGTGATTGCCCAGGATGGTGTTCTGGTCCTGCGGCCGTGGTTGCAACAGGTCGGCATCCTCGCTGCAGATCACGCTCATCGACATGCCGTTGTTCATGTCGCCGCTGAGATCACCGCTCAATATCTTCGCCTGCCCAAGCAAGGGGCCAACATCGCCGTGCGCGGCGGCGTTGATCGACAGTGGCAGCAGCGCCGCCGTTTCCGGCTGGTAGGCGAACATGCGCACCACGCTGGCGAGCGAGAACTCGCTCAACGGGCGCTCTACGGTTTCGTAGGTTTCCGGATCGCGGAAGCTCACCTTGTGCGGATTGGCGCGCAATGCGTCGCGCAACTGGTACAGCGTCTGCATCGAATCGCCAAAACGTTGCTTGCAGGCGGGCACGGCGGTGCAGTAGGCGAAGTCCTTCTTCAGTGCGTCGTCCAGGTTGCCGGCGAAATCCTCGCCCAGCACGATCTGGTTCGGCACCACCGAATCCAGCACCACGCTGCGCACGCTATTGGGGTAGTGCTTGATGTATTGCTGCGCCATGCGCGTGCCGTAGGACACGCCGACCAGGTCCAGTTGCGGCGAACCCAGCGCCTTGCGCACGTCTTCCAGATCCTGCACCGCGATGGTGGTGGTGTAATAACGCGGATCGGCCTTTTGCTTCACCTCATCCAGGCAGGCGGCGACATCCTTGCGCACCGTGTCGAGATCGAGCGTCAATGCATGTTGATCGGAAGCTTGCTCCGCACTTTTACAGCTCAGCGGATTGGAGCCGCCGGTACCGCGCTGATCCAGCAGCAGTACGTCATGGTGCTTGCGCACCTCGGCAAAGGCCGGCGCTTCGATCACCCACGCTTCGGTAGCCGCTTCACCGGGGCCTCCGGCCAGCAGGGTGACCAGATCCGGCTCGGGCACTTGCGCATCGCTGCGCGCGATCGCCAGCTTCAGGCGGATGCGGCGGCCGTGCGGATCGGCGCGATTTTCCGGCACCTCGAACATGCTGCACCACGCCGGCGCACGCGCGCCGCTGCCGGGACGGCCAAGCTCGCACGGCGTAAACGTGAGTGACCCGCGCCGCCAGCTACGCGCCGGCTGCGCGGGCTCCTTGGTTTCGACGGGTGCGGCAACCGGCGCGACATCCGCGGCTGCGGTGGCCTGTTCGCCGGGTCGATGCCAATGCTGGTACGCCAGCACACCCAGCGCGACCGCTACCACGATCACGCGAAAAACGGTTCTTGCCTTCAAGGCCATGGTTCCCTCACTCCTCCCCGGGCACAAAGATCATTTCGATCGGCATGCCGAACAGGCGTGCGATCTTGAAAGCCAGCGGCAGACTCGGATCGTACTTGCCGGTCTCGATGGCGTTGATGGTTTGTCGCGATACATCCAATTGTTGCGCGAGCTCGGCTTGCGACCAGCCACGTTCACTGCGCAATTCGCGTATGAGGTTGTTCATGCCGGACGCGCTGGCTGCGGCCCCTCACATGCCGGCGTGGCACGATCAGTCATGACGGTATTTGCGCCTGTACCACTGCCTTGCCATGGGCACGCCGCCAAAAGCGATCATCCCCGCCGCTGCGCCATACAGGAACCCGCGACGCGCATCATCCAGCCGGCCCGGATACAGCAAAGCGACCGCCATCAGCGCCACGCCAAAAAGCACCAGGTACAGATAGGGCCGAATGCCGGTCTCCTCGCACAGGGAATTCCCACCATAACTGCGCACCAGCCGCCAGCGCACCGCGCCGTAGCAAAGCACGACGGCGGGGTAAACCAGCAACAAGGTCGAACCATCCAGCTTCACCACCCCCGCGGCGGCCAGAAAACCACCGATGAACGTCAGCGCGCTGACCACCGCCGTCGCCGTGCTCAAGGCCACCAGGTGCGTGTGACGCTCCAGTTCGTCGCTGCTGCGAATAAGCCGCGCCATTTGCGCAATGACGTAAAGCACCGGCAGCGTCGCCGCGAGCGCCAGCAGGGCCTTGAGCGGCAGGCTTGGCGTTCTGCCCACCCACGGCCAGACCAGCAGCATGAACGCGGTATAGATCGCCATCGCGATCAACACGCGCGATTGATATTGCTTCGACGAAAACCTCGGCATCGCCCTTCCCCTTCACGCTGTCCGCCGCACGAGTCCCATCTGCGCATGCATCCCTCACCCGCAGCGACAACTCCCCGTCACCTGTCAAGCATACTTGACACAAAGCCTACGATCAGCGTCCCGCTCGTGTCAAGCACACTTTACAAATGGCACCCCCGTCGCGCTATCCGCTGACACTGCACGTCACTTTTTGACGGCACCCCGACCAGTCCGGAGACGCAGTTCACACTTTTTCCCGACAGAAATGAGGAAATGTTTCGGAAGCGTGTAGGCGGTGTGTAGGAAACAGGCCAGATTTCGCCGACAATGTGATAGGGGTCACGCTTTGGCCTGAATGTTGCTCAATTGCTGAGCAAGGCGTGGGCCTGCCCGAGAGGGGGCGGGAAAACGCCCGGCCCACCGCAAGCGCTTTTTTACCGAACGCTATAAAGCCCATCGACACGTTAAACAGGGAATCCGCATGAAGAAGATCGTACTGTCCGCTGCCCTCGCCGCCACCTTCGGCGCAGCAGCATTGTTCTCCACCTCGGTGGCTGCCGCTGACGGCACCATCACCATCACCGGCAAGGTGGTCGCCAACACCTGCGCGTTCAGCGTAAATGGCGGCAGCGCCAGCAACACCGTGCAACTGCCCGTGGTGTTCACCACCGCCCTGAACGCGGCCGGCGCCGTTGCCGGCAACACCCCGTTCACCATCAAGGTGAGCGGTTGCGATCCGAACCTGACCAGCGTGCAGGAACAGTTCGGCGGCAGCAACATCAACGCCAGCGATGGCAACCTCAAGAACATTGCCTCCGCCACCTCGCCGCAGACGGTCGCCGGCAACGTCGAAGTACAGCTGCTCAGCGGTACCGGCGCAGTCATCAACCTCAACACCAACAACAATTCGCCGGTGGGCAACCTCTCCAGCGGCGGC
>NZ_DATJMN010000014.1:0-2917 GCF_035508675.1 Dyella sp.
ACGGCCCACCAGAACAAATGGCCAACCTTGTCCCTGTCCCAGGAAAAGCCGCCGATCGCTGGGACCTGACCGGCGTCGATCCATACCTGGTGTGCAGGTACAAGCAAACCGACAACGTGCTGACGATCCACGCACAGGGCGCTAAAGCCTGTGAGGTTACGAGCAATCCGTTGACGGCTTATTGCACGGATTGAGCAAAAGCCAGGGACTGTAATCCCAAAGCTTGATGAAAGCCAAAGGCAATCGGGGTTAGATTGACTTACAAGCATGCATATCGTCGATAAGTGAACTGACCCCGTTTTTACACCCAGCTAAACCTTATCCAATGGCGTATCGCCACCCGTGAACTGCTGCCGGGCTTGCTCAAGCCGGCACTTGCGCTCGGAGCGCCAGTTACGCCAGTCGAACAAGGCACTGATCATATAAACGAGCTGGAATGCTTTGATGCGGCTCCATACCTTGAGCGAGTCGAATACATCGCCAGCCAGCATGGAAATCACGCCCTGCTCTATCTGCCAAATATTGTGCGGCTCGCGGAACATCTCGCCCATCACCGGGCTGTTGAACCGATAGATGAAGAACGCAAAGCGCCGCATGCCACGGCGCTGGCGACGTTCCAGGCGGCGCAGGAGGTGCGCCTCCCGCTGTGGATGGCGCAGTGATTCGTCGACCATCGCCACGGCCTGCTCGGCGCCACTCATTGCCAGGTATACACCCGAAGAAAACACCGGGTCCAGAAACGCGAATGCGTCACCGATCAACACCCAGCCCGGACCGCCCATGCACGTGGAGTCGTAGGAATAATTGCCGGTGACGCGCACTTCATTGCCGATCAACTCTGCACGCTCAACGCGTTGCCATAGCTCGGCATTCATACGCAGCGTCTCTAACAGGAACTCGACCTTGCGCCCTTTACGCTGCTTCAAGTACGCCGGGCGGCATACCGCGCCGATGCTCATTACACCGCCCGGCAGCGGAATCATCCACATCCAGCCATGCTCGAAGCGGTAGATGCTGATGTTGCCGGCATCTTCGCCCTGACGGCGCTGGGCGCCGAGAAAATGACCGAAGATCGCTGCGCTTTGGTGCTCATCGTTTTTGCGCTTGAGCTTCTTTTTCGACGAAAGAAATGCATCGCGGCCACTCGCGTCCATCACGTAACGCGCACGAATGCGATAGGTCTCGTCGGTATCGGTGCCCACCTCGATCAACGAATCGCGCGGACTTTGTTGCACGACCTGCCTTACCTCATGGCCCTCGCGCGCGTCCGCGCCACACTCACGTGCGTGGTCGTAGAGCATCTTGTCGAAGTCCTGCCGCCATACCTGATAAGCATGCGGTGGGCTGTTGCCGAGGGCACGCGCGAATGCGTAGGTGTTGTAGCCGCGCTCATTGTCGGCTTCGAAATCCGCGCCGGGCTTGAATACGCCGATCTCCCTCACCTTCTCCATCACGCCCAGTCGCTCGAACAGCGGCAGATTCATCGGTAGCAATGATTCGCCGATATGAAAGCGTGGGTGCCTGTCTTTCTCCAGTACGATCACCTTATGACCCATGCGCGCCAGCATCGCGGCTGCCGTACTACCGGCCGGCCCTCCACCGATCACCGCCACGTCGCAATCCTGAGCTACTTGAACCGTGATTTCCGTCATGCCCATCCCTGTGAAGCGATCAAGCGCTATAGCTTGAATCGGCAAGATTATGCCAGAGCCGGCCAAGCGCCCTCGCGAAACGCGCTAGAAAGTGCACGCTACTTCCCTGCCCCCCCTTTAGCCCAGCGCCATTCGACTCCGAGTTCTGCGCTCGGCTCTTGCTTTCGCTACGACGCCCTCCACTATCTGGCCATGTTCAAAAAAATCAAAGACTGGCGCATACGGCGCATCGTCGCTCGGCACCCCATCGCCGAATCGCTCTGGCGAGAGGCGCTGGAGCGATGTACTCCAGCGCGTCGGCTGAGCGCCTCCGACCAGGGCACGCTGCGCGTGCTGGCAACGCTGTTCCTGGACAACAAATCGCTGGAGCCGGCCAAGGGTTTGCAGTTTGACGACGCCGACCGTGTTTTGCTCGCGACCCACGCTTGCGTACCTATCCTGAAGCTGGGCCTCGATTGGTACGACGATTGGTACAGCATCATCGTTTACCCGGATGCGTTCATTCCACGCCGTCCAAAAATCGACGCAGCGGGGGTGGTTCACCAGACCAATGACATATTGGCCGGTGAGGCATGGGGACGCGGACCGGTGATCCTGTCATGGGCGGATGTGCTGAAGACAGGGACGAAACCCGGGCACAACGTGGTCATCCACGAAATGGCACACAAGCTCGATATGCTCAACGGCGACGCCAATGGCTTTCCGCCATTGCATCGGCGTATGGATCGCCGCGTGTGGTCGCAGGTCTTCTCAGCCGCGTGGGATCGCCTGCAGGATGAACGACGCAACGGGGCGGACCTACCGATTGACCCGTATGCCCTTGAAAGCCCGGCCGAGTTCTTTGCGGTGGCCAGCGAGCAATTTTTCGAAACGCCGGCAGCCTTGCACCAGCATTTGCCAGACGTCTATCGGCAGCTCGAGCAATTTTACCGGCAGCACCCGTTCTAAGCATCCGGCATTCAAGCGTGTGCCTCAGACGAACACGGCTATACCAGTGGCCGCTTGATCTACCTGATCCGTTCGCGTGAAGGCGGCTATGGCGCCTTCACGCCCTCCGTCCATCGAGATCACACGCTGGCCATAGGTTGGCCTAAACCGAACGGGAGACCAACCGGCATCGTTTGCCTTCCGGTGCAACCCGTTTGCAATACACGTCCACGATGGCAACCGTGTTTTGGACGGAGTCGGTCAGCAGGACCCGCTTCGCCACGCCTGGTCCAGTCGAGTTGTCGATAGCCACGGCGACGAACGGCTGCGAGGCCATA
>NZ_DATJMN010000015.1:0-3940 GCF_035508675.1 Dyella sp.
CCGATATCTGTCTTGTCATTTTTGCATTGTTGGCGGGTTATGGAAATCGACATTCTCAATGGCTTTTGTCGAACTTCAGGTCACGAACGCCAGCACTGGATAAGGCCAGCCCGGACACGCGGCCATTTCCGGACCTTTGAAAAACCAAGGCGATATAGCCAAGCATGGGAAGTCGTCCGCTCACAAACTCATCCCGGACACCGGGTTTCAAGGTGATGGTGGAATCGCCATAGGCCCGAAGATTCAAGCCGCCATCCGTAACCGTGACAGTGTAGCTTGCCTTGAGTTCGACGCTTGTATAGGTGCCGGCGTAATCGGCCAGGGTCGCTTGTTTCATCCGGGGAACATTCACCCTTGCGCCTGTCCACTCCACTTGGCCATCGCTGCCGATGGTCAGGCTTTCCCCTGCGCCGGATGCTGCAAAAGTTGCGTTCGAACCCCATGGTCCCGGACTTTTGAACACATTGGCCCCAACGCGATCGTAGGCTGTGCTGCCTATGCTGAGTCGCCCGTCCTTGACCGTGACCGAGCGCATCGTGTGATAGCGCGTGCTGTGGTATTTGCCAGCGAACCTGGTGGCGCTGAATGGAAACTGGGAAGCTGAAGGTGACGTCGAGACGTCCGCAGCGTGAAGACGATCCTTCAGGTAGATATCGGCGACCGAGTAGGCGAGGGTGACTGGGTCCGCCTGGTCCACATTGCAAAGGCAAGCCACGGTGAAATGCTGCTGCGGGAAGCGCAGCAATTCGGCGCTGTAACCGAAATGACCGCCTGAGTGTTCGATGATCGGAAGACCTCGATAGGTTCCTGCCTCGAGCCCAAGCATGTAGGGGATCTGTGTGCCATCGGCAAGGATGCCGCGTGTTTCCATCTGCTTTATCAGCGTTCCCTTGCCCAGGTGGTTGTCGTAGAAATTCCGGTCCCACAAGAGCAGGTCGTCGACGCTGGTCAACAGGCCGCCGGCACCCACCCGATCGAAGTTTGTCGACCAGTCGACCAGAAAGCCGCCATTGCGCCCGGCCGCATAGGCAGGAATACGACCGGGAACCACCATCGAGTTGTCGTCATAGAACAGGGTATGGGTCATTCCCAGCGGCCGAAATATGTTCTCGGCGGCGAATACCGAAAGCGGTTTTCCGGTAGCGCGCTTGATGACTTCGGCAAGCAGGAAGTAATTCGTATTGCTGTATTGAAACTCCGTGCCGGGCGAAAAATTTAGCGCCTTCTGGCGCGCGATAAGTTCGATCAGTTCGGATGTCGGGCGAAGGTTCCTGTCGCTCTGCCCAGCCAGAACCTCCAGCGTTTCATATTCGCGCAGTCCACTCGTGTGATGAAGCATCTGGCGCAACGTGACCGGCTTTCCATAATCGGGAAGCTCCGGTATGTACTTGCGGATGTCGTCGTCGAGGGAAAGCAAGCCCTGTTCGGCTGCCAACACGACGCTGGCGGCGGTAAATTGCTTCGAGACCGAGCCCATATAAAACAGCGACTGCGATGAAAGCGGCACGCCCAGTTCGAGACTGGCCGCGCCATAGCTTTTTCGATAGATGAAGGCGCCATGCTGGATCACCCCTAGCGCGCAACCGGGCGAACCAGGCTTGTCGTAATCGGCGAAGAGCTGGTCGACCCTTTGCTCATTGGTCTGCGGCGGACTGGTTTGCGCCGCCAAAGGGATGGCTTGGGTGAGCAACAACAACATCGCGGTAACGACACGCACAAAATGCCCCCAATTTCGTTTTCAATGGAAAGTTAAAGCCCCGTGGAAAGATACCAGCTCGACATGGGCGCCATGTCGCACGGCCTGATCTTGCTTTATCTCCGTGGACGCGTAGGTCTAACATCCGATTCGCTTCGTGCCTTCTACATGCGATCACTCCAGAGGTACATCCATGGCATCCTCGTCTGACTTCAAGCGTTTCGGCAAAAGCGCGGCAGCGGTTGTGCTCAGCGCATTGCTCATCTGGTTCGGAACCGGTATGCAACCTTTCTGGCCGCTGATGTGGCTGGCCCCGCTTCCCCCGCTGCTGGTGGCGACCCGTGCTTCGGCTCAGCGGACGGCGGTCGTAGCGTTCGCAGCGTGGTTCCTTGGGGTGCTCAATCTCTGGCATTACTTGCACGGCCTCATTACGGTGCCCGCCACGGTTATATTGATGGACTCCGGTATCATGGCCTTGGTATTCACCCTCGCCGTCATAGTGTTCCGGGCGTTGCTGCGTCGTGGCGCGTATGTAAGCGCACTGCTGGCGCTCCCGGCGACGTGGGTCTCCTTTGAGTACATCGTCAACCTGACCTCGTCGTCAGGTACGGCCGTCAGCCTGGCGTATTCGCAGCTCCGCTTTCTGCCATTTCTTCAACTTGCCTCGCTGACCGGTCCCTGGGGCATGAGTTTTCTGCTGCTGTCATTCCCTGCGGCTGTGGCTGTGGGCGTGTATCTGTATCGCATCGCGCCAAAGCGGGCAGGGTGGATCGTCGGCGGCAATGTTGCGGTCATCGTGGCTGTGCTTGCGTTCGGCACCGTGCGCCTGTTGTCGCCGATCGACGGGCCGTTGGTGAAGGTGGGCTTGGTAGCGTCGGATGCACAAGGAAACGATGACGTGGCCGACAAAGGCGCGCCCACGCAGCGTCTGCTGCAGGCCTATGCCGATGAGGCGGCCAAACTCGCCGCGGATGGTGCCAAGGCCATCGTGATGCCGGAGAAGATCGGCGTTGTGGTGGACGGCGAGTCGCCTGCGTCGGATGCCGTGCTGCAGGCCACCGCCGACCAGACCGGTGCGACCGTGGTTGCGGGACTGGTCCACGTGGCGCCGAAGGCCGAGTACAACGCGGCGCGCATCTATGTCCCGCATGCGGCACCGTTGGAGTACCACAAGGAGCATATGCTCCCGCCGTTTGAACTGAAGTTCACACCCGGTAAGGCTATCACCGTGATGTCACACCCTTCCGGCAGGTGGGGCGTGGCTATCTGCAAGGACATGGATTTCACCGGCCTGTCGCGCCGCTACGGCAACGCAGGTGCGGGGCTCATGCTGGTGCCCGCGTGGGACTTCAACATGGACTGGCTCTTTCATGGCCATATCGCGCTGATGCGCGGTGTGGAGGACGGTTTCAGCATCGTACGCGCGGCCAAGAACGGCAGCATCTTCGTCAGTGATAATCGCGGACGCATCCTGGCGGAGGTCCGCACCAACACGGCGCCATTCGTCGCGCTCGTCACGGAGGTGCCCGTCGCCCATGCGAACACGCTCTACCAGCGATGGGGTAACTGGTTCGCATGGGTTGCACTGGGCCTGCTGATGCTTGTCGTGGTGCAGGGACTGCGACTGCGCAAGCATTCGGGCGACGCAGCGTGATGCAAGCCGGCAGGGCGAATGGCGGCAGGTTGACTTGTTCCTGGTCAGGCGTGCCGGTTGGTTTTGGGCGCAGAACCTAGCCCCTTGTTGATAAGCGGAATGCGCTCGTCCTGGCCCCGCGTTATGATGCGGGCGATTCAATAGTTACGATGAGGAGAACAAGATGAAGGGTGTGGAGTCGAAGAAAAACGAGAAGAAGAAGCCGGCGAAGACGATGAAAGAAAAGAAGGCGGCAAAGCAGGAAAAGAAGAAGAACAGCAAATAGGCGGTTTTGTGGGTTGCGGATCAGACACTGTGATGTGCCTACAAAAAAAGCCGAAGTTTTTGCCAGCGTTATTTCAGGGCGAGTCGTCATTCCGGCGAAAGCCGGAATCCATCGTCAATTCGAAGCATGGATTCCGGCCTTCGCCGGAATGACGACTCGCTTTGGAATGGAATCAGCGTGATCCCAGCTTGACTGGCACAGCGGCAAGAAACGTCAAACACCTGCACGCTCTTGCCCAGTCGGCTGAAGTAGGTTGCATCAGCTGCCGATGCTGGCCGTGGCCTCACCCCTGTCAAGGCAGGTTTCGCAAGTGCAAGCGGTCCTG
>NZ_DATJMN010000016.1:0-11232 GCF_035508675.1 Dyella sp.
CATGCTGACCATCCAGGATCGGCGCGGGAATACCAAGATCACCAACCAGTACGATGCCAACGGCCGCGTCACCAGGCAGACCTTTGCCGACAACACCTACTATCAATTCGGCTACACCACCAACAGCAGCAACGTGGTGACGGCGACTACGGTCACGGATCCGAACGGCAATCAAGAGCAGGTAGCCTTCGACCTCACCAGCAGTTATCCATCCAGCATTACCGAGGCATACGGCACCTCGTTGGCTCAAACGACGACCTTCCAGCGCGAGCCATCGGGTCTCCTTGATAGCGAAACCGATGCTCTAGGGCGTACCACGGCCTATACCTACGATGCGCTGGGCAATGTCACGAGCATTACCCGGCTGTCGGGTACATCGAACGCCGTCACCACCCAATTCGCCTATACCAACGACTACAACCAGCTCGCGTCGATGACCGATCCGCTCGGCCATACGACTCACTTCAGTTACACCAACGGCTGCTTGACACAAGTCACCGACCCACTCGGCCATAGCGCGACCATCCAATGCAATAGCGCGGGTCAGCCCACGGCGGCCCAGGATGCCCGGGGCAACACGGTGACGTTCGCGTACCAAGGCTATGACTTACAGAGCGTGACCGATCCGTTGAGTCGTACCACCAACTACGTGGTGGATACCCTGGGCCGCCGCATCGCTACCCGTGATGCCTTGGGCAACGTCACACTCACGCAGTACGACACCAACAATCGGGTGGTATCGGCCACAGATGCCCTGAATCAAACCACGACGTTCAACTACGACAGCAATGGCAACCTTTTGAGCGTCACGCTGCCCAATGCCGGTGTGATCAACTACGTATACGACAACCGCAACCGTCCGATCACGCGTACGGACGCAATGAACCAGAGCGAGTCGTGGACGTATGACGGCATGGGCAACGTGCTCACGCATACCGATCGCAAGGGGCAGGTAACGGATATCAGCTACGACGCACTCGACCGCAAAAGCCTGGTGTCCTATGCAGACGGTTCTGGCATCCAGTCCAGTTATGACGCGGGCAACCGCCTGACCAGCCTGACCGACTCAAGCAGTGGCACGCTGAGCTGGAGCTACGACGGCCTCGATCGCGTCACCGGTACTAGCAGTCCGCAAGGGAGCCTCAGCTACACCTACGACGCAGTAGGACGGCGCACCAGCATGACTGCCGCCGCGCAGGCGACGGCCAACTACACCTACGACAATGCTAATCACCTCACGGCGATCACGCAGGGTAGTGAAACGGTGCAGTTGGCCTACGACGCGGACAACCGGCGCGCCACGCTGATACTGCCCAACGGCATCACCGTCGCCTACGGCTATGACACCGCCAGCGAGCTGACCGGGTTGACCTACACCCAGAGCAACGGCACCACGTTGGGCAACCTGACGTACGGCTACGATGCCGACGGAAGAATCACGAGCAAGGGCGGCACGTTCGCGACGGACGTGCTGCCGACGGCGACCACGCAAGCGGCGACGTTCGACCTCAATGATCGGGAAACGAGCTTCAACGGCGCGGGACTGACCTACGATGCCAACGGCAACCTGACCAGCGATGGCACGAACACGTACACCTGGAATGCGCGGAATCAGCTCGTGCAGATCAGCCAGGGCAGTACCGTCCAATTGAGCTTTAGCTATGACGCGCTGGGGCGGCGCATTGGCAAGGCCGTGCAGGGCACGGCTACCCAGTTTCTGTATGACGGCAACAACGCCGTTCAAGAAATGCAAGGCGGCACAGTCAATCCGATTTTGGTTGGACCCGGTGTCGATGAGCGCTTCGCGCGCAACGATGTGACGGGACGGACGTATTTCTTGACGGACTTGCTCAACAGCACGATCGCGTTGACCGATTCGACGGGGGCGATCAGGCAGAAGTACAGCTATGATCCGTATGGGAATGTGACACCGAGCGATACGACCACGGGCTTTACGAATCCGTACCAGTACACGGGGCGCGAGGCGGATATTCCAGGGCTGTATTACTACCGAGCACGCTATTACAGCCCGATGATGGGTGGGTTTATTAGTGAGGATCCGATCACATTCGGCGGCAAGCAATTGAGCTTCTATGCCTATGTGGCTGACGATCCGCTCGACAATACTGATCCGTTGGGGCTTGCTCCGGGTAACAACGGCGAGCGCGGATGGTCAGGTAATGCAGGTGGATCTAATAACCCTGGAAAGCACTGGAAAGATGACCCAAATAATCCAGGTTGGGGATGGCAGAAGGATCCTCAAACAGGTAAGAAAAAATACAAGAAGCGTCCGCCTTACATTTGTCCAGACGAATCGGGTAAGCAAAAAATGGATCCCTTTGATTCGTTGGAGCCTCAGATGTATCCGGGTTCGGATGCGCCGGATATTGATAATTCACCAATGGGGTATCCGGCCACGAACCCGCCTCCAGCTGCGAAGATCATCACTGTCGGTGGCGTCCTGGTTATCATTGTTATTATTGCTCTTGCACCGGTGGGGGCGTGATGAAACAGTCCAAAAGAAAGGTGTCAACCATCTCGGATAAGGTGAAATGTGAAGCAAGGAAATTGCTCGAAGATGCATGTGATTTATTCGAGTCTGGTGAGCGTTCGCGATCAATCAAGTTGTTTCTGACAGCTGCTTCAGAGGGAAGTCGTGAGGCCCAAGTCAATCTCGCTAACATTTATGATGAGGGTGATGGAGTTAAGGTCAGCTTCGACAAGGCTCGCTACTGGTACAAGCGTGCGATCGCCGGAGGATGTCCTGAGGCGGCATATAACCTGGGTATCAGCTATTTGAATAGGGGTGACACCCGTTGGGCCGGGTACTGGCTTCGTGTCGCTAAATCAATGGGTGATGAGGACGCTGGAGAAAAGCTAAAGCAGTTGGGTGGGTAATTCGTGCAAATAGGATGCGAAGTTCGTCAAGCCATCGCGATATTCGCTCGATTGGCCAATTCCGTATGATTGCCTACCGCCGCAAAGGGTCCGAGGTACTTAATGAGTTTTAATTTCATCCGGCCACTTTTTCTGCGAAATACACAAATAGACATGATGAAGAAAGAAATTTCCTATCTGCCTGTCTTTCTTCTTGCCTTCGGCTTGGTATCACTTGCTCGCGCCAGTGACAACGACTCGTTGTTAATGGATAAAAAGCAGCATCCAGTTGTTCTATTTAGTAATGTGGATGCGGGAGACGGGAATGCGTATCAGGCCGTTGTAGTTCGCTCTTCGATTCACGCTGGCCCTAGTGATGCGGCATTGACAATTTATCGTGGTAAAGAGGTTGTTTTTTCGCTTTCTCCGCATCTTCAGCCTATATCGTTATTTGCAACATCTGAGCTTGATCCGCAACTTGTATCGCTCTGGATCAGCGGGAACGGTGTTTATACGGCGTGCATTTTTGCGTTTGAAAAAGGCAGGGTGAATAAGGTTCTTGAGGCATCATCAATGATGATGCCGGAGTTTGTCTATGCGCAGAATGATCCGGGTGATTATAAGCAGCGCGTTATATTTTCTAACCTGCAATGGGTCGTTGATAAAAGTGGAAAGTCTGTCCAGCAGCCGGTGAGTGCGGACGTTTACGTATGGGATGGTGCTAAATATGTAGCTCATAAATCCATCCCTTGGCGTGATCGCTTTAATCTGCATTAAAAGACGATTGTTGAAGACGGAAGTAAATCACGAAATATCATGACTGGTGGCTACCAATCGATGATTAGCGACCTATTGAATCGTTCCGCACGCTTCCTGCCAAACGAAGAACTCAGGTGGCTTGCACGAGGGCTTCGTTGTTATCGATGCTTGTAACGGCGTTGTTGTGCAGGTGCGCGTTAGTCGTGCGTTTCTTGCGTGATTGGCGCGACTGCAGGCGTGTGTGTTGGCTTCTACTTCGCAGGGCAGAGGCAATTACCGCGAACATCAAGCTTCTTAGTTCAAACTAATGTGCTTTGCGATCTGCGCGACGTAGGATCATTCGCCACCGCGAAAAATTGACGCGCATGAACTCGTGCGTTTATCGCCCGAACAACACTGTCCTCAATTCGGCCGCTGCTCCGCAAACGAATACACCTGGTCCGCCCACTGCGTGGCCGCGTAATACGCGCCGGCCATCTTGCGGATGTCGTGCGGCTGCATGTGTGCGCCTTTGAGGTCGCCGGCTTCCCATGCATAGACTTGTTCCAGCAAGGGGGCGAACGGGCCGCGGTCTTCCACCAGCGCATCGCGGATTTCCGGCGCCAGTGGCAAATGGCTCAACACGAATTCCATCGGCGCGCACAGCAGCGTATCGAGCAAGGACAGCAGGCCGGCCATGAAGGCCATTTCCTGTTGTCCGTTCGGCATGCCTTGCGCCAGCTTTTCGCACATGTGCGCGCGGATCAGCGCGGTGCGCAGCAATTCCGGCGGGCGGTCGTCGGTGCTGGCCAGCGCCATGGTGTAGATCCAGTTGCGCAGGCGCGCCACGCCGAAAAAGATCGCTGCCTGTTGGATCGACTTCAGCTGCCGCGGCAGCGCGAAATAGGCGGAGTTCACGCAGCCCAGCAGCTTGTAGCTGAGCACGGCATCGTCGCGGATGATGTCGCCCAGTTCGACCGGGCCGGCATTGCTGTCCTGCAGTGCACCCATCAGGCGCAGCATGCTGAGCCGGCTTGGCGTGAGCACCGGCACGTCGATCTGTTGCGGCACCAGCAGGTAACGACCCTGGATCGCCTGGAACGGCAGTTCCTTGCAGCGCGCGTAAGTGGTGTGGTCATCCACATTGCCGGCGATCACGCCGATGCCGCGCTCGAACAACTGCTTGCAGCGGCTTGCCAACGTATCGGCGTCCAACGCCTTGGCGTCCAGGCGAACGTAGCTCGCCAGCCGCAGCAGCGGTTCCAGCGCACCGTGCGGTTCGCTGGTGTTGGGATCGACATCGCCCAGGTCGAGCAACAGCGGGCACTTGCGCATGGCCAGTTGCTGCAGGCGCTGCAGCACGGCCGCATCGCGCACGTGGATCGGATGCATGATCACGCCCAGGCGCGGCGTATGCGCCAGGATGTCGGTTTCTTCCAGCAGCAAGGTGCGCGGCAGGCGCATGAAGGCGCGGTTGCCGCGTACCAGCCGTGTGATCGCGCCATCGGTGATGCCGGACAGCACACCACCCACCAGCGTCGTGTCGGCATCGGTACCGGCGCCCTGGCGATAGAACACCAGTTCGTAGGCGAACAGCTCTTCCTCCAGGTCCAGCATCGGGCTGCGCACCACCGGTAGCAGCATGTCGCTGAGCGCAGTGGCGTCGTTGCTCGAGGGCTTGGTCGAGGGAGCGGCTGTCGTCGTCGTCATGGCATGAATTACCGAGCTTTGAGGGTGGAGCGACTGCTACGAGGGGGCGCCCGTATCAGGGTGCCCGGAAAAGCTTCATGCCTGGGCGAGCTGCACCGACCGGTGCGTGTCCTGCAGCGCGCCGTTCTGGCCATAGGTGCCGGTTTGCGCATCGCCGCCGGTAAGCACCGCCAGCGCACGCCGTACCTGGGTCAGACGCTGGCCGACCAGCGCGCCGTTGCGTTGATTCTTGTCGCGGCAAACCGTGAGCGACTTCAGCAGCTCCTGCCATTGCGTCTCGACTTGCTGCGCGGCGTCCGCCGAGGTGCTGCACAGGTGCACGCGTTCCACGTCGAGCTGTTCGAGCCGGCGCATCAGCATCTGCTTGGCTTCGCCCGAGCGATTGAGCGCTTTGGCGTCGGCGACGTTCAGCGCTTCGCGTTCTTCGTCCAGCACGGTGATGAGCTGTGCGATGGTCGCACTCATCTCGTCCAGGACGGCGCGCAGTGCGGCACCGAGTTCAGCCTGCAGATTCGGGCTCATGGCATGGGCTTCTTACTTGGCACCGCCGATCTGGTTGTCCAGCGCAAGCAGGTTGCTGGCGATGGCGTGCGGATTGACCTTGTAGGTGCCGGCGGCCAGTTGCTGCTTGATCTGCTCCACCTTCTGGGTATCGACCGGCGCGTTGGCGCTGCTGGCCTCTTGCAGGGCACGGGCCGAATCGGTCAGGTGCACGCTGTCATCGGCCGGGGAGGCCGAAGCGCTGGCCGATGGGGTCGCCGTGGTGGCCTGGGCGGCGCTGTTTTCTGCGTTGGTCGTCGCGAGCGGAAGCTGCGGTAAGCCGTTGGACGAGATCGTAGTGTTCATGGTTCTTGGCGTTCTCTCGATATGCCTTGGTAAGGGTATCGGCGTTTCCCCGAAGAACTTGAGGGTGCTCCTCAAGCGCCGATCGCCATGAGTATGGCTGGTCGTCCAACGTTAAGGGAGCGCCTTCACCTGGCCTTCCCCAATCACTACCCCATTGATAATCCTGCCGGAATTGTCATTACGGACGCGCAGGCGGGCGCCGGTGTCGCCGCCGTCCAGCGCCATGCCGCGGGTGCGCACCTCGATGCCGCCCAGTTGGGCTACCAAATCCACTTCCTCGCCCGAGTGCACGGTCTCTCGTCCGTTGAAGTCGCCGGGTTCCAATACCACGCCCGCGATCAGCGGCCGGCTCAGCGAATGGCCCAGGATCTGGTCGAGGCTTTCGATATAGCCATAACCGAGCCGCGCCACGTCGCGTTCCTCGGTGTGCACGTCACCCGGTGCGGGGATGTCGCCGCGCGCCATCGGGTGGCTGGTGACCAGTACGTTGCGGAACACCTGCATCTGTACCGGTACCTGGATGCTCCAGCCCGGTGTGCCGGGGCAGCTGACAGCAACGGCCACGCGTGATGGCACGCCCTGGCGCAGCGGGAGGCGCGTCTGCAAGGCGTGCGGACAGGCCGCCAGATGCAGACGCGGGTTGAGCGCTGTGGGCACGATCACCACGCGGTTGCCGGTGGTGCCGTATTGAGTGCGGACGGCTTGTTCGGCGGCGGCGCGCAGGTTGGCGGCGGTGGTGTCGGCGTGGGCGAGGGTGGTGAATGTGAATACCAGTAGGGACATCGTGGCGAAGCCCGCCCGCGTAGGCTGGGATGGCAATCCCAGCTTTCCGTGGGGCTTGCGGATGCTGGGATTGTCATCCCAGCCTACGCGCTTCGTCCGGGTCCGCGAGAGCTTCATGCACCGGCACCCGCCAGGATCATCGCCAGCTGGCTATTGATCGCCTCGCGCTCACTCTCCAGCTTCTCGGACATCTGCGCGGCCTGCTCGAACTGCCCGTTGCCAAGCAATTCCAGGAACATCTCGCCATGCTCGCGCAGGCGCGCCGCCGACTCTTGCAGGCTTGTGTTCGACGGATGGTTGCCATGCCGCGCCGTGAGCCGATCGAGGCTGCGCTTGAGCACGTCGGTATCGAACCAGCGCCGGTCGAGCGAAGTGGGTTCCTGCAAGGCCAGCTCCATGCTTTGACGCAAACCGATCACCGATTCGCGCACGGTAAGGCTGAGGCTGGCGGTGTCGTTGCCGCTTTCGCCTTCCAGCCAGCCCAGGCACAGGCGATGGGCAAGCGCGGCCGCGCGGCCGAGCGCCTCGCCGTGACGGCGCGACTCATACGCGCGGCGTTGCAAGGCGCCCAGTGTGGCTTTCACCGCCGTGGCACGCACCTGCAAGCCGTCCTGGCCGTCGCGCAGCGAACGCAGGCGATCGCCCGCGGCCTGCAGCGTTTCGCTGCCTTGCTGCAACGTGCGTTCGGTGGCCGCCACGCCGGTCTGCGCGCGTTCCAGCCGTTGCAGGCTCTGCTGCACGTTGCCGTTCATCTGTAGCGAGAATTCGCCGATCGAGCTGGTGACGGTTTCGATCTCTGCCGTCGCCTGGGCGGTTTTTTCGGCAAGCTGCTTTACTTCGTCGGCCACCACGGCAAAGCCGCGGCCGGCATCACCGGCGCGCGCGGCTTCGATGGCGGCATTCAAGGCCACCAGATTGGTTTGATGGGCAATGTCCTGCACGCTGGTGGTGAGCGCACGAATCTGCGCCACCTGCTCGGTCAGCAGGCTCTGGCTCTGATTCATCGCCGACAGCGCGCTGCGCAGCAGCCGCAACTGGCCGTTGAGCTCGCTGACGTTGGCCGAACTGTGCTCGCCGGCCTTGGCCGCTTGCTCGACACCGCCTTGCGCCTGCTGCAGGGTCGCCGACATGCCGGCGCTGCCCTCCGTCAACTGTCCGACGCTGTCGCGGGTTTCGCCAATGGATTGTTCCAGCGCGGACTGCTCGCGATGCAGTGTCTGCGAATGCGTCAGCACCAGGCTTTGTTGTTCCAGCGACTGCAAGGCCACCACCGCCGGCGCGCGCGGCGCCAGCCGCGCGAATACCGGCTCGAGCAACTTGGCTGCACCGGGGTGCTTATGGCGCAGGCGCGCGACTTCAGCCTCGTTGCCGGCCAGTGCGGCTTGGATCAGGGCGGCCAGGTGCTGGCTGCGGATCAGACTCATAGACAAAAGAGTTCCGTTGATGGGTTCTCAGAGATCGGCGGGAACGGTCGAAAGTTGAGGAAGCAAACGATGTGCCATGTTCGTGATTCGTAAAATCGGGAATCGTCAGGGATGCTCTGATGCTCTTCACTGGATTTGCGATTGACGATTCCCGATTTACGAGCGCCCCAGCCTCAAGCCTGCGGTGAGTCAGCCGATAGTTCGTCATCGACATCATGCAGTCCGCCCCATGACAACAACGGCGCTCCTCGACAGCGTGGAAAGCCACACCCGCCTGGCCGGCCACAATCGCGTGGCGATGCTGTTGTTTCGCCTGGGCGACAAGCAATTGTTCGGCATCAATGTATTCAAGGTGCGCGAGGTGCTGCGCAGGCCGGCGATGGAAAAGTTGCCGGGCATGCACCCTTGGCTGGCCGGCAGTTTCGATTACCGCGGCAAAACCATTCCAGTGATCGACCTGGCCGTTGCCATGGGTTACCCGCCACTGACCGAGGTGGCGTCGGCGCATGTGGTGGTAACCGAGTTCAGCCGCTCCGTGCAGGGTTTCCTGGTGACGGATTTCCAGCGCATCGTGCACTGCACGGGCGAGTCGCTGGAAGCGCCTTCCGTCACGCTGGGCTTCGGCAATCGCGTCAACGCAGTGAGCCGCATCGATGGCCAGCTGATGGCGGTGGTCGACGTGGAGCATGTGCTGGCCAGCATCGAAGAAGTGGCGACGGAGGTGTCGCTGCATCTGCAGCAGCAGGCGGAACGTCGGCATTTGTCCACGCGCCGCATCATGGTGGTGGACGATTCCGTGGTGGCGCGCGGCCGCTTGATTCACCTGTTCAAGCAGGTGGGCCTCGATTGCGTGATTGCCCAGGACGGCCAGGAGGCGCTGGAGCTGCTTACCCAAATGATGGAAGGCGATGGCGAACGCATCACGCTGGTGATTTCGGATATCGAAATGCCACGCCTGGATGGCTATGCCTTGACGCGTGCGATCCGCGAAACACCTGCGTTGCGCCAGCTCAAAGTGGTGCTGCACAGCTCGCTGAGCGGCGTATTCAATGAAACCTTGGTGCGCGACGTCGGCGCCGATCGCTTTATTGCGAAGTTCCAGCCCGATTTATTGGCGAAGACCGTGTTGGAGTTGATGGACCCGTCAACAAATTGACGGCGCCTGCGCTGCCGTGGTGATGTCGGGAATCCGTCCCGGCGCGCCGGTATAACGTCGCCGCATGACGTATGCGAATGGCGTAAGTCACCGCAAATGGCTTTGCCATGCGGTTTCCACGACGTTGTCAAGCCGTGGCATGCAACTTGCTCAAATCCCTCCGTAGGCGGTTATCGGCCGCGGAGACGCATTCATGAGCAATCTTCTCGACAACGTGTTCGGTTTGAGCAGCCAGGCACTGGATGTCTGGCAGCGCCGTTCCGAAGTGATCGCGTCGAACATCGCCAACGCCGATACGCCTGATTACAAAGCGCGCGACGTCGATTTTCGCCAGGTGTTGCAGCAAGCGAGCGGGGAAGCTTCGCCGTCGCTGGCATTGAGCACGCCCACACCCGGGCAGCTGACCACCACCAGCGAATCGGCCGACGCCCTGAAATACCGCGTGCCGCTGCAGCCGAGCATGGACGGCAACACCGTCGATGCGCAGGCAGAGCAGTCGGCATTTGCCAGCAACATGGTGCATTACCAGGCCAGCTTGAGCTTCATCAACAGCACGATCCAGCAGCTGCGCCTGGCCATCAATGGTGGAGGACAAAGCTGATGTCCCTGATGAAGATTTTCGACACCGCCGGCTCCGGCATGTCCGCCGAGTCGCTGCGGCTCAATACCGTCGCCAGCAATCTGGCCAACGCCGACAGCGTCAGCAGCAGCCCCAACACGGCTTACAAGGCGAAGGAACTGATGTTCGCGCCGGTGCTGCAGCAGCAAGGTGGCGTGGCAGCGGGTGATGCAAGCGCCAACGTCGGCGTGCGCATGGCCGGCGTGACCGAAAGCCAGCAGCCGGTGGAATCGCATTACGAGCCGGGCAACCCGATGGCCGATGCAAGCGGTTTCGTCTACGGCAGCAACGTCAATCCGATCGATGAGCTGGTGAACATGATTTCCGCGTCGCGTTCGTATCAGAACAACGTGGAAGTAATGAACACCACCAAGCAGCTCATGATCAAAACCATCAACCTGGGTAGCTGAGCATGAGCGCCGTTAGCAGTACGAGCAGTTATTCCGTTTCGGGGTTGAGCCTCACCGGCAGCACGGTCACCAGCACACCGACCGGCTCGACCATGACGCAGTCCGATTTCCTGCAGCTGCTGACGACGCAGCTCACCGCGCAGGACCCTACGCAACCGATGGACAGTTCGCAGATGGCATCGGAGATGGCGCAGTTCGGGCAGCTCGGTGCGCTGCAGAACATCCAGACCAGCCTGACCGGTTTGAGCAGCAACCTCAGCAGCAACATGCAAAGTTCGCAGGTGCTCAGTTCTGCCAGCCTGGTGGGCCGTCAAGTATTGGTGCCGTCGACGTCGCTCAGCTACAGCGGCAGCGCGGTGAGCGGCGGCGTGAACGTCACCACCGCAGGCGACGTGGTGGTCACCATCAAGGATGGCAACGGCAACGTCGTCAACACCATTGATCTCGGCACGCAGCCGACCGGCCTGTCCAACTTCACCTGGAACGGTACGGACAGCAGCGGCAACGCCGTGGCCAACGGCACGTACAGCATTTCGGCCAATAACGGCGGCGGCAGTAGCGCGCTTTCCACCTACGTAGCCGGTTCGGTGACCGGCGTCGGCTACGGCGGCAGCAGCACCGGTACGTATTTGCAAGTGGCGGGTATCGGCGGTGTGCCGCTGAGCCAGG
>NZ_DATJMN010000017.1:0-17799 GCF_035508675.1 Dyella sp.
CTTCGGGGGCCGCTTTTAACGATTCACGATTGACGATTCCCTCCACTCAAAGCCTCACATCAACAACCATCTGCTCCTCCTGATACATCCCCGGAAACGCCTGCTTCAGGTGCGCCACCTTCGGTGCATCGTTGATGACGATGTACGGGTTATTGGGGTGCTTGCGTGCGTAATCCTGGTGGTAATCCTCGGCGGGATAGAAACCCGTCAGCGGCTGCACCAGCGTCACGATGCGGTCGTCGAACGCCTTGGCTGTATCGAGCTGTGCGATATAGGCGTCGGCAATCTTTTTCTGTTCCGGACTGGCGTAGAAGATTTCCGAGCGGTATTGCGTGCCGGCATCCGGTCCCTGCCGATCGAGCGTGGTCGGGTCGTGTGCAACGGCGAAATAGATCTTCAGCAATTGCCCGTAGCTGAGCACGGCCGGATCGAACGTTATCTTCACCGATTCGGCATGGCCGGTATTGCCTTCGCTGACCGTATCGTATTGGGCGGTGCTGGCGTTGCCGCCGCTGTAGCCGGCCCATACTTGCCGCACGCCGCGCACGTGCTCGAACACCGATTGCATGCCCCAGAAGCAGCCGCCCGCCAGCACCGCGGTTTCGGTGGCGTGTGCGGTGGTCTTGGGTTCGTCGTAAGCAGGGTTGGGGAAGGGCGCGTTGCTGGCCGAGGCGGCGCAGGCGGTCAGGCTGAGCAGGGCAAAGAGGGCGGCGAAACGACGGGTTTGCATGGCGTGGCTTCCGTGGGGACCTGTTTGCTATTCGCTTGCATGCCTTATGCGGTTACACCGTGCCGCTGCCATTCATAGGCTGGGATGCAATCCCAGCGTGATCATGCATGGCGATGCTGGGATTGCATCCCAGCCTACATCGCCACCACATGTATCTCGACATCGTCGATCTGCACGATCTGCCCCGCGTGGATCTTGCAGGTCTTGCGCAGCTCCTGTTGCCCATCGACATACACCGCGCCGCTGGCGACGATCTGCTTGCCTTGGCCGCCGCTGTCGCACAGCCCGGTCAGCTTCAGCAATTGGTTGAGTTCCACGTATTCGCGGTCGAGTTCGAATGCAATGCGTTGGGTCATCGGTGCGAGGGCAAGGCCATGGGATGTTCGGGCAGGCTGAGAAACGCAAAGAACGGACGATGCTGATCGATGGCGAAGCGGGCCGACTCGTGCAGGATCGCCAGCAGGGTATCGAAATCCTTGGGCACCGCCGCACGCAGCTCGCTGGCGTGATCGAGCAGCAACACATGACCTGCGCCATGCAGCCATTCCAGGTCGCGCAGCGTATCCAGCAACGCGTCCCAGTTCTGGCCGAAGCCGCTGGGTACGTTGAGCACGGCGGCCAGGCGGCGCAATAGTTCGCCTTTGTCGTGGCAGCCGGCGAGGTCGGCGCGGCACACATAAAGCTGGCCTTGCTCGGCCGCGGCAACCAGTGCATCGAAGTCGGCCGCGTCGACGAAATACACGCCGCCGTCGTTCGCCTGGGTGAGATCCAGGGCGCCTTCTGCGCTCATCGGTTCACCTGGAACGGCTTGAAGCTGCGGTAATGATCGTCGGTGTAATAGAACGCCTTGGGTGGCGTGCCGCCGGTAATGATGCGCCGTGCGCCGCGGTCGCGCGCGCCCGGCGTGGCGACGGTGTATTCGTGGTAATAGCCGCGCGGCTGCTGCGGCAGCAAGCCTTCGTAATTACCGAACACCACACCGTCCTGCGCATACGGAAACGGACCGCCTTGCAGAATGGCTGTGAGCGTCACGCAGGCTTCCGGCGGCATGAAGCCCGGCAGGTTGCTGCGCGCGGCTGGGCAGTTGTCGTGGGCCACCGCCGGCAGCGCGACGTTGCCGTGCGATTCCATGCTGGCCGGCGGTGCCGGGTGCCGGTTCCAGAACACGATCGCAGCGATCAACGCAGCGAGCAGCACCAGGGGGATGAAGCGAGACAGAGACACCGCGGGCTCCTTGTTGGCGATCCGCGCAGTGTAGTGCGTTGCGGGTCGGCCTGCCTGTTCGATGCAATGACTTTAAGGACATGCGGCGGCCTATGCCTGGGCCTATATAGCGCCTACCCATCCCAAGGAAAAACACGGCCATGATCCGCAAGCCTTTGAGCTGGATGATCGCAGTCGGTTTGTTCGGTGCAGTGTCTTCGTTGTTTGCCGCAGACGTTCCCATGGCGCAACCCCAGGTGTTTGCGCCCGGCGTAATTTCGGGGCCGGCCGGCGAAGCGTGTCCGGCGTTTACGCCGGATGGCAACACGGTGTATTTCGATGTCGGTTCCATGATCCTGGTGTCGCATCGCGAACACGGTGCATGGTCCAAGCCGGCGATCGCGCCTTTCTCCGGGCAATGGCTCGATCACGATCCGACCATGTCGCCGGATGGTTCGTATCTCGTGTTTGTATCCAACCGGCCGGCAAAGCCGGGTGCCGAGGCATTGGCGGCGACCGTGCATGGCAAGGTTTTTCCAGGGCGCGGCGGTCATTTGTGGCGCGTGGATCGCAACGGTGACGGCTGGGGCGCGCCGGTGCATCTGCCCGATAACGTCAACGCCAGTGACCGCACCTATGCACCGAGCATCGCCGCGGATGGCAGCCTGTATTTCATTCATCCGGATGAGCAGGGCGTGTTCCATATCTACCGCTCGCCGTTCGTGCATGGCGCTTATCAGCCCGCTGCATGGGTGGCCGTGGGTGATCCGTCGGCGTCCACCCATGACCCGGCGATTGCACCCGATCAATCGTTCATGGTCTTCAACCTGAGCGAGGATGCCAAAGCCGGTGACATGGGCGATTTCTATATCGCCTTCCGCGAAGGCGATCATTGGGGCAAGCCGATCGACCTGGGTGAAACCATCAATGGCAAGCCGGGCAAGTGGAGTCAATGGGGCGCGCATATCGCGCCGGATCGGCGCACGCTTTACTACACGAGCGACCGGCGCACGGAGCTGAGCTTCCCGCTTACCCAGGAGCAGGCCAGGGCGGCACTGGCGCGGATGGAGAGCTGGGACAACGGCAACGACAACATCTGGTACGTGTCGCTGGGGCCGTGGCTGCATGCGCATCACGCACGGTGATGCAGGTCTGCAATTAAAAAAGCTCCACGTACTTTCTGGTTTGTCACCTCGGCGAAAGCCGGGGCTCGACGACTTTTCATCCGCTCCCGGCGCACACCGGGAGCCACGTCACTAGGCCCCGGCTTTCGCCGGGGTAACGGCTTCCGGAGCGGGCTGCAGCATCGCCATGCATGCCCATGCCGGGAGTCCGCCCGAACCTGCATGACCTTCGGCGCACCGCCGAAGGAGGGTGGGCAAGCTAGACTGCGGCTTTATTTTTTGCGGAGCCGTCATGTCCCTTCCTTCCTTGTCCCTGCGCGTGACCGCCAGTTGCATGGTGCTGGCTCTCGCCGCTGCCACGCCGGCGTGGCCTGGCGAAGCGCCGCCTGCAACGACAATGGATACCGCAGCATCGACGCTCCCGCCGATGCTGCAAGACTTCGGCGCCTACGTGGACAGCGCCCGCAAGACCTTCAACGTGCCGGGCATCGCGGTGGCGATCGTCAAGGACGGTAAGGTGGTGCTGGAACAAGGCTACGGCCTGCGCGAGATCGGCAAGCCGGACAAGGTGGACGCGCATACGCTGTTCGCCATCGCCTCCAACACCAAGGCGTTCACCGCGGCATCGCTGCAGATGCTGGCCGAACAGAAGAAGCTGGACATGGACGGCCGGGTGACCGATTACCTGCCGTGGTTCCAGATGTCCGACCCCTACGTGACGCACGACATGCGCGTGCGCGACCTGCTGGCGCATCGCAGCGGCTTGAGCCTGGGCGCGGGCGACCTGCTGTACTGGCCGCCGACCAGCTATACCACCAAGCAAGTGGTGCAGCACCTGGCGAAGGTTCCGATCGCCAACGGTTTCCGCAGCCACTACGCCTACGACAACATCCTGTTCGCCGTCGCCACGCTGGTGATCGAAAACGTCTCCGGGCAGCGCTATGCCGATTTCATTCGCGAACACATCTTCAAGCCGGTGGGCATGGATGAATCGCTGGTCGACATGACCTATTTGAAGCCCGGCATGGATGTCGCCACCGGCCACGCGCTGTACAACTTCAAGGATCTGAAACCGGTGCCGCCGATGGCGTGGACCAATAATCCGGGCGCCGGCGGCATCTACGCGAGTGTGCACGACATGGCGAAATGGATGAACGTGCAGCTCAACGGCGGCGAGCTTCCCGGTGTAGACAGCGATGGCAAGCCGCGCCGTCTGTTCTCGCAGGACAGCCAGAACCAGATGTGGACGATGCTCACGCCGATTCCGGTGAGCGATCCGCCGATCCCCGAATTGAAGCCTTTGCTGCCGAATTTCTTCGGCTACGGTGAAGGCTGGTTCCTGAGCGATTACCACGGCCAGAAGCTGGTATGGCACACCGGTGGCTGGCCGGGCATGGTGTCGCGCGTCACCCTGGTGCCGGGCTTGAAACTCGGCGTGGTGGTGTTGACCAACCAGGAGTCCGGTGCGGCGTTCAATGCCGTCACCTATCGCGTGCTGGATGCCTATCTCCATCCGGGCAACAAGACCGATTGGGTGGCGGTGTACGACAAGGCGGTTAAGCATGCGCAAGGTAACGCGGACGAAAGCTGGAACAAGCACGAAGCGGCGCGCGATGCGAAGAGCAAACCGTCACTGCCGCTGGCGAGCTATGCCGGCACCTATCGCGATCCGTGGTATGGCGACGTCATCATCAGCATGGAAGGCGGCAAGCTGCGCCTGCGTTTCAGCAAGACCCGGCAATTGGTTGGAACGATGACGCCGTGGCAGCACGACAGCTTTATCGTGCGCTGGGACGATCGCGCCTTGAATGCGGATGCCTTCGTGAACTTTGCGCTGGATGTAGACGGCCGCGTGCGCGAAGTGCGCATGGCGCCGATTTCGCCGCTGACGGATTTCAGTTTCGATTTTCAGGATCTGCGCTTGACGCCGGTGCAGGCGGACTAGCGATCTCGCCGACTAACGGCTTTTGATGCTGGGATTGCATCCCAGCCTACGCATTACCTAACGGGAGGCATGCATGCGTTCACGTCCCTTTGTTCTCGTTGCACTACTGAGCCTTGGCTTGCTGGCGGCCTGCTCCCAGCCCGCCGCACCGGTTGCGTCGGCGCATCGCTTCTTCCACATCCAGCTTGCCAGCCAGGAAACGCAGCCCGTCTCCGGGCGCCTGCTGCTGTTCGCACAAGATGCCAACGTCGCCAAGGCCGACGCCAAAGACGGCAAGGTGACGGAAGTGGATGCCAATCCGTTCCATCCCACGCAAGTGGCCATCGCCGCGCAGGAAGTCGATCGGCTCGCACCCGGCCAGACGATCGACATCGACGCGGACATGCGTGCTTTTCCCGATGCTTGGTCCAAGCTTCCCGCCGGCGACTACGTGGTGCAGGCCGTGCTGGATGTGCATCACAACTACAACTACCTGGGGCGCGATGCCGGTGACCTGATCAGCGCCGTACAGACCGTCCACCTGCCGGCCACCGGCATCCCCACCATCACGCTGGATGCGACCGTGCCGGCGCAGGACCCATGGACGCTGCCCGATTCCGCACCCGCCAACTTGCGCGAAGCGGCGAAGGTGGTGCATCAGCAAGCGCAGCCGATCGATTTCGTGAGCCCTGTGCTGTCGCAGTTTTGGGGACGTGACATCCATATGTACGGCTACGTGGTGCTGCCGCCGGGGTATGACCCGGCTTCCGCCAAGCGTTACCCCACCGTGTATTTCACGCACGGCTTTACCGGCAACAAGGATCGCCTGCTGCGGCCGATGGCGTATATCGAAGCGGGCATGAGCAGCGGCCAGATGCCGCCGATGATCTGGGTGTTCCTGGACGAATCCAGTCCGACCGGCACGCACGAGTTCGCCGATTCGGTGAACAACGGACCGTGGGGGCAGGCGCTGACCACCGAGCTGATTCCCTATCTGGAATCGAAGTACCACATGGACGCCGACGTCAACGGCCGCTTCCTCAACGGTCACTCTTCAGGCGGCTGGGCCACGCTGTGGTTGCAGACGCGCTATCCGAAAATCTTCGGCGGCACCTGGTCCACCTCGCCGGATCCCAGCGACTTCCATGACTTCACCGGCCCGGACCTGTACGCGCCGCACGCCAACGTCTATCACAAGCCGGATGGCACGCCATGGCCGCTGGTGCGCGACAAAGGCAAGGTGCTCGGCACCTTCGAGCAGTTCGCCAAGATGGAGCGCGTGCTGGGGCCATACGGCGGACAGCTGGCGTCGTTCGAATGGGTGTTCTCGCCGCGCGGCAAGGATGGCCGGCCGGAGCAGATGTTCGATCGCGACACCGGCGACGTCGATCCGCAGGTGGTGGCCTATTGGCACGATCACTACGACATCGCCTATCGCCTGCAGAGCAACTGGCCGGCGCTGAAGCCCGACCTGGACGGCAAAATCCATCTGTACGTGGGGACCGCCGACACGTTCTATCTGGATGGCGCAGCACATCGTTTGAAGGCCGTGCTGGATGGCCTCGGTGCGCATACCGACTTCCGCTTCATCCCCAACCGCACGCACTTCGATCTGTACCAGGTGGGCGACGACCATTACGGCTTGTTCAAGCAGATCAGCTGGGCGATGTACGCGGTGGCCAGGCCCGAAGCCCAGCCGAAACTGAAGGTAAACCAGGGCCGATAGCGCGCGCCGGCTGTCATGCTGGCTGACTTGTTTTCAGGCATAGTTGCCGCCGCAGGCGCTGTAGGTGACTGGCGCTTTGGGGTGTCGTCTTCGCATGGAGCGGCACAGAGGGGAACCCCGTTCATCACGGACGGCGCTTCCTGTTGGGCAAGTCAAAGCTGGAGGGAATCACATGAAATCGTTCGGGTTGATCGCAGTACTCGCCGCCGCGCTGATGGCGGCGCCGGTTTTCGCACAAGAAGCTCCCGCCGCGGCGGGCAGCATGACGGTGCATTGCAAAGACGGCACCACGCAGACGGTAAGCACCACCAAGGGCGCTTGCCATGGCCATAAGGGCATCGACAAGTCGGCCAGCAAGACGGCGGCTTCCAGCACGCCGGCCGCTGCACCTGCCGCCGCTTCCCAGCCGATGGCCAAGTCGGAACCGGCAGCCACACCGGCAGCCGGTGGCGGCGCTGGCCAGGTATGGGTGAACACCGGTTCCAAGACCAAGACCTATCACTGCGAAGGCAGCAAGTGGTACGGCAAGACCAAGCAAGGCAAGTACATGAGCGCGGCGGATGCGCAGGCCGCCGGGTATCACGCGGCGAAGAACGAGAAGTGTTCCTGAGGCGAGTGCTTCGTTGCTCGCCATGATCCGCACCCTCTCCTACGTGACGTAGGAGAGGGTTGCGCTGCGCTTCTACGCAGGCTGCCAGGGGTCGTAACTGCCGAACCACCACAGATGCCCCTGTGGATCACGGCAGGCATAACCCGCACCGCCATAATCCTTCTCTGCATATTCTTCGATGATCTCGGCGCCGGCCGCCTTCGCGCGCTCGTAGTGCGCCCTGCAGTCGCTCACCACTACGTACACGCACTGCGTTTCGCGGCGGCCGATCTCATCGGGCTGCGCCATGTGGCGGCCGGGACCCTCCGGCCTGGCATCGCTCAACATCAGCATGCCGTGGCCGTGCACCAGCTGGGCGTGCATCACGCGCCCCTGTTCGTTCTCGTAGACGGCATGTTTTTCGAAGCCGAACGCTTTGCATAGCCAGTCGATGGCCGCGTGCGCGTCGCGATAATGCATGCCGGGAATGATGCTGCTGCCGTGGGTGATCGGGGCGGACATGATGGGCACTCCAGGAGAAGTCGCTTCACGCTAATGCAAGCGCGCACGGGCGTCTTGTAGATTTTTTTGACGGCGCTCAGAGCGGCACGTGATTGAGGTAAGGCCCGCGCCGGGCGGTGAATTCGCTCGGCGACATGCCGGCGAAGCGACGGAATTCGTGGCTCATGTGCGCCTGGTCGCAATAGCCGCCGTCCAGCGCAATCTGCGCCCAGTCCGGTTGCCCGGCGCCATGCGCCATGCTTACCACCGCGCGAAAGCGCATCAGGCGCGCGTATTGCTTTGCCGTCATGCCCACGTGCCGCCGAAACAGCAGGCCGAAGCGATGCGCCGAGTAGCCGCTTTGCCGCTGCAAGGCGCCAATGCCTGGCACGTCCGGCACGCGGGCCAGCGCCGCCACCGCATGCAGGATGGTGGCGTCCCATGACGGTTCCTCGCACAGCGTGCGCAACCATTGCCCCAGCCGCGCAAGCCGCTGCCTGGGGCAGGCGGTTTCCAGCAGGCGCTGGCGCAAGCGGCGCGCGTCGGCGCCGAACAGATCCACAAGATCGATATCCCGCAGGCCCAGTTCTTCGGCGCCGATGCCAAGCAATGCATGCACGCCGCCGGGACGGAAATTCACGCCCATCACGCGCACCTGCTCGGCGCTGTCGATGATCCAGCTATGCCGGTACGGCCCGCCGATCACGCTGCCCGAAGCGCGAATGCAATGGCGCTGCGCATCGTCCTGGTAGACGCGGGTTTCGTCTTCGAGCAGGTTGATGATCAAGCCGGCACCCGGGCCGGGCAGGATGCGTTCGTAGCGGAACGCATCGGCGGGCATGTCCCAATCCCACATGGCCTCGATGATGGCCGCGAGAGGTGGGGCAGGGACGATGCGCAGGAAGCCCATGTGAGCGATCTCTTTGGGGCGGACGGCGACGAAATGGTGCTCGTTTGAAGCTTTAACTCAAGAAGGCGAAGGCCACACCTACATGGACTTCATATCATCTATATACGCTTGCTCGAATTTCGGCCAATCATAAAGGGCTTCAGGATTGAAATCCTGTCCGTCAGGCCATTCAAGGTTGCCGCCTTCGTTAAGCTTTACGCTCCTGAAATAGGCTAGATCTTTCAGGCTGGCCATCCAGCCCTTTCCAATGACGGGCTCGAAATCGATGGTTTGTTGCTTTCCATCCGTAAAGGTCAATTCGATGACGTAGTCACCAGCGAATTTGAAGCTTCTGATTACCCATTTTTCAAGATCAGACATGCTTCCTCCTAATCACTTTAACGGTTCCACTTTAAAGAAGCTTGGCGTGCCGGAGGGAATGTTCAGTCTGCCCCAGTTGGCCTGGAGCTCCGTTTTTCTAAGTTCAATCCAAGCCTCAACCAATTTTTTCTCTTTCTTGGGGAAGTCACCTTCCATCAGTTCAGCTGTCAGGATGTTGAAGACGGCCTTCTTCCCGCCGTAGTGAGCATGCACGTGTGGATAATGATGCCGTCCTCCAACTTCCCTGTACATGTAAATGATGATGCCCAAAAATCTGCATATCTCCGGCATGTTTTTCGTCCCTTTTTTTGCAGTGCAGTGCAGTGATGACTAGGCTAAGTCGGTGCGTAAGAAAACTGGTTTGAGGTCGTAGTGAAAGTTGTTTGCAAGGTTTGAACATCGTTTCATAACGAGGAAATCGCTGCAAGAAGAATGAGATTCCTTTTGTTTCGCGCAACTTGTTTAGCTTTGTAGGCTGGGATGAAAACCCAGCATCACCTTGCAATGCATGCTGGGATTTCATCCTATCCTGCGTTTTTATGCTTACATCGGCGCCGCAGGACTGTCCTCGCCCAGCGGCCCCAGGTTCCGCACGATCATGCTCTGCGGCGTCGACAGCGGCAGCTGCGCTTTCGCCAGGCGGGCGAGAATGTCGAACAGCAACGCGCTCTTCACCGCGGATGCCTCGCGCGGACTGTGCACGTAGGCCACGCCGCTGAAGGTCATCGCCGTAGTGGTGACATCGTCCAGCGTGACCGACGGCGATGGCGTATCCATGGTGGATTCGTTCGCATGCAGCGCTTCCAGCATGATCTCGCGCACTTTTGCCGCATCGGTATCCAGCGGCATCGGCAGGCTCAGTTTCACCCGGCCGAGGGCGTTGCCGTGCGTGACGTTGCGCAGGTTCTGCGTGATGAACTGTGAGTTGGGCACGATCATGGTGGAGCGGTCGCTCAACTGGATTTCGGTGGCGCGCACGTTGATGCGGCGGATGTCGCCTTCCACGCCGGGCATGCTCACCCAGTCGCCCACTTTCACCGGACGTTCGGCAAGCAGGATCAGGCCGGAAATGAAATTCGACACGATCGCCTGCAGGCCGAAGCCGATGCCCACCGATAGCGCACTGGCGATCCACGTGAGGCTTTCCAGGCTGACGTCGGCGGTGCGCAGCGCCAGCGCCACCACGATCACCACCGCGATGTAATTGATCAGCGTAACCAGGGAGTTCTGCATGCCGATGTCGAGCGTGGTCTTGGGCAGCAGCTGCTCGGCCAGCCACCTGCGCACGATGCGCACGGCCACCATGCCCAGCGCGAACACCAGCAGCGCGTTGAAGATCGCACCCGGCTTGATGGTGAGCTGGCCCACCTTGAGGCTGGAGAACACGTTGCCGATGTGCGCAAAAATGTCCTGCGGGCCGCCGCCGAACGGCACCAGCAGCGTACCCACCGCCACCAGCAGCAACAGGATCTGGGCGATGGCTGAGAGCACCGTCGATGCCTGTTCCAGCGTATGCACCTGGATGCTGAAGGTGGCTTGCAGGCGCTGGCCGCTACGTCCGTGCGGATTGAGCAGCGTGTAGAACAAATCGCGTTGCAAGTGCGACAGCACGTACAGCGATGCCACGATCATGCCGATCCACAGCATCTGCCACGACAGGAAGAAGCCCAGCGCGACGAAGCCGGTCAGCACGGCCAGCCACGCCACCACCACGCCGAGCATGGCCAGCCCGAACAGCGCACCGACCCATAATGCGTGCTGGGGCGGTTTTTCGCCCTGCTGCCGCTGCAGGGTGCGCGCGCGCTTGGCGCGCGTCAGGGCGACGCCTGCCAGGCCGGTGATCAGCAAGGCGAGGAAGGCGCGCGTGCAGACAGTGGCCGGCAAACTGGCGCCCGCCAGCGTGTTCAAGCGCCCCAGCAGGCCCAGCAGCAGAAAGGCGCCGCCGAGCAGCCACGGAAACCAGCGCAGGCTGCGTGCAGTGAACTTGGTCAGCGGCGGCAGGCGCCAGGAGGGACGCTGCACCGAAAGCAGCGCGCGCCCCAGTCCGGCCACGAAGGCGGCGAAGAACACCGAGCGCACGAGTGCTTGCGCAAAGGTCTGTACTTCGTCGTCCAGCGTGTCGTTCCAGTTGAAGCCCAGGTACACCAGCCACGCCGCCCAGCCGATCGACAAGGTCACCGTCAGCGTGAACACGGTCGTCATCGCGCTGCGCCGCAGGTGTCCGTCCGGCATGTAGCGGCTGGCGATCGCCAGCGCCAGCCGCTCCGCCAGCCAGCGGCCAGGCACGATCAGCAGCAACGCGCCGATCAGGCACAGCAGCAGCGGTTGGCGGTTGTCCGGTTGCCAGGCGATAGCGGCATCGTCGAGCAGCAGATCCTTGACGCGCCCGATGCGCGCGGCGTCATCCGGAAACGCTTTTTCCAGGTCATGCCAGAAGGCGATACCCAAGGGCGAAGGGGTGCGCGAGCCGAGTTGCGCCTGAAATTGCGCGTTATGCGCCTCGACCACTTGCGAGGCGAATTTCACCGCGTCCTGGCTCAGCAGCTGCGCCTGTTTGATCTGTCCATCCAGCTTGGATTTGCTGCGCTCCAATTGGCGGCGCTGCTGACTCACCGCAGGCGTTTCCGGCGGCGCGCCCGCTGCGGGTGCGGGGCCGAGCACGGTCAACCGCGTTTGCACACTTTCCAGCTCGGGCGTGAGCGTCTGCACCCATTGATCGGCTTGTTGCTGGATCTCGCCGGCCTGATTGCGCAGATCGTTCAACGACGTGTTGCCGCCCTTGCTGTTGAAGGCGGTCTTGATGTCATCCAACTGCTTGCTGAGGGTGGCCAGTGCCTGCGCCGGGTCTTGCGCAGCGGCAGCGGGAGGATTGGCGGCATCCGGCGTGTTCTGCGCCAGGGCAGGCTGCGCGCCCAAGAGCAGCAAACTGGCCAGCAGGCATGGGGCGATGAGCTTACGAAGGGAATGTGGCATGGCGGGCATCATCCGAATGGCGCCGCCGACGGTCAATTGTTACTTCATGGATGCGGGTTTCACGTGGGGTTAGCATTCAGGCTGGTTTCCCGCATCGCTAGCCTGATCGGATCGCCCCTGTATAGTGCGCGCTTCGACCCCCATCTCATTGGCTCGCCAAAATGGACTCCGCGCCATGATCTTTCGTTGGTTCGAATCCTTCATCGACGCCTTCAAGGACCCGGTGGACACGATGCCGCCCCAGTCCGTCGGGCGTTTCTACGTGTTTTACCTGCGCCAGGTGTGGCCGGTGTTCGTCGCCGCGATCCTGGTGGGTTTCGGCGTGGCGATCGTGGAGGTGTCGCTGTTCGGTTTCGTCGGCCGCATCGTCGACATGGCCAAAGGCGTGCCGGGCAAGGACTTTTTCGTGGTCCATGGGCGCGAGCTGGCGTGGATGGCCTTTGTTGCGCTGGCGTTGCGTCCGATTTTCATCGGCGCGCACGACATGCTGGTGAACCAGGCGATCGTGCCCAGCCTCACCAACCGCATCCGCTGGCAGAACCACCGCTACGTGATCCGCCAGAGTCTTGGCTTCTTCCAGAACGATTACGCCGGCCGCATCGCCAACCGCATCATGCAGACGGGCGCCTCGCTGCGCGAGTCGGCGGTGCAGATCGTGGATGCCATCTGGTACGTGGCGATCTACTACGGCAGCGCGGTGGTGATGTTCGCGCATGCCGACTGGTGGCTGGCTTCACCGCTGCTGGTGTGGCTGGTCGGTTATGTGGCCACGCTGTACATCTTCATTCCGCGTACGCGCAAGCGTTCCTGGGCGGCCTCCGAGGCGCGTTCGAAACTGATGGGCCGCATCGTCGACGGCTACAGCAACATCCTCACGCTCAAGTTGTTTGCGCATACGCGGCGCGAAGAAGCGTACGTGGCCGAAGCGATGGCGGAGCAGACCGGGAAGCTGCGCAGCATGACGCGCCTCACCACCGGCATGGACATTTCCATCACCACGCTCAACGGTTTTCTGATCGTCGGCACCTCGGCGCTGGCGGTATGGCTGTGGAGCCAGGGCAGGGTGACGGTGGGTGCGATTGCGCTGTCGACCGGCCTGGTGATCCGCATCAACAACATGTCCGGCTGGATCATGTGGGTGGTGAACGGCATCTTCGAAAACATCGGCACCGTGCAGGACGGCATCACCAGCATCGCGCAGCCGCGTGCCGTGCAGGACAAGGAAGGCGCGATGCCGCTGGAAGTGGTGGCCGGCGAAGTGCGTTTCGAGGACATCCATTTTCACTACGGCAAGAAGGGCGGCGTGATTTCCGGCCTGAACCTGGTGGTGCGTCCCGGTGAAAAAATCGGCCTGGTCGGCCCTTCCGGCGCGGGTAAATCCACCCTGGTCAACGTGCTGCTGCGCCTGTACGACCTGGAAGGCGGTCACATCCGGATCGATGGCACCGATATCTCGCAGGTCACGCAGGAAAGCCTGCGTTCGCAGATCGGCGTGGTCACCCAAGACACGTCACTGCTGCACCGCTCCGTGCGCGACAACCTGCTGTATGGGCGCCCGGACGCTACCGAGGCGCAGCTCAACGATGCGATCCGCAAGGCGCGCGCTGACGAGTTCATTCCCACCCTGGTCGATGGTGAAGGCCGGCTGGGGCTGGAAGCGCTGGTCGGCGAGCGCGGCGTCAAACTCTCCGGCGGCCAGCGCCAGCGCGTGGCGATCGCGCGCGTGCTGCTGAAGGACGCGCCGATCCTGGTGCTGGACGAGGCAACCTCCGCGCTGGATTCGGAAGTGGAAGCCGCCATCCAGGAAAGCCTGGAGCTGCTGATGGAAGGCAAGACCGTCATCGCCATCGCGCACCGCCTTTCCACCATTGCGCGCATGGATCGGCTGGTGGTGATGGACAAGGGCAGGGTGGTGGAAACCGGCACTCACGCGCAGCTGATTACGCACGGCGGCCTGTATGCGCGCTTGTGGCAGCGGCAAACCGGCGGCTTCGTCGCGGCGGATGATGCATTGGTGTGACGTAGGCTGGGATGAAATCCCAGCATCGCCATGCCGAATAAAGCTGGGATTTCATCCCAGCCTACGCATCCCCCGCAAGGCTGATTATCTTGCGGCCGGCTTCATACCCAGATCCAAATGCCGTGAGGCATGCCGCGCCTCGCGCAACCGTTGCGCGTGCGCAGCCAGCAAATCACCACGCGTGATCATCCCGACCATGCGGTGCGGTTGCTCCTTGCTCACCACTACCAACCGGCCGACTTCCCGCTCCACCATGTGGTCGGCGGCTTCGCGAAGGGTGTGGTCTTCGCACACCACGATCGGTGCAACTTTTATCAATGACTGCACGGACACGTTGACGTCGATGTTGGCATCGTAAAGCTGGCGCCGCGTGATCACGCCCATCACCTGGTCGTTCGCATCTAATACGGGAAAACCCTGGTGCTTGGTGTTCGCTCCCTGTGAAGCCAGCCACTGGCGCACGTCCGCGATGGTCTGCCCACCCCTGAGGCTCACCACGTCGTGGCTGCAGGCATCGCGTACGTAGATCTGGTCCAGATAATCGGCCGCATAATCGGAAGGTACGCGCACGCCACGGCGCACGATCTTCTCAGTCATGATGGTGTTGCGCATCAGCAGACCGGAAACCAGATAAGCCGCTGCGCAAGCACCGAGCAAGGGCAGCAAGCCGTGCGGCTGCTGCGTGGTCTCGAAGGCAAACACCACCGAAGTGAGAAACGCGCGCGATGCGCCGGCGAAGATCGCGGCCATGCATACCAATGCGGCCAGATGCGGATCGACCTGCAACCACGGCGCCAGGTTGACCAGCAGCATGCCGAATACGCCACCCATCGCGCCGCCGATGGTGAACAACGGCGCCAATGTGCCGCCCGATGTGCCGCTGCCCAGCGCCACCGACCACGACAGCAGCTTCAGCAGGCACAGCGCGAGCATGGCGCCAAGGCCGATAGTGCCGCCCAGCACGGCGGAAATGTTGGTGTAGCCCACGCCCAGCGTAAGCGGCATGTAGTAACCCACCACGCCGACCACGATGCCGCCCAGTGCCGGCCACCACATCCAGTGGATCGGCAGTTTCTCGAAACAATCCTCGATGGCGTAGGTGAGCTTGGTGATCCACACGCTGACGATGCCCACCAGTACGCCCAGCACGATGTATGCCGCCATGGCGGGCAGGGTAGGCGTGGCCACGACGGGCATCGAGAACATCGGCGCATTGCCTTCGAGTACGTAGCGCACGCCGGTGCCGATGGTGGCGGCCAGCGCCACCGGAATCAGCGAGCGTGCGCGGCGTTCGAACAGCAAGAGTTCGATTGCCAGCAGCACCGCCGAAATCGGCGCCGAGAACACCGCCGCCATGCCCGCTGCGGCACCGGCGGCGAGCAGCGTCTTGCGCTCGTCGGCGGTGACGTGCATCAGTTGCGAAATCAACGAACCCAGCGCGCCGCCGGTCGCGATGATCGGGCCTTCCGCGCCGAACGGGCCGCCGGTGCCGATGGCGATCGCCGAGGACACCGGTTTCAGCCAGGTGATGCGTGGCGGGATACGGCTTTCGTTGAGCAGCACCTGCTCCATTGCCTCGGGAATGCCGTGCCCGCGAATCGCGCGCGAACCCCAGCGCGCCATCACGCCGACGATCAGCCCGCCGATGGCCGGCACCGCGATCACCCACAAACCCAGGTGATTGCCCGCGGGGCTGCTGAAGTCGTAGCTCCAGCGTCCGTAGAAGGCGAGATTGGTGATCAGGCCGATCAGCGCCGTCAGCAGTTTGGCCACGATCGCCACCACACCGCCCAACAGCATGGCGACAAAGCCAATCCACAACACCCTCCCATCCAGCGGCCGGAACTGGCGCGGCATGTGCGCGGCGGCCAGCGTGGGGTCGAGCGAGGGTGCCAGCGGAACCGAGGCGCGGGTATGTGGTTCGTCGTCGGGTGAATGCATGTTGTGTGAGTAACCCCTGAAGTGCGCGGCAAGGTTACAGGGATGCGCGTGCGGTAGCTGGCTGGAAAATGAATCGATTTGCGGTGCACGAAAATCGGCTGCCTTCGCGCTTGCAGGGGGAGGCTCAGTGCTCCGAACCATGACGGAATCGAAGCGCGTAGTTGGCGGTGAGCGCATGCGAACCCCAGCGTTGCCGTGCAGAAAACGCGCCATTTTTCATTTCTGAAGGGTGTAATGGCACCAGCACTTGACTCTAGACCTTGATCAAAGGTCTAGACTTTGCCCATGAGCACCTCAGCCGCCTCCCTCACCATCGGTACCGTCGCCAAGCGCGCCGGCGTTCCCATCGACACCATCCGCTATTACGAGCGTGAGGGGCTGTTGCCCGAGCCGCTGCGCCGTGCTTCCGGCTACCGCAGCTATAACGAATCGGCGATCAAGCGCTTGCGGTTCATCCGCCGCGCCAAGGATCTCGGCTTTACGCTGGAGGAAATCCGCGATCTGCTGGCGCTGTCGTCGGATCGCCGCGGCGGGGTGAAGGCGGTGCGCAAGCGCGCGGAGCAGCGGTTGGCGGACATCGAGGCGCGCATCGCCGAACTCGTGCGCATTCGCGCGGGCTTGCAGCAATTGATCGAGGCTTGCCCAGGCCATGGCGATCCGGAGCATTGCCCGATCCTGCGCGCGCTGACTGACGAGGAGCCGCAGGCATGAACGCGCAAGCTTCGTGCTGCCACCAGGCAGAAGACACCGCGCGCGATCCGATCTGCGGGATGCGCGTACAGACGGCCAACGCAAAACATCGCAGCGACTATGCCGGCAAGACGTTCTACTTCTGCTGCGCGGGCTGCAAGACGAAGTTCGACGCGCAGCCCGATCATTACGCGCAAGCAGCCGCGGCGCCGATGCAAGCGCCCGCCCCGGCGCCCGCCATGCCGGGCGCGATCTATACCTGCCCGATGCATCCGGAAGTGCAGCAGGATCATCCCGGCGATTGCCCGAAGTGCGGCATGGCGCTGGAGCCGCTGATGCCGAGCCTGGAGCACGACGACCAAGGCGAAGCGCGCGCCATGTCGCGACGCTTGTGGCTGCTGGTCGGCTTGACCTTGCCCGTATTCCTGCTGGCCATGTTGCCGCATGCAGACATGCATGTATCTGCCGCGGGCGGATGGGTGGAAGCTGTGCTCGCCAGCATTGTCGTGCTATGGGGCGGTGCGCCGTTCTTCGCGCGCGGCTGGCGTTCGCTCAAGCCGTGGCAGCCGAACATGTACACGCTGATCGCCGTGGGCACGGGCGTGGCGTGGCTGTACAGCGTGCTGGCGTTTTTTGCGCCGCAGGTTTTTCCGCCGGGCTTTCGCGATGCGCACGGCCGCGTCGGGGTGTATTTCGAATCCGCGGCGGTGATCGTCACCTTGGTGACGCTGGGCGATTTCCTGGAATGGCGCGCACGCCGCCGCACCGGCGCAGCGCTGCAGGCGCTGTTGGGGCTGGTGCCGAAAACGGCGCGGCGCATGTCGCACGGCGAAGAGCGCGATGTGCCGCTGGACGAAATACAAGTGGGCGATGAGCTGCGCATCCGTCCCGGTGAAAAAGTACCTGTCGACGGCGTGGTACTGAGCGGTAGCAGCCAGGTCGACGAATCCATGCTCACCGGCGAACCCATGCCGGTGAGCAAAACACAGGGCGATCCGCTGACCGGCGGCACGGTCAACCAGCAAGGCGCGCTGACCATGCGTGTGGAAAAGGTTGGTGCTGCCACCGTGCTGGCGCAAATCGTCGCGCAGGTGGCGCAGGCGCAACG
>NZ_DATJMN010000018.1:0-4124 GCF_035508675.1 Dyella sp.
TGAATTTGCGCGATGTCTTTCTAGACCTGGTCAAGGAAGCGCCCTGATGCTTTGGTACAAAATGTGGCGCGAGAGCGGCGTGCGCTTCACCATCAGCGCCGCCGCATTGCTGTGGATGTGCGCGATGGTGGTGCTGCTGCAACGGCGCGTGCGGGCTCATGCGGACGAACCGATCAGTTACGCGCACTACATTTGGAGCGCGGTTTATAAAGCGAATGTGCTTGATCTTTTCGTTCTGCTGGTGATCGTGCTCGGGCTCGGTGGCCTGCTGCAGGAGCGCGCGCAGGGTACGGCCGGTTTTACCTTGTCGTTGCCGGTAAGCCGTTGGCGGCTGACCGCCGTCAGGGCCGCCATGGGGTGTTTGCAGGTTGCGATATTGGCATTGCTGCCTGCGCTGCTGATTCCGCTTTTGTCACCGGTTGTCGGAGAGACTTATTCGTTCGCGCCTGCGTTCCAGTTCAGCGTGTTGTGGGCCGACGCCGGCATGGTGATCTTTGCGATGGCGCTGTTCTTCTCGGTGGTTTTGCCGGGCGCGTACTCGGCGGCGATTGCGTCGGTAGCGGCGTTGCTGGCTTATTCGATCCTGGCCGACCTGCCGCCGCTTGCACGCTATCCTGCGCTCGATCTGATCGAGACCATGCATGGCGCACAGCTTTTGGCTTCCCGGCGTGAGGTATCGCTGGCCGCACTGCTTGCTCCGCTGCCTTGGCTGGCCTTGGGCCTGTACGCGCTGGTGGCGCTGTGCCTGGTCGGGGCGGCCGGCGCCATCATGGCAGGCAAGGATTTTCCTTGAACACCACGGCTGCCTTGCTGTTCAAGGCATGGCGCGAGAGCCGCGGGCGGTTTCTCATCAGTGCCGCGCTATTGGCAGCGATCTGCGTGTTCGGCGTGTTCTGCCGCGGGACCCTGATGAAGGTGATCGTGCCTGAGGGACGGTTTGGCGGCGATCCCTACGTGGGCTACATCTATGCGTTGGTGTACGCAGGAACAGCGCGCGGTTTGTTCACCATCATGGTCATGGTGCTTGCGCTGGGCGGACTGCAGCGGGAACGCCTGCACCAAACCTTGGGCTTCACCTTGGCCTTGCCGGTGAGCCGTACGCGCCTGGTATCGATGCAGGCGTTGCTCGGCTTGGGACAAGTCGCGGCGTTGTCCATGCTGCCCTTGGTATTGCTGACGATATGCTCGTCGCTCGCGCAGGTGTCGTATCCGCTGGCGCAGATGGCGTGCTTCGGCTTGTTGTGGTTTACCGGCGGCGCCGTGTTCTTTGCGGTGGCCTTGTTGGCGGCGACGTTGTTCCGCAACGAATACACTGCACTGACCGTTGCGTTCGCCTTCACGATTTTCTACCCCATGGCGGTGCTCTTTTCGCCGTTGAGCCGCTACCCGTTGAATATCCACCACATCATGAGCGGCGTGAGAATGCCGTATTTCAACGTCCACACCGCGTTGCTGGTGGGCGCGCCGCCTTGGGCATTATTGGCTTGCATGCTGATGATGGCAGGCGTGTTGATCGGCGTGGCCATTCAAATCACCAGGCGCCGGGACTATGCGTGACAACGCACGCAACCGTAGGCTGGAATGACAATCCCAGCACCGCCGTGCCAACGCCTTGTGGCGGCTTGATCAGGCGAGCTTGGTATAGTGACCCGTTTTCGATGCGCAGCAGATGCCGCCAGGGATTCACCATGACCAGTTCCAACACCTTGCAGACCGAGTTGCTTCACCTGTTCGAGCGCCACGACGTAGAGCTCGAAGTGGATGAGGATTGGCTGGTAACCGATGGCGATTTTCCAGCCGTGCGCGCCAGTTGGCATGAAGGTGGAGCAGGGGCGCCGGGCCGGTTGGATGTGGATGTGGTGATCAGTGAAGAACGCCACATCGAGGAAAGCTTTGCCGGTAATGGGCAGGGCATCGCCGGCCTGCGTGATGCGCTTGGCGCGTTCGAACGACATGTCCTGCACGTGCTGCTGGCTGCGTGCTGGTACGTCACGGATGATCGGCGCATCCAATTGCAAAGCTGGGAGCTCGGGGCGCGCAGCTGGGATGTGTTTGTTGGCCCCTTCGCGTTCAGCCGCGGCGATATCGCTGCACCCGAAGGCTGGTTGCCAGCCTTGCAGGAGGCCTTGCGCAACGAATCGCTGAGCGGCCAATTGCACTGGATTCGGCTGTTCCACCGCCGCGAAGAGGATGGCTCGGTCGTCGCCGAGGCCTTGCTGGACAACGAGCCGTGGCCGGGCGGGGATCGCCTGTTGGGGCAGTTGCATTGGCCGTTGACGGACCAGGGATATGGCGCGCGTTGTTTCATTGCGCTGGATATTCGTGATTATTGAA
This sequence comes from Dyella sp., assembly GCF_035508675.1. Lineage (GTDB taxonomy): Bacteria > Pseudomonadota > Gammaproteobacteria > Xanthomonadales > Rhodanobacteraceae > Dyella_B. The sequence goes on from NZ_DATJMN010000018.1 coordinate 2,335, forward strand.
GTGGCGTGGCAAGTCGCAGCAACCCGTAGGTTGGCGGTGAGGCAGCGCCGAACCCCAACATCGCCCTCTGCATGGCAACGTTGGGGTTCGCATACGCTCACCACCAACCTACGCGCTGTACGCCCGGAACGGGCGCATACGACTTATTCGACGATATTCGCCGTAACGTGATACACGCGCCCACCCCAGCCATCATTGGGGAAGGAGTCCGACACTTTCAGGTAAATCGGCTTGGCGCCATCGGTGGCGGCGCCGAGATAGGGCGTCAGGTCGATGGTGCGGGCGGCCTTGTTCGAGCCATCGGTGATGGGCTGGGTCTCTTGCAGTACGGTTGTCCAGTTCGTGTTGTCGGTGCTGACTTGCACCAGGAATTCGTTGTCGATGGTCAGGGTGACCTGCGCCGAGGTGGTATCGGCCGGGAAGGGGAACCGATAGGTGAAGTGGGCGTTGCCGTCGGCGAAGCGGTTCTGCACGCCGTTGCTCTGCGAGCCATCCGGATCGAACAGCCACGGGGTTTCATCGACAGTGCCGGTGTCGAAGTCGATCGTGTGCGCAATCAGCACGTCAGCCTGGGTCGTGAAATTCATCCCCGCCGCGGCCACGTTGGCAGTCACCATGTAATGCCCATCCGTGGCGGAACTCGGCACGGTGACCGTCAGCGGAATGCTGCTGCTGACCGGATTCGCCAGGCCATGCGGCTGCAGCCGCACTTGGGTGGTTGGCGGTGTGGCGCTCCAGCCGGCGGGCGCATCGATGGCGGCGTGCGCTTGCAACGGAAAGAACCCGGTTGCCGAGACGCCGAGATCGACCGCGATGGCGGTGCTTCCCGATGCAGGCGGCATCACCACCGGTTGTGCCGGCGACATGGTGGCGGCCAGCGATTCCCACGGTGTCAAGGCCGGTACGTCGCCGATCAGGGCGCTCAGCGCGCTGGCCTGGGTGCGCCAGTCGAACACGTTAGGGTTGGCGTCGTTGGTGGCGCCGGACCAACGGGTGCCGAGTCGCCCGGCGGCGTCGCGGTCGTTGTTCCAGATGCTTTCGGCTTGCTGCTCAAGAAACGCCGCATAGCGCGGATCGTGAGTGGTGTCGACAAGCTCGGTCCAGTAGCGCATGAAGATGCCCTTGAACTGCTTGCCGTTGTCGTCGCAGGTCTGGTCGGTGGCATCGCAGCTTTCGGTGAGGATGCCGTTGCTAACCAGTGCGTTCGGTCCGATCGCGGCGTCGGCCAGGCGCCGCACGCTCGCCAGGATCTGCGGGTTTCCGGTGGCACGCCACAACGCCAGCCCGGCGCCGATCGCCATGCCCTGGTTATACGTCCACACGGTCTGGCCGTTGTTGGTGCAGGCGTTGGTGAGGCCATCGTTGACCAGGCCGTTGGGGTTGATCATGCCGCTGGCCTGGAACCACGCCCAGGCGGCGCTGGATCGGGCCAGCCATTGGGTATCGCCGGGAATGCGGTTGTGCAGTTCGGCGGTAAGCCGGATCCATAACCCATTGGTGATGGCGTTCTTGTAGGTGCGCTCGGCATCCCACCACACGCCGCCGCCGCAGGTGCTGGTGTCCCAATAGCCATACACGTAATTGGCGATGGTGACGGCCATGTTCAGGTACTTCGGGTTGCCGGTCAGGTCATAGGCTTCGACCCAGGTCAGGCCCCACCATGCGGAGTCGTCGATGGCGCGGCTGGTGAAATTGCCCAGCAGCGGATCGCCCGACAACACGCCGGCTGGAAACACGCCCTTGTCTTTTTCGAAGGTGTTGTCCAGTTGGCCCAAGTAGCGGCGATCGCC
>NZ_DATJMN010000019.1:0-47603 GCF_035508675.1 Dyella sp.
GATCATGACCTTCATCAACAAGCTCGACCGCGAAGGCCGTTCGCCGGTCGAGCTGCTGGACGAGGTGGAATCGGTGCTCGGCATCGCCTGCGCGCCGCTGACCTGGCCGATCGGCATGGGCAAGCGCCTGAAAGGCGTGTATCACCTGCTGCTGGATGAAGTGCACGTCTTCGAGCCGGGCAAGAATTTCACGCGCCAGGATTCCACCATCTTCAAGGGCCTCGACGCACCTGGCGTAGAAGAGGCCATCGGTGCGGAAGCATGGAACGAACTGCGTGAAGAACTGGAACTGATCCAGGGCGCATCGCACCCGTTCGATCTGGATCAGTATCTTGCCGGCAAGCTGACGCCGGTGTTCTTCGGCTCCGCGGTGAACAACTTCGGCGTGCAGCTGCTGTTGGACTTCTTCGTGGAACATGCGCCTGCGCCACGTGAGCGCGCCACGCTCACGCGCGCAGTGAAGCCGGAAGAAGAAAAACTCACCGGCTTCGTGTTCAAGATCCAGGCGAACATGGACCCTGCGCATCGCGACCGCGTCGCCTTCATGCGCATCTGCTCCGGCACCTATACCGCCGGCATGAAAATGCTGCAGACGCGCACCAACAAGGAAGTGCGCATCGCCAACGCGCTCACCTTCATGGCCAGCGACCGCGAGATCGTGGAAAGCGCCTACCCGGGCGACGTGATCGGCCTGCACAACCACGGCACCATCAGCATCGGCGACACCTTCACCGAGGGCGAAGCGATCAACTTCACCGGCATTCCGAATTTCGCGCCGGAACTGTTCCGCCGCGCCCGCCTGCGCGACCCGCTGAAGATGAAGGCGCTGCAGAAGGGCCTGGCGCAGCTCTCGGAAGAAGGCGCCACGCAGTTCTTCCGCCCGCTGATGAGCAACGACCTGATCCTGGGTGCGGTCGGCGTACTGCAGTTCGACGTGGTGGCCTATCGCCTGAAGGACGAATATGGCGTGGACGCCAGCTTCGAGCCGGTGGGCGTGGTGACGGCCCGCTGGGTGCACTGCGACGACGCGAAGAAGCTGGAGGAATTCCGCGAAAAGAACAGCATGAATCTGGCCATCGACGGGGCCGGCGAACTGGTCTATCTCGCACCCTCCCGCGTGAACCTGCAGCTGACCCAGGAACGCTCTCCGGCCGTGCGTTTCTCCGCCACCCGCGAGCACGCCGCGTCCGTCGAGGTCTGAGCGCCGGCTTCTTCACGCAACCGTCACATTCACCGACCAGTACCACCCGGCAAAACATCTCGCTAATCTGATGGTCAGGGGACCGCGTCCGCCACCCGGGCGCGGCATATCCAACTGTCATCTCAGCGGGATTTCACATGGTCAGCTCCGATGTGACGCCGACTCCAAGGAAGTATGGCTGGCTGGCTCACCTGTCCATCCGCTACAAGATCATCCTTGCGATAGGGCTGCTGCTCAGCCTGTTCGTCATCGATAACCTGACCGACATCATCGCGGAGAACCGGCAATCGGAAACGCGGGAATGGGTGACGCACAGTTATCAGACGATCCAACAGATCGAGCAGATGCAACGCACGGCCTTGTCCGGGCAGATAGCCTTGCGCGGACTGCTGCTCATTCCGGACCTCAAAGAACTCCCACGCGTCAAAGACAGCAACACCACGTTCCAGACCCAACTGGCGGAAGTGCAACGGCTGACCTTGGACAACGCGTTGCAGCAAACGCGGATTGACCGGGTCAAGCAGCTGTCGATGCAATGGAATCGTGAACTGCAAGACCTGGTTTTTGGACCCTTGTCGGCCGTCAAGCCCGGCGACCCGCAGCTCGCCGCAAAAATGGCGCCGATCCGCGACGATTATCTGGCACACCGCACCGTCCAGGTCGAAAACTACATGGCGACGCTGGATGACATGATTGCCACGGAACGGCAATTGCTCGATCTGCGCACCCACAATGCGGACAGCCAAGTCAACAACTCGCTCTACTTCAACATCGCCAGCGCGCTGATCGAACTGACGCTCGGCCTGATCGTGATCTCGCTGACCACGCGCATGGTCGCGCGTCCGATCCGCCGGCTGGGCGAATCGATGACGCGGCTCGCCAACCACGATCACAGCATCCGGATCCGCGGCGTCGAACGGCGCGATGAGGTCGGCGAAATCTCGCGTGCGTTGCAGGTGTTCAAGCAGATGATGGTTGAATCCCACCAGCAGGCGCAGCTGAAGAGCCATGCCGGGGCGATTTCCACCAGCCTGCAGTCGGCCACGAATCACCGCGACTTCGCTGAGCGGCTGGTCACCCAGCTGGCGCCCTTGATCAATGCCGGCGTCGCGCTTTTCTACGGCTTCGACACATCGCGCCAGCGGCTCGACCTGCTGGGCAGCTACGGTTTGCGCCTGCAGAACAGCCCGGATGCCTACATGCCCGGCGAGGGTCTGGTGGGGCAATGCGCAGCCTCCCGCCAACCCATCGTGATGGATGAGGTTCCGGCCAACTACTTTCGCATCGATTCGGGCGGCGGCTCGGGGTTGCCGCGCCATCTCACGATCCTGCCACTGCTGGTGCGCAACCAACTGGTGGGCGTGCTTGAATGTGGCGGCTTCAGCGCACCGACGGCCCATCACGAACAACTGCTGGAAGAACTGCTTCCGCTCGCCGCGTTGACGCTGGAAAACCTCAACCGCGCCGTGAATACCGAGCAATTGCTGGAGCAGACGCGCGAGCAAGCGGATGAGTTGCGGATTTCCTCCGTCACCATGCGCCAGCAGCAGGAAGCGCTGCGCGCCGCCAACGACACGCTGCAGGCGAAGACCATCGAGCTGGAAGAGCAATCCCAGCGCCTATTGGCATCGGAGGAAGAGCTGCGCGTGCAAGCCGACGAGCTGCAGGCATCCAACGAAGAGCTGCGCCTGATGACCGATTCACTGCGCCATCAGAAGCATCAGGTGGAGGAATTGCAACGCGAGACCGAACAGAAGGCCGAAGAACTGGCGCGCGCCAGTCAGTACAAGAGCGAATTCCTGGCCAACATGTCGCACGAACTGCGCACGCCGCTAAATAGCCTGCTGATCCTGTCGCGCAGCCTGGCCGACAACCACGAAGGCCACCTGGACGCCGAGGAAGTGGAATCGGCCCGCATCATTCACGACGCGGGATCGGGGCTGTTGCGCCTGATCAACGACATTCTCGACCTGTCCAAGATCGAAGCCGGCAAGATGGAACTGTCGCTGATCGATTATCCGCTGCAGAGTCTTGTCCGCAGCCTGCGCCGGCATTTCGACCACGTGGCGCGCGAGAAGAAGCTCGACTACCAGGTGACGCTCGACGATGGCCTGCCGCCGGTCATCCACACCGACCCTACTCGACTGGAACAGATCGCCAACAACCTGCTGGGCAACGCCTTCAAGTTCACTCAACAAGGCAGCGTGCGTGTACACATCGGCCGGCCGGCGGCCAACCTGCCCGTACCCGAAGCCTTGCAGGGCCAGCCGCTACTGGCGATCAGCGTGAAGGACACCGGCATCGGTGTCGCTGCCGACAAGCTGGAACGTATCTTCAACGCGTTCGAGCAGGCCGACACCAGCACCACCCGCCAGTTCGGCGGCACCGGCCTGGGTTTGAGCATTTCACGCCGCATGGCGGCGCTGCTGGGCGGCGACATCGTGCTGCGCAGCGAAGTCGGCCAAGGCAGCGAGTTCGTGCTGCTGCTGCCGGAACACAGCGTCAGCACGCCAGACGCCAGCAAGCCGCCCGCGGCAGCCATCAGCCACGCGCCCGCGCCGCCGCCCGTGACGCGCACGGTGGTACCGGCCGAAGGTCTGCAAGACGACCGCGAACGCATTACTGCGGGCGACAGCGTGATCCTGATCGTGGAGGACGACCCCGCCTTCGCGCGCATCCTCGCCGACATGGTGCGGCAGAAAGGCCATCGCATGCTGCACGCCCCGCACGGCGAAGCCGGATTGGAGCTGGCGCGCCGCTATCATCCGGTCGGCATCCTGCTCGATGTGATGTTGCCGGGCATGGACGGCTGGATGGTGATCGAGCGGTTGAAAGCCGACCCGGCCACCCGCCACATTCCCGTGCACTTTCTCACCGCCACCGACGACGCCAGCCGCGGACGCGAGCTGGGCGCGGTCGGCTTCCTCACCAAACCGGTCACGCGTGAAGCGATCAATGAGGCATTCGAGCGGCTGCTGCATTTTGCCAAGGGCCGTACGCGGCATGTGCTGGTGATCGACGACGACGCCTCGGCACGCAGCGCCGTACGCGACCTGCTGGGCCTGGATGACGACGTGGTCGTCGATGAAGCCGGCAGCGGCGAGGAAGCGCTGGAAAAAATCGCCGGCACCGGCTACGACTGCATCGTGCTCGACCTTACGCTGCCCGGTATGTCCGGCCTCGATCTGCTCGAAAAGCTCGCCACCGGCGGCACCATTCCACCCGTGGTGGTGTATTCGGGCCGCGAGCTGAGCCGCGAGGAAAACCTGCGCATCCGGCAGTACACCGACAGCATTGTGATCAAGGGCGCCCGCTCGCCGGAACGCCTGCTGGATGAGGTGAGCCTGTTCCTGCACAGCATCCGCAACACCCCGCATGCACACGACAGCCCCGGCCCCGAACCCAGTCACGACGGCTTGCGTGACCACCACGTGCTACTGGTCGACGATGACATGCGCAACCTGTTTGCAATGTCGAAGGTACTGCGCGACTGGGGCATGCGCGTGAACATGGCGCAGGACGGAAAAAAGGCCTTGCAGGCGCTGGCCGAGAATCCGCAGATCGAACTGGTGCTGATGGACATCATGATGCCCGGCATGGACGGCTACGAAGCCACCCGCGCGATCCGCGCGCAAGCGGGACTCGCCAACCTGCCGATCATCGCCTTGACTGCCAAGGCCATGCGCGGCGATCGCGAGCGCTGCCTGGAAGCGGGCGCGAACGATTACTTGTCCAAACCCATCGACGTGGACAAGCTCGCGTCGCTGATGCGCATGTGGCTGCGCAACTGAGGCGGCATCGCGACCATGGACGCCTCGGAGCTGGAGCGGATCGAAATGGACCTGTTCGTACAGGCGCTGCAGAAACGCCACGGCTACGATTTCAGCCAGTATGCGCCCGCTTCGTTCAAGCGCCGCACGCATCTGCTGGCCAACCAGCTCGACTGCCGAACCATCACCGGCTTGACCGAACGCATGCTGCACGAACCGGAACTGCTGCCGCGCGTGCTGGAAGGGCTCACCGTGCCCATGTCGGACATGTTTCGCGATCCGGCCATGTTCCGCGCGTTGCGCGACCAGGTATTTCCGCTGCTCGCATCCTATCCGCACATCAACATCTGGCAGGCCGGCTGCGCGCATGGGCAAGAGGTGTACTCGCTGGCGATTCTCTTGGAGGAAGCAGGGCTGTACGAGCGCACACAGATCTTCGCCACCGATCTCAGCGACCGTGCTTTGCAGCGCGCCAGCGAGGGCATCTATCCGGCGCGGGAAGCACAACAATGGTCGCGCAACTATCAGGCCGCCGGCGGCAAGCGCTCACTGGCCGATTACTGCAGCGCCGGCTACAAGCTGCTGAAGCTCAATCAGCGTCTTCGCCGCAACGTGACCTTTGCCGTGCACAATCTGGCGACCGACGCCGTCTTTTGCGAGGCTCACCTGATTCTCTGCCGCAACGTGCTGATCTATTTTTCCAATTCCTTGCAAAATCGGGCGCTAGCGCTGTTTCGCGATAGCCTGGTGCGCGCCGGCTTCCTGTGCCTGGGCGCGCGCGAAAACATGGAGCGCTCCCCAGTCGCACAAGCCTTCGTGCCCTTCATCGAGTCGCAACGCATCTATCGGCTTGCCAGCCACCTGGATGACATCGTCGAATGAACGCGCCCGCCGCCATCGTCATCGGCTGTTCGGCAGGCGGCGTGGATGCGCTGATGACCCTGCTTGGTGCGCTGGATGCCCGGCTGCCGCAAGCCGTGCTGGTGTGCTGTCACCGTTCCGACACGATGGACATCCTGAGCGACGTATTGCGACGAAGCTCGACGCTGCCGGTGCACGATGCGGTCGAACGCGAGCTGGCGCAACCGGGCGTCGTGCAGCTTGCCCCAGCGGGTTATCACTTGCTGGTGGAACGCAACCGGCAGTTCGCCCTGTCCGCCGACCCGCGCGTGAACTACGCGCGGCCATCGATCGACGTGCTGTTCTGTTCCGCCGCCGAGGTATGGCGCCAGGCGTTGATCGGCGTGATCCTTACCGGCGCCAACGCCGATGGTGCCGCCGGATTACGACGCATCCGCGAGCTAGGCGGCATCGCGGTAGTGCAATCCCCCGCGGATGCCCAAGCTGCCGCCATGCCGCAGGCTGCGCTGGACAAGGCCGGTGCGGATTATGCTTTACCCCTTTCGGATATCGCCCCTCTGCTCAACCAACTCTGCCTGGTATGAATGCCCATATCCCCAAGATTCTGGTTGTCGACGACACGCATGCCAATCTCGTCGCCATGCGCCACCTGCTCGCCGACTGTGGTGCCGAACTGGTCGAGGCAAGCGGCGGAAACGAAGCACTGTCGCGCTGCCTGGATCAACACTTCGCACTGATCCTGCTGGACGTGAACATGCCAGACATGGACGGCTTCGAAGTGGCAAGCCTGCTCGGCGAAACCGAGCAGCTGCGCGATACGCCAGTCATCTTCGTGACTGCCGCCTATTCCGATGACATCAATCGCCTCAAAGGCTATCGCTCCGGCGCGGTCGATTACATTGCCAAACCGATCAACGATGTCATTCTCAAATCGAAAGTGCGCGTATTCCTGGAACTGCATAACGCGCGCATGCAATTACAGGAGACGCTGGAGCAGCTATCGGCCCGCAATCAGCAATTGCGCGATGAAATTGCCGAGCGCCAGCGCGCCGAAGCGCAAGTGCGGCATCAAGCCACGCACGACATGCTGACGGGACTGCCCAATCGCGTGCTGTTCCATGAGCGGCTGCGCTCGGCGGTGCAATACAGCGTGCTGCACGGCATCCCGTTCGCGCTGGCGCTGGTGGACATCGACGGCTTCAAGGCGGTGAACGACACCTACGGCCACCCGGCCGGCGATGCGCTGCTGCAGGCGATTGCCTCACGGTTGACCGGCCAGGTGCGGGCCGACGATACGGCTGCGCGCCTGGGCGGCGATGAATTCGCCTTGGTCTTTCAGGGCGCCGAGCAGATCGAGCCTTTGCTGCAGCGTTGCCAGGAAATTTGCAAAGTGCTGGCGCAACCCTACCCCTTGCAGCGCGAACACGGCGCTTTCCTGGCGCACGTAAGCGCCAGCATCGGTATCGCCTTGTGGAACGCGACGATCGATTCTGACGAGGCATTGATCCAGGCGGCGGATCGCGCGCTCTATCAGGTCAAGGAAAACGGCAAGAACGGCTGCGTGCTGGCGTCGACGTGACCTGTGGCACTGCGCCGGGCAAAAACGACGACTTAGCCTGAGCGCATCATCCATGGGGAATCGCCGTGTCCAGCAACGTCAACATCGCCTTTCGCACACCACCAGGGGTCCCTGCCTGGCAGCGCTGGCTGCTTTATTCACCGCCGGCGCGCATTGTCATCTTTGCTGCCATAGCGTTCGGTGTCGGCTATGTGCTGCACGGCACTTTCGCCAGCCTGGGCTGGCTCGCCAAAACGGCGACGCCGTTACAGCACGCGCTGGCTGGCTTGACGATCGAGCTTTTCTTCTCGGTGATCGCCTACCTGGTGCTGGTCTGCATGGTTGAACGGCGATCACCGCGCGAACTGTCCTTGCGCACACTTCCCACCTACGGCGTGGCTTGGTTCGTCGCGGGGCTCCTGCTCTTCAGCACGGTGGTGGGTGTGCTGTGGCTGTGCGGCAGTTATCACGTGCTGGGCACCAATCCCCAGGTGAATTGGTTGCCTGCCGTGCTGGTGGCGGGCGTCGGGGCCGGCATTGGCGAAGAAATCATCACGCGCGGGGTATTGTTCCGCATCGTCGAAGAAGGGCTTGGCACCTGGTGGGCGCTGCTGATCTCGGCCGTATTCTTTGGCGGCGCGCACATCTTCAACCCTAGTGCCACGTTGTGGAGTTCCGCGGCCATCGCGATCGAGGCCGGCATCCTGCTCGCCCTGGTTTTCCACGTGACGCGGACGCTGTGGGCCTGCATCGGCCTGCATGCCGCCTGGAACATCGCGCAGGGCACGATCTATGGCATTCCGGTCTCGGGCACCGGCGGCAGCGGCTTGCTGGTGTCGTCCCGCACCGGGCCGGACTGGTTGAGCGGCGGCGCGTTCGGCGCGGAGGCATCGGTGGTTGCGCTGGCCGTATGCACGTCGGTGTCGGTGGTATTGCTGTTGATCGCCTTGCGGCGCGGAAGCATCGTACGGCCGTCCTGGTCACGCCGTGTCAGCGCGACTTACGAGGCGACACCCACAGCGTAACGCGCGCACGGAACACCGGCGCTCCCGACGGATCCGTCACCGCTACGCACACCGGCCATTCCCTGCCGCCGTCGATCGTGCCGAGCGGTGCTTCCGGCGTGGCGACCGCATGCATGCTGCCTTTCGCCAGGCTCAGGTATTCCACGCTCATGCCCTTGGGAATCCAGCGCGCACCCGCGGGCAGGGTCGCTTCGGCCATCACGCCGGCGCTCAGTTCCGCCAGATTGCACAGCGCGATGGCATGCACGCTGCCGATATGGTTGTGTACGCGCCAGCGGTCGCGCATGCGTACTTCGCAGCGGCCTGGCTCCAAGGCGATGAACAGGGGCGCGATGGTGGCGAAATAAGGGGCGCGCAGGCAAACCGCGCGCGAGAACAGCCAGTGGCCGCAGGGCCAGCGGGTGACGCGTTGGTACAAGGACAATAGCGATGCGCTCATGCCTTACACGTCCCCGTAGGCTGGGACACAACCCCAGCCTTCCATCCTTTCATGGAGCTGGGAGTTCGTCCCAGCCTATCTGTGCTGCATCAAGCTGCATCCGCCAACTTCTTCGGATCCTTGCGCGCGATGGCCGAGCGCAGCTCTGCGGGATCGAAATCATCCACTGAAATGAATTCGAACACGCCTTCGCGCACGCGCTTGAGCAAAGCCGCTTCGGAGGCATCGATCACACCCGCCTTCAGCGCTTCATCCAGTTGCCCGAGGTAGTCATGCGACGTGAACTGGCCGGCCTTCTGTGCCTTGAGAAACTTGCGCTCCACCGGCTCGGCGGCGATCACGTCGGGCAGCAACTCGTTCATGCGGCCCACCGTGTTGTTCGGCGTGGGCGTGAGATAGGTCCATTCCAGCAAACGATCGCGCGCTTCGCCCGGCGCTGTGATGATGGCGGCCACGCGGCGGCCCAGGCGATCCGACGGCGGTACTTCGCGGCGGCCGAACGGGAACACCAGCACGCGCAGCAACCAGGACACGGGACGCACCGGGAAGTTGCGGATCGCGCCATCCAGCGCCATCTGCGTACGCCACATGCATTCGTGGAACGCCCAGGCCAGCAGCGGGCGATCCGCTTCCGGGCGGCCGGTATCTTCGTAACGCTTCAACATGGCGCTGGTGATGTACAAATAGCTCAGCACGTCGCCCAGGCGTGCGGAAAGCTTTTCCTTGAACTTCAGCTTGCCGCCAAGCACGCCCATGAAGGTGTCGGCGCACAACGCCAAGGCGGCGGAGTAGCGGTTGAGCTTGCGGTAGTAGCGGCGCACATAAGCATCGCCGGCCGCATCACCGATGCGCGCACCAGTGAGACCGAGCACGAAGCTGCGCACGGCATTGGAAAGACCGAAACCCAGATGGCCAAACAACGCGCGGTCGAACGCCTTCAGCCGTTCGCTGTAATCCTCGATCGACAGCGCGTGCATCTCCTTCAGCACATAGGGATGGCAACGGATCGCGCCTTGTCCGAAGATCATCAGACTGCGCGTCATGATGTTCGCGCCTTCCACCGTGATCGCAATCGGCACGCCTTGCCATGCGCGGCCGGCGTAGTTTTTCGGACCCAACTGCACCGCCTTGCCGCCGTGCACGTCCATGGCGTCGCCGGCAATCGCGCGGCCCCATTCCGTGGCGTGGTACTTGGCGATCGCCGACGGCACCGCCGGCTTCTCGCCGCGATCGACCGCTGCCGCTGTGGCGCGCGACAACGCCGCCGTGGCATAGGTGAGACCACCAATGCGCGCCAATGCTTCTTCCACGCCTTCGAAACGCGCTACCGCCAAGCCGAACTGCTTGCGCATGCGTGCATACGCACCGGTGCCGGCGACAGCCATGCGTACGCCGCCGGTCGCATTGGAAGGTAACGAGATCGCACGACCTACCGACAAACATTCCACCAGCATGCGCCAGCCATGGCCGGCCATGTGCGGGCCACCGATCAAGGTGGACATGGGTGCAAACACGTCCTTGCCGCGCACCGGTCCGTTCTGGAACGGAATATTGAGCGGGAAATGGCGACGGCCGATTTCCAGGCCCGGCGTGCTACGCGGCAGCAGTGCCAGCGTAATGCCGAGATCGTCCTTGTCGCCAAGCAGATGATCGGGGTCGTACAAACGGAAGGCCAAACCCACCACGGTGGCGATCGGCGCCAGCGTGATGTAGCGCTTGTCGAAATTGAGCCGCATGCCAAGCGTTTCGACGCCATCGACGATCTGCTTGCAGACGATGCCGTAATCGGGAATCGAGGTCGCATCCGAGCCGGCGTACGGGCCGGTGAGCGCGAAGCATGGAATTTCCTCGCCAACGGCCAGGCGCGGCAGGTAATAGTTTTTCTGCTCGTCGCTACCGTAATGCAGCAGCAATTCGGCCGGACCCAACGAATTGGGCACCGCGACGGTGGAAGCCGCGGTGGCCGACATGGTGGCGAGCTTCTGCAACACCGCCGAATGCGCCAGCGCAGAGAAACCCAGGCCGCCGTACTGCTTGGGAATGATCATGCCGAAGAATTTGTGCTTCTTGATGAAGTCCCACACGTCCGGCGGCAGGTCGCCTAATTCGTGCGTGATCTGCCAATCGTCGAGCATGCCGCACAGCTGCTCGACCGGGCCGTCGAGAAAGGCTTTTTCTTCCACGCTCAGTTCGGGCTTGGGTTGCTTGAGCAACTCGTGCCAGTCAGGCTTGCCGGAGAACAGTTCGCCCTCGAAACCGACCGTGCCCGCTTCCAGCGCCGTCTGCTCGGTATCCGACAGCTTCGGCGTGACCTTCGCGAAGACCTTCAGCAGCGGCGCACTGATCTGCTTGCGACGAAAACCCAGATTGAGCAGCGGAACCGCGATTGCCAGCTCGATGACCAGCAACACCACCATCGTGAGCGGCGCGTGCACCAGCAATCCCACCACAAGCGTGGTGACGATCGTGGCGATCGCCCAAGTACGCAGACTGCTGCGATGGTAAGCGCAGGCGCCGGACGCAACCAGCGCGGCCAACACGGTCAGTAGGACGGACATTTCAACACCTCATGGCAGATGGCTACGCCGTATCCACGGCGGATTCCAGGTCTTCGATAAAACCGGCAATGGCGGCGGTGAATGCGTCATTGGCATCGCCGGCCAACATATGCGTCGCACCCGGTACCTGTACGTGCCGCGCATGCGGTACCAGCGCGAGAAATTCTTCCACGGTGTGCTGCGAGACGACGTCGCTGCGCTCGCCCGACAGCAGCAGTACCGGCACCTCGACCTGCGCGGCAGCCGTGAACAGGCGCGGCTGGTAGCGTTCGCTTTCGCTGATCAGGTCGCCGGCCAGCAAGGCCGGGTCCCAGTGCCAGCGCAGGCGGCCGTCGGCGCCTTCGCGCAGCAAGGGACGCAATTGCTGCTCGCTCTTGCGTTCGCGACGCTGCGGCAAGTAGGCGGCAATCTGCTCCGCCGCCTCGGCGTAGCTGGCGAAACCGTCCGGATGCGCTTGCATGAAAGCGAGAATACGTTCGACGCCAGCGGTTTCCCAGCGTGGCGTGATGTCCACCAGGATCAGCGCACGGAACGGCGACGGCCGCACCTCGCCGGCCGCGACCAAGCCCAGCAAACCGCCCATCGAGGCACCGACCAGGATCGGCGGTTCAGGCTGCGCATGGGCGAGTGCGAGCAAATCGTCGACGAACGGCTGCATGTGGTAGTCACCGCCCGCCACGCGCCCGCTTTCGCCATGTCCGCGACTATCGAAGGTGACGCAGCGGCAACCGCGCGCCGCCATCGTCGCCGCCGCCGCGTTCCACGCACCACGGGTCTGGCCGAAGCCATGCGCGAACAACAAGGTCGGCCGGCCCGGCGCATGCTGCACTTCCACGGCGAGGGACAGGCCATCAGCCGTGCTGAACGCGGTTCGGTGGGCTTTCGCGGATTCCATACGCATGAGTATGGGTGGCGCCACGGGGCGACGTCAACCCGCCCAGAAATCGGCCAAATCCCGCGCCACCACGCGCCTGGCACGCAGAGTTTCTTGCCGGCATGGGCTACCATACGGGTATGAATGTCCGTCAAAAACCCGAACGTACGCGTCTTTCTGCCGAAGACTGGGAAGATGCCGCCCTCAACCTGATCGCCGAACAAGGCGTGGGAGCGCTGGCCGTCGAAGCGCTGGCCCGTCAGCTGGGTGTGACCAAGGGCAGCTTCTACTGGCATTTCCGTACCCGGGAAGCCTTGCTGCAAGCCGCATTGGAACGCTGGGAGCAGTATGGCGAGCGCGAAATCATCGGTCAGATCGAAGCGATCCCCGACCCGCGCGAACGGCTGCCGGAATTGTTCCGCCGCGTCGCCCACGAACTGCACGCACATCGCGTGTACGCCGCCTTGCTCAAGGCGCTGGATCATCCCTTGGTGGTGCCGGTGATGGCGCGCGTCTCCCAGCGCCGCACCGAATTTCTTCACACCGCCTACACCGAAGCTGGCATGCCGACCGATGAAGCACTCAATCGGGCCCGCCTCACCTACGCCGCCTATGTCGGCTTTCTGCAGCTGAATTTCACGCTGGGCCTGCCGCGGCTGACGCACGATGAGTTCGACACCTATGTCGAACACATGATCGCCACGCTGATTCCCTCCTAAGCGCGCACGTCAAGCCAAACAGGTTTCCCCATCGCTGGAGCGGCCCTTGCCGCACCTGCGATTTTCCGCGCCTGGTTTTCGCTTTAATCGTACTTATGCTGCACCACAACTTGCAATGCCAGTACTCGTAACTTAGCGTCGCGCCTATCTTTTATGGGCATACCAAAAGTGAGGAAAACATGACGAGCCAGCTCGCGGCGCTCGCCCGGTGGGTCGATGACGTGGCGGCCACGACCCGCCCCGCGAAGATCCACTGGTGCGATGGCTCCGACGCCGAATACCAGGCGTTGGTGCAACAGATGGTGCAGACGGGAGATCTCATCGAGCTGAACCAGCAGACCCATCCGGGCTGCTACCTGCATCGCTCGCATCCCTCCGACGTGGCGCGCGTGGAGCACCTCACCTTTGTGTGCACCGAACGCGAAGAAGATGCCGGCCCGAACAACCACTGGATGGCCCCGGCGGACGCGCACGCGAAGATCGATGCGCTGTTCGACGGCTGCATGGAAGGCCGCACCATGTACGTGATTCCATATTGCATGGGGCCGATCGATTCGCCGCTGTCGCGCTGCGGCGTGGAGATCACCGACAGTCCCTACGTGGTAGCCAACATGCGCACGATGACGCGCATGGGCGCGGCGGCCTTGGCGCGCATCGAGCGCGAAGGGCATTTCGTCAAGGGCCTGCATTCCACCGGCGAACTCGATCCCGAGCGTCGTTTCATCATGCATTTCCCGGAAGAGCTGTCGATCAAGTCGTACGGTTCCGGCTACGGCGGCAATGCACTGCTGGGCAAGAAATGCCATGCCTTGCGCATCGCCAGTTTCCAGGCACGGCGCGAAGGCTGGCTGGCCGAGCACATGCTGATCGTCGGCATCGAGAACCCGCAGGGACAGACCCACTACATCGCCGCCGCCTTCCCTTCCGCCTGCGGCAAGACCAACCTGGCGATGCTGATTCCGCCGGAGGGCTATCGCAAGAACGGCTGGCGCGTGTGGACCATCGGCGATGACATCTGCTGGATGCGCCCCGGCGACGACGGCCGTCTATATGCCATCAACCCCGAGGCCGGCTTCTTCGGCGTGGCGCCGGGCACCAGCTTAAACAGCAACCCCAATGCGCTGACCTCGATCTCGCACGACACCATCTTTACCAACGTCGCACTCACCGCCGACCGGCAACCGTGGTGGGAAGGCCTGCCGGGCACGCCGGTGGTCGACTGGCAGGGCCGCCCCTACGATCCGGCCAACGGTCCGGCTGCACATCCGAACTCGCGCTTCACCGTCAGCGCCAAGCAATGCCCCACCTGGTCACCCAAGGCCGAAGATGCGCAAGGCGTGCCGATCAGCGCGATCGTGTTCGGCGGCCGCCGTCCGTCGCTGCTGCCATTGGTGATGGAAGCGCGGGATTGGACGCACGGCGTGCTGATGGGTGCGGCGATGGGTTCCGAAACCACGGCTGCCGCCACTGGTGCCGTTGGCGTGTTGCGCCGCGATTCGATGGCGATGAAACCGTTCTGCGGTTACCACTACGGCGACTACTTCAGCCACTGGCTGTCGTTCGACAAACCCGGTGCCAAGCTGCCGAAGATTTTTCACGTGAACTGGTTCCGCAAAGGGCGCGACGGCAAATTCCTGTGGCCCGGTTTCAGTGAAAACCTGCGTGTACTGGAGTGGATGATCGCCCGCGTGGAAGGCAAGGCGCGCGGTGTGGGAACCCCGATCGGCACGGTGCCGGCCACGGGCGAGCTCAAACTGGATGGCCTGGACCTGCCGCGCGAAACCTTGGCCGAGCTGATCGATATCGACCATGCCGGTTGGCAAACGGAACTGCACGCCATTGGCGAATATCTGGACAGCTTCGGCGACCGCCTGCCCGCACGCCTGCGGCAGGAGCAGCAACGCGTTCATCAGACCCTGCAGATACCGCGCAAGGCGGCGAATGCCTGATCTTCTGTCCCCTCTCCTTTATCAGGGAGAGGGGCTTCAGGACAACGTTCTAAACCTTCGCGCCCCCATCTGCATCCAAGCTGGCAAGATGACTGCCGCTTGTATCGCCACCGGAAGCGCCATGCCACCTGCGCTCGCTGCGGGAAACAACGATAAGGACGACGTGCGTGCCGCCGCTGCAGGCGACCGCCATGCGTTCCAGCGCCTGTATCGCCAGCACGTGGGCCGCATCCATGGCGCCATGTTGCGCCTGTCCGGCTACGATCACGCACGCGCCGAGGATCTTACGCAGGATGCGTTCGTGCGCGCCTGGCAAAAGCTGGACAGCTTTCGCGAGCAAAGCGCGTTCGGCACCTGGCTTTACCGGTTGGCGGTGAATGTGGCACTGATGGACATCCGCGCGCGTGGCGCCGATCCGGTCGGCTATATCGACGAGGACAGCGTGCCCGAACATGGCGAAACGCCGTTCTGCGCCGCCGAGCGCGAGGAACTGGAACGGGCGATCGGCAAGCTGCCGCCGCGGGCGCGCGCAGTGTTGGTATTGCACGACGTGGAAGGCTGGCGCCATGAGGAAATCGCCAGCGAACTGGAGATGGCGGTAGGCTCGTCCAAGGCGCAACTGCATCGTGCACGAGGTTTGTTGCGCAAGGTACTCGGAGAAACGCGATGAACGAATTCGAATGGCTGCGCCAGATGCGCGGATTGAACCAGCCGGTCGCGCCACGGAGCGATTTGTGGTCGCGCATCGATGCCGCGCTGGACGACACCGCATCGCACCCTGACACCGCGCCAGCTGCGCCGCCGCGTGCACGGCATGGGCGCATATGGACGATGGCAGCCAGCCTGGCCGCGATCGTGGTGCTCGCCTGCGGTGTCGTGTGGCACATGCACGCGATTCCGCAGAGCATGCCGCAGGTCGCCAGCCACGCCACGCAGGCGGAAGCACCGCGCTGGAAGCCGAGCGACCCGCGCCTGGCCGGCGCCGCGCTCGAGCTGGAAGCGGCGCGCATGGAATTGCAACAGGCCATGCAGCAAGCTCCCGATTCACCTGCGCTGCAGCGCCTGCTGCAGCAGACCCACGCCCAGCAGAACTATCTGCGCGAACTCGAGAAACAAGCCGGCTGAAGCCCTCTGGACATAACAACGATGAAAACCACTCGCTATCTGCCGTTGCTGCTCTGCCTGCTGCCAGGAGGGCAGGCCTTTGCCGACACGCCATTGGACGTCAGCCATCCCGCCGCCCCTACCGCCCACATCACCATCAGCAACGTCAAAGGCGAAGTCACCGTCACCACCTGGAACCGCAACGAAGTGCACGTGGGTGGCAAGCTCGGCGATGGCGCGGAGCCATTGGCCATCGAGGGCAGCGAGAACAACCTCACCATCAACGTGCAGGCCAAGGGACATAGCAGCTGGTTCAACTGGAGCGGCGAGAACGCGATGGAGCCCACGAATCTGGAGGTGACGGTGCCGCGCGGCTCATCATTGAAGGTAAACGTGGTGAGCGCACAGGCGAGCGTGGACGGCATCGACGGCGGCGACATCGACCTCAACTCGGTGAGTGGCCGCCTGCGCATCCATGCGCAAACACCCATGCTCAACGCCGTTTCCGTCAGCGGCAGCATCGCCTTCTCCGGCTACGCAAAACAGGCGAAATTGCAGACCGTGAGCGGCGACATCCTCGCACCGTCGCTGGGCAGCAAGGTCGATCTGCAGACGGTTTCCGGTCGCATCCAGGCCGGCGGCGGTCCCTGGCAGCAGCTCAATCTCAGCACGGTGTCCGGCGACGTGCAGCTCAACGGTGGCCTGGCAGCGGACGGTACCATGAGCGTCGACAGCATGAGCGGCGACGTGCAGCTACAGTTTCCCGCTGCGCTCAACAGCAGCCTTCACGTCAACACTTTCAGCGGCGATCTGCGCAGTGATTTCGGCACACCCACGCATCCCGAACATGGTCCAGGCAGCACGCTCGATACGGTGACCGGCAATGGCCAGGGCAAGATCCACGTCGAAACCTTCAGCGGCGACGTGAGGATCAGGAAAAACGATTGAGATGTTGCGCGCAGGCCTGCCACAAAACGCCAACGCCCCAGTGCCGGGGCGTTTTCGTATCAAAGATCCTGGTGATACTGCACGTACGGCGTACGTGACTGATCCGGCTCGGGCGGACCGGCCGGCGTATTTGCCGCATTGCCGGACGACCACAGATTCTGTGCACCGAAGCTCAGCGAACCCTGCCACGGCAAATGCCAGGTGACGCCCAGGTCGATACTGTTCCAGCGGCGATCGGCATTGAGCAAGCCCGGCACGCCGGTGCCTGGTTCGGGTTGCATGGAGCGGCCGACGATGCTGGTACTGACCGGGCCGTGCTGGATGCCGAAGCTCAACGCGCGTTGGTCCAGCGTGGTCAGGCCCAATTGATTGCCGGGCAGCAAGCGGATGCGCCCCATGCTTGCACCAAGCAGCACGCCGCTGTTGGCGTTCAAGGCGAAGCGCCCCTGCGCATTCAACTGGGTGGCGCTATCGAAATCCGGTAGCCCGTTGACGCCGGGCACGGCACCGGGCAGTACGCGCGGCAGCGGCGTGGGATTGGGAACCTGATCCTGCGCCACACTGAGACCGAGACTGTAGCGGCCATCGTTGTAGGTGGCCCCTACTTCGCTGCTGATGATGCGCGGCTGCGTGGCCCACGAGCGCTGCGTAACACCCGCTTGCGCGGAAACGTTGGGCGTCACGCCATATTGCACCGTGCTGCGATTGACCGTACCGCCGGAAAGGGGATTGAGCGACAGCGACGTATTGCTGCTGGCTTGTACGTCTGCGGTGGTGCCATTCTGAGACTGCACCAGCAGCGATCCCTGCAGCGGCGGCTGTTGACCGGTTTTCAGCAGGGCCTGCGGCGACTGCATCCACGCCGGAACGCTTGCCTGATCGCCCGGCAACGTCTGCCCTGCCGCGATGAGCGGCATGCAGAGCAGCGGCAATGTGAGCAGCAATCGGCGCATGAAAATTCGAAACCGTCCAACAACCCCGTCCGTTCTTGCGATCGCACCCGGACACCCAGGGTTAAGTATACCTTACTTTACCTTTTACTAACACCTGGAGGAGGAAGGTTTTTCTGCGGCAGAGCCGACAAAAACGGCTTCGTGAACACGTTTTGGCTGGCACGGCGAATGCATGGAAGCGGTAGCGGCCGTACAGGTTTGTGAAACCTGTGAGCACCGCCACATGACGGTATCTTCACTATATAGTCACCCGACATATCGCGCATGGACACGCTCATAGGTCATGAGTTCAATGCCAGACAGCCGCAATTTCACGCCAGCTCCCGGTGGAACCCTGCCGGCAGCGCTGCGTGAAACGCTGGAACGGCTGTTCCGGGCCGCCGACGCGGCCAGCGTCCTGGAGATTTGCGAGACGGCACTGAGCCATCTGGGTCTGCATGGAACCTTGCGCTGGCTGCCTCCCGAGGCCAACAGCAGCCAGGAGCCGGGCCGGCTCAATCTGGCCGTGGACCCGCAAAGCCTGCAAATGCTGATCTGGGAAGCGGAACTCGTCCCCAGCCCGGAAGCAAGCGCCGAACTGGCCTGGCTTGGCCGCCTTGCAGCCATCCGCCTGCGGCAACTGAGCGAAACCGGCCGGCTCTACGAATCCATCTCGCGCCTGGCCATGGCCGAACGCCTGCAACGCGCGCTGTACGCCATCGCCGAGCTGGCAGGCACCGCGCACAACATGACCGAGATGATGCAATCGCTGCATGCCATCGTCGGCATGCTGATGTACGCGGAGAACTTCTACATTTTCCTGTACGACCCGGCCAGCGACAGCGTGCGCTTTCCTTATTATGTGGACACGGTCGACCAGAAGCCCCCCGCGGCGGATGAAAGCCATCCGTTGCAAGACATCCGCTACAGCCTGACCTGGAACCTGCTGCAAAACGGTCAACCGATCATGGGCTCGGTGGAAGAACTGGCCCGCCAGCTGGAAGGCCGCTTCACCCTGGTCGGCCCGGCATGCGAATACTGGCTGGGCGTGCCGCTGTTGCGCGGCACCCAGGCCGTCGGCGGCATCGTGGTGCAAAGCTACCGACCGGACACGCATTACACCCATCATGACCGCGACCTGCTCAATTACGTCGCGCAACACATGCAGACGGCGCTGGAGCGGCGCGAAGCGCACGCGGAACTGGAACGGCGCGTGGCCGATCGCACAGCGGCACTGCGCGCCACCAATCGCGTGCTACGCCAGCAGGTACTGCAGCGCCAGCGCGGCGAACGCCTGCAATCGGCGCTGTTCCGCATCGCGGAGCTGGCCAGCGCGCCGGAAAGCCAGCAGAACTTCTATGCAGCCGTGCATCGCGTGGTCGGCGGTTTGCTGTACGCGCGCAACTTCTACATCGCACTGTTGGACGAAAGCGGGCAAACGATCACGTTTCCCTACTCGATCGACGAGGTAGCGCCTACGCGCGTACCGCGTCCCGTCAGCCATGGCGCCACCGAATACGTGCTCAAGCACGGCAAACCCCTGTTGGCCGATCGCCAGGCTTTCGACCGGCTGGCCGAGGCGGGCGAGTGCCAGGAAATAGGCGTGAGGTCCGTCTGCTGGCTGGGCGTGCCGCTGGTCTGGGACGATCGCGTGAAAGGGGTGCTGGCGGTGCAGAGCTACTCACCCAAGCACATTTATGACGCGCGCGACCAGGAACTGCTCACCTTCGTCAGCTACCACATCGCCAACGCGTTGCAGCGCAAGCAGACCAGCGAATCGCTGAAGCAGGCCTACATCAACCTGGAGCGCCGCGTGACCGAACGCACGCGCGCACTGGCGCTGGCCAACCGCGACCTGCGCGAACAGATCGCCGAGCGCGAACGCGTCGAGCGCCGGCTGATGTACGAAACCTTGCACGACTCGCTCACCGGGCTGCCCAACCGCACGCTGCTGCTGCAGCGACTGGGCCAGGCGTTGCAGGCGTATCACACCGATCCGACCAAGCTGTTCGCCGTGCTGTTCATCGATCTGGACCGCTTCAAAGTGATCAACGATTCGGTCGGCCACCTGATCGGCGACGACCTGCTGTTCCAGGCAGGCAGCCGCATCCGCGCCTGCCTGAAAACGCGCGACCTGGTGGCGCGCCTGGGCGGTGACGAATTCGCCGTGCTGCTGGAAGGCATCAGCGACATCAGCAAGGCCAGGCTGGTGGCCGAACGCATCATCGCCGAGTTGCACATCCCGTTCCGCCTGGGCGTCAAGGAAATCTTCACCTCCGCCTCGATCGGCATTGCGCTGCCCGGCCAGCACTACCAGCAACCGGAAGAACTGTTGCGCGACGCGGATGCCGCCATGTACCGCGCCAAGGACGAAGGCCGCCACCGCGCCGCCGTGTTCGACGATCGCCTGCGTCGCGAAGTGGTCTCGCTGCTGGAAATGGAAGGCGACCTGCGCCGCGCGCTGAGCCGCAACGAGTTCGTGCCGTTCTATCAGCCGATCGTGGCGCTGGAAGACGGCCGTACGGTCGGCTACGAGGCCTTGCTGCGCTGGCGTCACCCTGTGCGCGGCCTGCTCTGCCCGGGCGACTTCCTCGCCGTGGCCGAGGAAAACGGCAGCGCGGAGAGCATCGACTGGCAGATCTTCGAGCAAATTGCTTCGCAAGCCAGCGTGCTGGCCGGCGCCGAAGGCTTCGTCAGCCTCAACGTGTCGGGCCGGCACTTCCGCCAGCCCGACCTGGATGATCGGCTACTCGACTTGCTCCGCGCCCATCGCGTCAATCCGCGCTCGCTGCGCATCGAAGTCACCGAGCGCACGCTGCTGGAAAATCCCTCCCAGGTGAAGCGCATACTCGACAACCTGCGCCAGCACGGTGTGAGCATTGCGCTGGACGATTTCGGCACCGGTTATTCGTCGCTGAGTTATCTGCACCAGTATCCGATCGAAACGTTGAAGATCGACCGCAGCTTCATCATCGAACTGGCCAAAGCCAACAGCCACAGCGTGCCGGTGGTGCGCGCGATCCAGGTGCTGGCCGACTCGCTGCAGATGCAGGTGATTGCCGAAGGCATCGAAGATGACGAGCAACGGCAAATGCTGCGGCATATCGGTTGCCGCTTCGGCCAAGGCTTTCTGTTTGCCGAGCCGCGGCCTGCCGAAGTATGGCTGGGGGAATAGCCGGGAATCGGGACTCGGCAAAGCAGCTTGCGGTGAATCCCGCTTTTACGATTCCCGATGTACGCCCCACGACTCACTGCACCGTCGAACTGGCCGCCGTGCCACCGCTCAACAGATGCTCGGCATCCACACGATCGAAGGTATACGTGCGCGCGCAGAACTCGCAAGTGACTTCGATGGTGCCTTGCTGGGATTCCAGCGTCGCTTCGATTTCTGCGCGGCCCAGCGAGCGCAACATGGCTTCCACCCGCTCGCGCGAGCAGCTGCAGCCGAACGCCAGCGGACGCGGCTTGAACAGACGCACGGTTTCCTCGTGATACAGGCGATAGAGCAATGCTTCCGGCGGCGCGCTTAGTAGTTCATCGCGCCCCAAGGTGGCCGTGAGATGTTCGACGCGCGGCCAGCCGTCCTCATCCTGCGTCACATCGTGACCACCCTCGCCCGGCAACTTCTGCAGCATCAATCCCACCGCATGCTGCTCGTTGGCCGCCAGCACGAACCGGGCCGGCAACTGCTCGGACTGCTGGAAATAATTCTCCAGCGCCCCAGCCAAGTCGGGATGCTTGAGATCGACCAGTCCTTGATAACGCTGTCCGCGCTCGACCTGGCCAATGGTGATGGCCATAAGGGCCTGTGGCAATTCACTTAACGCAAGCGCATCGGGAATCTCTGCATTCCAACGCGCCAATCCACGCAGGCGGCCGGCGTCAGTGCATTCGGCAAACAACAGGCGCAGGGCGCCCTGGCTCTTCAGTTCGACCGACAATGCGCCTTCGAACTTGATGTTGCCCGTCAGCAGCGCGCTCGCCGCCAGGGTCTGGCCCAGCAGATCCAGCAGCGGCACTGGGTACTCGGCACGACCGGCCACTTCGCGCCATGCGGGACCCAACCGCACGATCACGCCGCGGACACCGGCACTTTCCAACAGGAAACGATGGAGCACATCCTCGGCAAGCACGTTTTCCAAGCAGGACTACCTCACACAACACAAAGGAGGGAATATGGGGATGCGGGCGGGAACGAACAATGGCCGGCGATAACAGCTTTTATACTTCACCCGTTTCCTTGCCGATCGACACCATGCCGCATTTTCCGCCTTTTCGACGCCTGTTGCGTTACGCCGGTATCGTGGCCCTGTCATGGGTTGCCCTGAGCTGGCTGGTGGTGCTGGTCTTGCGCTTTGTGCCGCCATGGACGTCGGCGGTGATGATGGAGCGCCGCGTGGACGCGCTGATCCACGGCGAAAAGGATTTCCAGTTGCGGCAGCATTGGGTGCCGTGGTCGCGCATATCGCCGTGGGCACCGATCGCGATGGTGGCCGGCGAAGACCAGAAATTTCCGTTCCATCACGGCTTCGACTTCGATTCCATCGAAAACGCCATTGATGCCGCCGATGACGGCAGGCGCCTGCGCGGCGCCAGCACGATCAGCCAGCAGACGGCCAAGAACCTGTTCCTTTGGAACGGGCGCAGCTTCGTGCGCAAGGGGCTTGAAGCGTACTTCACCGTGCTGCTGGAACTGACCTGGCCGAAGCAGCGCATCCTGGAGGTTTATCTGAATATCGCGCAGTTTGGGGATGGCATCTACGGCGTAGGCGCGGCCAGCGAGGCGTTTTTCCATATGTCCCCGGCACAGCTTGGCCCGGCGCAAGCAGCACGGCTGGCGGCGGTGCTGCCCAATCCGGATCGCTTCCACGTCGATCGCCCAAGCAGCTATGTGCTGGAGCGCGCACGCTGGATCGAGCAGCAGATCCATCAATTGGGCGGCCCCAGCTATCTGGAAAGCCGGCAGCCGCCGCGCGACGCGCGCCCCGCGCGGCGGCGTTAGAACATCCACTGCGGGGCAACGTTTACACTTTGCATGCCTTCCTACGTGAACATGGATATCCGGCATGCCGCGACTCACGGTTGTCGTTCCCGCCTATAACGAATCGGCTGTGCTCGCCGCCTTCCATGCACGGCTTGCCGGCGTGCTGGGCCAGCTGACGCTGACCTCCGACGTGCTGTACGTCGACGACGGCAGCCGCGACGATACCTGGGCGATCATGCAGTCGCTGGCGGCTACCGATCCGCGCGTAGGTACGCTGAAACTGTCGCGCAACTTCGGCAAGGAAGCGGCGCTGACAGCCGGACTGGATCACGTCGACGCGGACGCCGCGGTGGTGATCGATGCGGATTTGCAAGATCCGCCCGAGCTCATCCCGCAGCTGGTGGAACAATGGCAGGCCGGCTATGACGTGGTGTACGCCACCCGCTCCGCCCGCGCCGGCGAGACCGGTTTGAAACGTTTCACCGCCGCCGCGTTCTATCGCACGATGGAATCGCTCTCCGAAGTCCCGGTGCCACGCGATACCGGCGATTTCCGCCTGCTTTCCCGCCGCGCGCTGAACGCCTTGTCGCAACTGCGCGAACGGCAGCGTTTCATGAAAGGCCTGTTCGCCTGGATCGGCTATCGCCAGACTGCGGTGACGTACCTGCGCGACCCGCGCGTGGCCGGCCAGACCAAATGGAATTACTGGCGCCTCACCCAGCTCGCCATCGAGGGCATCACGTCCTTCTCGAGCGCGCCGCTGAAACTAGCCACCTGGACCGGTCTTGCTGCCTCTGTGGTGGCGTTCCTGTTCGGCCTGAAGGTGATGCTGAAGGCGCTGCTGCATGGCGATCCGGTGCCGGGCTATCCGAGCCTGATGGTGGTAATCCTGTTCCTGGGCGGCATCCAGTTGCTGGCGCTGGGCGTGATCGGCGAATACCTGGGCCGCAATTACAACGAAACCAAGCAACGGCCGCTTTATTTCATTGAGGAAGAACACCCGCCAACCGCACGCACGCCGGTTCACACCGAGGCAACGCCGCAGCGCTAAACTGTCCCCACGCGGCCATTACTGCGGCCGCCGGGGAGGTCCGATGCGTCAGGTCAAGCATTTGCTGGACAGGAAAGGCAGCGACATCTATGCGATTGCACCGGAAGCGCCGGTGCTGGAAGCGATCAAACACATGGCGGAACGGCGCGTCGGCGCCTTGCTGGTGATGCGTGGCGAGCAGCTGGTGGGCATCATTTCCGAACGCGACTACGCGCGCAAAGTCATTTTGCAGGGTAGGTCATCGGCACAGACGCCGGTGTCGGAAATCATGAGCAACCCGGTACTGACCGTGACGCCGGATACCGATGTGTTCGATTGCATGCGCATGTGCACCGACAGCCGCATACGCCATCTGCCGGTCGTACAGGGCAGCCGCGTGATGGGCGTCATCTCGATCGGCGACCTGGTCAAGGAAGTGATCAGCGCGCAAGCAGAGCAGATCGAGCAGTTGCAGCGGTACATTACGAGCTGAACCAGCCGCGGGGAACGCGAAGCATCACGCGAGGCTTTCGTTCCCCGTTTGCTGTTGCCCCGTCCCGGCTTTCGTTTCCGACGCCAAATCCGGTGAAGTGGCTGCCTTGCGCGCGATCCACGCCGCCAGTGACGAGGCCCCTACGCCGATCAGCGCAATGCTGCCCACGCCGATACCGAGCTTCACCAGGCCACTGATGCCGCTGGTGATCACCACGTCGCCGAAGCGCCACACCGCCGTTTCCACGAAATTCTTGCCTTTGTAGCGCGTCTCGCGCGGCACTCGCGTGTAGAGTGCATCGCTGGCGGGTTTGGTCATGCCGTACATGAAGCCGCGCGTGCCGACCATCATCAGCGCCAAGAGCGGCACGCCGTAACCCAGCACGCTTACCTGCGCATGGCCGCCGGCCATCACCATGATCAACAGCCCAAGGTTCACCAGCTGCGGCAGCACCAGCGCCCAGATGGCGCCACGGCGCATGAGCAACCACGGTGACAGCGTGAGCTGCAGCAAAGCACCAAGCAGATTCACGGCCAGATCGATGTGCGCATAGAACGCCGTGCGCGTCGCGGCAGACACCAGGTGCGCCTTGGCATAGTCGGCCACCAATGCATAGGCCAGTGTGCCGACCCCATCGCCGAGCAACATCAGGATCGCCATCCAACGCAGGAACGGACGCGACCACAGCTCTCGTATACCCGCCCAAAGCGAACCGCCGACCGGTTGCTCCCCGCTGTCTCCTTCGGCCCGCTGCACGGAAATGCGCAACAGCAATGCCAGCGACACGCCAAGCATCGCCGCGGACACCAGCAACAAGGGCGCAACACCGACCAGGCCAACCAAGACACCGGTGATCGACGGACCGGATATGGCGCCGGCCATGCCCCCCAATGCAATCAGCGAGAACACCTCGCGCGCGCGCCGGCTATCGAAGACATCCGCCATGAAACTCCAAAACAGCGATACCACGAACAGGTTGAAGACGCTGACCCAGATGAAGAACACCACTCCCAATGTCCGCGCGCCGATGCGGTCCTGCGCGAGGAACGCCGGAATGAAACCCAGCAAGCAAACGATAAAGAAGCTGTAACTCCAGCCCAGCAGTCGCCGCCGCGGAAAACGCGCCACCAGCATGCCGAACACTGGCGTCAGCAGCAGCATGGCCACGAACGTGGCGAGGTAGAACAGCGGCAATTGCGTGGAGCCTACGGCCCCGCCAAGCTGGTCGCGCACCGGGCGGATGATGTAGTACGAGGTCAGCAGGAAAAAAAACGCAAGCGCCGACACCATCGGCGTGGCGTCGCGACGTACGGAATCGGGGAGCGGCAAACGCACTGGTCGGCTTCCAGCGGGAGGCGGCGCAAGACTAGCATGCTCATGCGATACCAGTTCAGGGGGCGATATGGAATACGACTATGTGATCGTCGGAGCAGGCTCGGCCGGTTGCGTGTTGGCCCATCGTTTGAGCGCGCACGCGGGCAAACGCGTTCTGTTGCTGGAGGCCGGCGGCGCTGACTGGCACCCTTTCATCCGCATGCCAGCCGGCATTGCACACCTGGCTAACAACCACCGGCTCGACTGGAACTACACCACCGAGCCCGAGCCAGGCCTGCTCGGGCGACGCCTATGGTGGCCGCGCGGCAAGACGCTGGGCGGCTCCAGTTCGATCAACGCGATGTGCTACGTGCGCGGCGTGCCGGCCGATTACGACGCCTGGGCGCACGCGACGGGCGACATGCGCTGGTCATGGCCGCAAGTGCTGCCGTGGTTTCTGCATAGCGAAAACAACACGCGCGGCGCCAGCGCACTGCATGCGGCGGATGGGCCGTTGTGCGTCTCGGATCTGCGCCACCACAATGAACTCTCTGCCGCATTGGTCGATGCCGGGGTCAGCGCAGGCTTCCAGCGCAACGACGATTTCAACGGTCCGGAACAGGCTGGGTTCGGCTTGTACCAGGTCACGCAGCGTGCAGGGGCACGTTGCTCCACCGCGGTGGCGTATCTGCGCCCAGCGCGTACCCGCCGCAATCTGCAGGTGCGTACGCACGCGCTGGTGGAGCGCATCCTGATCGAACATGGACGGGCAACCGGCGTGCAGCTACGACACGCCCGCGGTACGCAGACCGTACGTGCCGGCGAGATCATTCTGGCTGCCGGTGCCATCAACTCACCGCCATTGTTGATGTTGTCGGGAATCGGTCCGGCCGCGCATTTGCGCGAACACGGCATCGCGCCGATCGTCGATCTGCCAGGTGTCGGCGAAGGGCTGCAAGACCATTTGGATATCTGCACGCTGGTGCGCTGCACACGCAAGATCACCTACGACAAACTCAACCAACTCGCTGTGGGCTGGCGCTATCTGCGCCACCACGACGGCCCCGGCAGTTCCAACATTGCCGAATCGGGCGGCTTCGTACTCAGTCGGCTGGCGACGGATGCACGCTGCGATATCCAGTTCCATTTCGTGCCGGCCTTGCTGGACGATCACGGCCGCCATCGCCTGCCGGGGCATGGCTACACCCTGCATGCGTGCTATCTGCATCCGCGCAGCCGCGGCCGGCTGCGTCTGCGCTCTGCCGATCCATCGGCACCGATCGCGATTCATGCGGACTATCTCAGCGATCCAGAAGGTCACGATCTGGCGCGGATGATCGAAGCCGCCAAGCTTTCGCGCGAGATCCTTGCGCAATCGGCTTTTGATCCCTATCGCGGCCCGAATGTGTTTCCCGAATCCGCGCTGGTCAGCGACGCTGACTGGGAAACCTTCATCCGGCGCAAGGCCGAAACCATCTACCACCCGGTGGGCACCTGCCGCATGGGGCACGACGAACAAGCCGTGGTCGATAGCGAGTTGCGCGTACGCGGCGTGAGCGGCCTGCGCGTGGTGGATGCCTCGGTGATGCCGGCGCTACCGAGCGGAAATACCAATGCGCCGGTGATCATGATCGCTGAACGCGCCGCGGCCCTGCTGCTGGCGTGATGCAGGATCGGTGGACGATTTACCGGGCGCCACCGGTCCAGGCGATTCCGACGCGGTGCAGCAGAAACGAACGTGCGGCATCACGGCGTTGTGACCGTGCCTGAAGTACAGGACAATCCGGTGCTCACCCATGGATGACCCCATCAGCCCATGACCCGAAGCGTGGCAGCACGCCCGCAAGAAGTGAGTAGCATGCAGTTTCGTAAGCTTCCCCTGCTGATCGCCGGTTTGCTCGGCATCGCCGCCACCGGGCTCCCCGCTTCTGCTGCGCGCGCATCGACGGATACGCCGTCCACCCCCGACATTCGCCCGGTACATCAAGACAACAGCCCCGATCTCGGCGCCGCGATCCCGCCCGAACGCATCAAGGCAGCGCTGGACGCGTATTCGCATTGGCTGGATGTGGTGGCGCAGCGCAACGAAGTGGCCGGGCTCGCCACAGCGGTGGTGGTGGATAACAAAGTGGCCTTCGAGCGCACCATCGGCTACGCGGACGTCGCCACCCAGGAACCGATCACGCCCACCACCGTGTTCCGCCTGGCCTCGCTTTCCAAAGCGTTTGCCACGGCAGTCGCCGGCTTGCTGATCGACGATGGCCGATTCAGCTGGAATACCAAGCTGGCCGATGTGCTGCCGTTTTTCCAGCTGAAAGATGCGCAGGCGTCGAGCGCCGCCACGGTGCGGGACATCCTGGGACAGCGCATCGGGCTGCCGCACAACACCTACGACCAATTGCTGGAAGACAACATTCCCTACGAAGAACTGGTGCGCAAGCTCGACGAAGTAACGCTGACCTGCAACGTGGGTGAGTGCTACGGCTACCAGAACGTCGCCTTCAGCCTGATCGGCGATCTGATCTACGCCGAAACCGACGACTTCTTCTATCACCAGGTCGACAAGCGCCTGTTCTTTCCGCTGGGCATGACCACCGCCAGTTATGGCCGCGAGGCACTGGAAAACAGCAAGAGCTGGGCGCACCCAAACCGCCCGCATGGCGCACACGAGTGGGAGTCGTTCGAGCCCAAGGAAGCCTATTACCGCGTGGCGCCGGCCGCCGGCGTCAACGCCAGCCTGCGCGATATGGAGCAATGGCTGATCGCGCAGATGGGCGGCCGCCCCGACGTGCTGCCGCCATCATTGCTGGATGAACTGCATGCACCCGGCGTGCCGACGCCGACCGAGATGCACGGTTCCCCATGGCGCCGAGCCCGCCTCACCGCAGCCAGTTATGCCTTGGGCTGGCGCGTGTTCACCTACGCAGGCGAAACGATGATCTTCCACGCCGGCGCGGTCGAGGGCTATCGCACGATGATCGCGTTCTTCCCGAAATACCACGTGGGCATGGTGTCGATGTGGAATTCGCCAGGCTCGGTGGGTACCGACTTGATGCCGATGGTGTTCGACGCGATGCTCGGCTTGCCGCACGTGGACTGGGCCGGGGTGGAAAGCGATCCGCCGAAGACTCGGACGGCACCGACGAAGGCGCGGCGCACGCCGCATCGTCGCGGGTAACACGCGCCCCACCCGCGTTCTCCGCACCAGCAGCGCTGAAACGCGTCGCCCCGGCTTTTGCCGGGGCGAGGGAAACGAAGCATGTTTTTCGTGCCCGCCGCGAAGCGCGCAGCGAAACATCACTGCGATGCGCTGAGCCTGAACTCGATCCGCTTCTGCTGCTGTGAAGCGATCGCCGTGCCATTGCGCATCGCTGGCGAGAACTTGGCGCGGCGCAGCGCATCGATAGCCGCGTTGTCAAACACGTGGCGTGGTTCGGCGCTGGTCACCGAAATGTTGCTGACGCTGCCATCCGCGTTGACCGTGTATTGCACATCCACCCAGCCTTCCTGGTTATTGCGCAGCGCCGTGGCGGGGTAGCGCGGACTGATGGTGGAGATCGGAATGGCGTCGCGCGTTTCGCCGCCGCCGGCCGAGGCATTCGAACTCGCCACCTGGTTGGTCGCCGCGGCTGGCGATGCCTGCCTGGTTTGTGGTGCCTGGGCCTTTTGCTGCGCAGCCACCGCCTGCTGCTGCGCTGCCTTGTCCGCTGCCGCCTTGTCGGCCAGCGCCTTTTCTGCCGCAGCCTTGTCGGCCGCCGCTTTCTGCGCCGCCAATTCGGCCTGGTGCTGCTGATCGAGCTGCTTCTGCTGCTCCTCGTCGAGTGTCTTGCGCTGGGCATCCAGCTTGGAACGCAGAATGGTCAGCGTGTAGTTGGTGGGGTCGACCTTGGCCAGCAGGTTGATCTCGCGATCGGCTTCGTCGAACTCGCGCTGGTTGATGACCTGCTCGACATTGCTGGCGGCAAACGGGAACGTTTCACGCAGGGCGTCTGCCGCGACCTGGTTGCCGGGCTGCTTCTGCAACACCTTAAGGTAGAACTCGAAAGCGTTATTGCCCGCCGGCGCCAGCACGCGCTGCTCGTTCATCGCCTTGCGCGCTTCGGACAAGAGCTCGTTGATGCTTAGCGCATCCACGTTCACCGGCGGCGCCGCCGCCTGCTGCTGGCCGACATTGACCGGCGTGGAGGGGTGTCCGCCCGAGTCCGTGCTCATCAAGTCCTCGTGAGGCTTGATGATCAGGAACCAGGACACGATGGCAAGACCGGCAACGACGGCAAGAACCGCGATGATGACGGGCTTGATGGCCCCGCGCGCAAGCGAGTGCGCATGACGATTGTTTCGGGTATCCATGATTTTTCACTACTGCAGTGGCATCAGATACCCGCGCTTCCCCCCTGTTATCCAGGTGCGGCCCCCAGCTTTGCCGCGGCGCGGATGGGGCAAAGGTATCGCGATTGAGTCGACACAGCAAATGTGGGGGCTGGCGGACTGCCGGAAATCGTAAATCGTCCATCGGGAATCGTTGGAGCGCATCCCGGCGAAGCGCGCGTCACGGTTCTTAACTATTTACGATTCCCGATTTACGTTCCCCAGAAATGAAGCGTCCCGGCACGAGGCCGGGACGAAATGCTTTCGAACCACCTCCCTGCGCTGGGCACCGCAGGGAGACAAATCGAGTGAAACGTCTAGTTGTTGTGCTTACTTCTTGCTGGCCCGGGGGGCCTTGGCGGCCTTGGTGGCCTTTACGACTTTGGCAGCGGCTGCCTTCTTGGCAGTGCGCTTGCGCGTTGCCTTCTTGGCGGCCTTCTTGGCGCCAACGCGCTTGGCGGTGGCTTTCTTCGCACCTACGCGCTTGGCACCTGCCTTCTTGGCGGTCTTGCGCGCGGTGCGCTTCTTGGCGGTGGCCTTCTTGGCGACCGGCCGCTTCTTGGCGGCAGTTTTACGAGTGGTTTTCTTGGCGGCTTTCTTCGCCGACTTACGTGCAGTTTTCTTGGCAGTGGCCATAGTTCGTCTTAGCTCCTCATCAGTTGGCAGTGGTTGCCCAGTAAAAGCGTGGAGGAACGCCTCAACCAGCAGATCGCTGTTCGTGGCGTGCCTCAAATTGTTCACCTGTCGGTAAGTACGCAGATCCGACAGCAGTCGCAATACATGCATGGGAATGGAGACAGTGATCTTTCTTACCGCCTCCGCTTTCTCTCCATGTTCTACGTAAGGTTGGATGTATTTCGATGCCACCATTGGAAACGTTCCCCGTTTATGGTGCGAAAGCTATTCCTGAACATTTCAACTGTCAATTGATTTTTGCCATGAAATCAATCCCTTCGCCCGAACGATCGGTCGTCGACACGGCACGGAGGATGGTATTTCGATGACTCGATGCAATGCGATCAGCCGTCCAGACATCCTGATGATTTGCTTCGCACGTTTCTAGAAAAAGGCCAAAAACAAGCTAAAAATGTGATTTTTCTCATTCGCGTTGATACATGCATGCCGCCAATGCAAAGCGTGCAATGGTGCGAGGCGGCGTGCCGTTCCGACCGCCCGAACGGGCGATCCGGAAGCATGAACGAATTTAGACCGGGAGACGTCGCAACCGGTGCCGACGGGTGTCCGGAACATCCCGATCGCCCTCGATGCGCGCCGCGACCACCGGCCGTCGCATGCATGCGATGCGTGATCGACGCCGTCCTTCGGCGGTCGCCATGCAACGTCTGTAGAGGCTGCGTTGCGTTGTTGCGGAAACTTCTACACATACCGCCGACATGAGAACGGCCGCCTAGGCGGCCGTTCTCATGTCACGCCGATCGCACGTCAATGATCTTCGTTCTCGACCAGTTCGGCGTAGGCATCGGCGTCGAGCAGTTCGTCCAGTTCGCCGCGATCGCTGGCCTTCACCACGAACAGCCAGCCTTCGCCGTAGGCGTCTTCATTGATGGTTTCGGGCTTGTCGGCAAGGGCTTCGTTCACCTCGACGATCTCGCCGGAAACGGGGGAATAGATGTCGGAAGCGGCCTTGACCGACTCCACCGTGGCGGCGCCGCTTCCGGCCTGCACCGTGGCGCCCACCTCCGGCAGTTCGACGTAGACCAGGTCACCAAGCTGCTCTTGTGCATGGTCGGAAATGCCCACGCGAACCAACCCGTTGTCTTCGACACGGGCCCACTCGTGGGACTTGAGGAATTTCAGATCGCCGGGAATTTCGCTCGCGCTCATGGTCGGGTCCAGTGATTTCGATGAAGGGGTGAAAGTGCGGATTCTAACTGCTGACGTTGCGGGATGGGACATCCCGGAGCCTCTCGGACTTGAGTTGGCCGGGTTGCAAGTGCGCCGATCATTCAAGCCCGACAGGCCATTGGCGCTCAGATGCCTTCGCAGGCTTTGCCATCGCGCACGAACGGAAACTTCACCACGCGTACCGGCACCTCGCGGCCGCGGATGTCGACCCGCACGTTGTCGGCGACACCTGCCGGAATGCGTGCGAACGCCACCGACTTGTTCAAGGTGGGTGCGAAGCTGCCGGAAAGGATTTCCCCTTCGCCTTGCGGCGTGAGCACTTTCTGGCCGTGGCGCAGCACGCCTTTTTCATCCAGCACCAGGCCGACCATCGTGCGCGGCACGCCAACGGCCTTTTGTGCTTCCAGCGCCTTGCGGCCGATGAAGTCGCGGCCTTCGTCGAGCGAGATCGTCCATGCCAGGCTGGCTTCCCATGGCGTGACGTTTTCGTCCATGTCCTGGCCGTAGAGATTCATGCCCGCTTCCAGGCGCAGGGTATCGCGCGCACCGAGGCCGCACGCGGCGACGCCGGCTGCGGCCAATGCTTTCCAGAAGGCCACGGCGTGTTCTTCCGGCAACAGGATCTCGAAACCGTCCTCGCCGGTGTAACCGGTGCGCGCGATGAACAGCGGCATGCCATGCGGACCTTGCGCCGCGGCGGCGGCGAAGCGGCCGAGCTTTTCGATGCGCGGGCGATCCACCTCGTGCAGCAGGCCAAGCACCTTGGCGCGCGCGTTGGGCCCTTGCACGGCGATCATGGCGAAATCGGGACGCTCCTTGACCGTGACGCCGAACGCCTTGGCCTGTTGTTCGATCCAGGGCAGATCCTTGTCGCGCGTGGCTGCGTTGACGACCAAGCGAAAATGTTCGTCGCCCAGCAGGTACACGATCAGGTCGTCGATCACCCCGCCCTGCTCGTTGAGCATGCAGCTGTACAGCGCCTTGCCCTGCATCTTGAGTTTGTCGACGCTGTTGGCCAGCAGGTGGCGCAGGAATTCGCGCGTGCGGGCGCCATGCAGGTCGACCACGGTCATGTGCGACACATCGAACATGCCGGCGTCGCGGCGCACGGCGTGGTGTTCTTCAATCTGCGAGCCGTAACTGATCGGCATGTCCCACCCGCCGAAATCGACCATGCGCGCGCCGAGTTCGCGATGGAGGGCATTGAGTACGGTCTTCTTGGTCATGACAAGCCTGCGGGGTGGGGAGACCGCGCATTATCCCCAGCGCTCCGTGCCAATCCAAGTTGCAGGGCGTCATGGGTGACGGTGGTGCGCAGTGTCGATCAGGCGGAACGTGAGGTTGATGCGTGGCTGCGACACGCCGACGCTTTTCGGCAAATCATGCTGATAGTGGCGCTGGGTATCACCCGCCATGCACAGCAGGCTGCCGTGCGACAACGTGATACCACTGGCCTGCGCGGTACGCGTTCCGCGTGGCACACGGCGGCGGAAACGGAAGCGTCGCTCCGCCCCCAGGCTCAGCGACGCGATGACGGGTTGCGCGCCCAGCTCCGGCTCATCGTCGCTGTGCCAACCCATGGAATCCTGACCGTCACGGTACAGATTGGCGAGCACGCTGTTGAAATGCGCCTGGCAAGCCTGCTCGGCGCGTTCGCGCAGCAGGCGCAGCGCGGGCGTCCATGGCTTCGGTTCAAAACGGCTGCGCGAATACACATAGGTGGCGCCGGGATCGCCGATCCAGCAACTCAGCCGCGGTGCGTCGACATCGCGCCCCATCATGCGCAGGCGATGGCGCTCCCATGGAATCTCGGCCAATAGACGCCCGAGCAGTTCGTCGGCATCTTCGCGGGAGAGCCAGCATGGCGCATAGCGCACCTCCGCATCCGCCAATGGCAAGCGTTCCCAACCGGCGCAGGCAAGCTCAGCGATCATCACGCCCGACAGGATACTCAGGCGCTGCATCCAAGGTGGCCGACCATACCGCGGCCAGCTCAAGCAAACGCAGGTCCGAACCACGGGCACCGATCAATTGCATGCCGATCGGCAAACCGTTCGGCAGCA
This sequence comes from Dyella sp., assembly GCF_035508675.1. GTDB lineage: Bacteria > Pseudomonadota > Gammaproteobacteria > Xanthomonadales > Rhodanobacteraceae > Dyella_B. Next base: position 34,057 of record NZ_DATJMN010000019.1, read on the forward strand.
TCCCCATGGGAATACTCACCGCCGGGCAACCGGCAAGATTGGCGAAGCTGGTGAGATCGGCTTGCGTATCCGGCACCGGCCCGTCCAGCGGGAAAGCGCCCTGTGGCGTGGTCGGCGTCACCAGCACATCGATCTGCGCGAACAGCCGGCGCATCTTGAGCGCGGCGGCATCGAGCACGCGATCGGCGTCGGCATAGTCGGCCGCCGTCTTGCGCGCCGCATAGTCGAGCAGCTCGCGAAACGGCGCGGAAACGGGATGCTCGGTGTCGGCAAGTTGCCTGGCAAACGTGCCGCGCATTTCCGCCTCCATCAGCAGCAAGCCGGCGCGGCGCGAGCGCGGGAAATGCCAGTCTTCGAAATCCACGGTGCGGCGTTCGCCCAGTTCGCCGTTGAGCTTGGCAAGCGCCGCCTCGAAGACATCCAGCACCTCCTGCTGCACACCCAGCGCAGACAGGTTGGGAAGCACGCCGCAGCGTAACTTGCCAGGCTCCCAGTCCGGCAACGACAGCGCGACGCGACGATGGCGCGACCGCGGGTCTTCCGCGTCGTAACCCGCAAGCACTTGCAACAGCACGGTGAGATCGTCGACACCGCGTGCAAGCAAACCCACGCTATCGAGGCGACGCGCGGCCGGCGTCATGCCGCGCGTGGAAACTTCGCCCTGCGTCGGCTTCAGCGCAAACACGCCGCAATAACTGGCGGGGATGCGGATCGACCCAAGGCTATCCGAACCGATGGCCGCCACCGCCAGGCCTGCCGCGACGGCCGCTGCGGCGCCGCCGGACGAACCGCCGGCCGTATAGCCGTGACGATGCGGGTTATGCGTAGGCCCGAAATGCGGGTTGTTGGTGACGGCGCCCAGCGCGCCTTCATCCATATGGGTCTTGCCGATCAGCACCGCACCCGATGCGCGCAACCGCGCCACCACGTGCGCGTCATGCTCCGCCGGCCGCCCTGGCCCCGGCAAGCCGGAACGCGTCACCCAACCGGCAATGTCGAAATTGTCCTTGAGCGCAATGGGTACGCCATCCAACCGCCCGATGACCCCGGCGCGCCGGCGGCGCTCGGCACCCTGCGCCTGCTCCATCATCAACCCCGGACTCAGGCCGACATAGGCGTTGAGCCGCGGGTTGCCGTGCTCGATCGCATCGAGATAAACCTCGGCCAGCCGGACTGGCTGCACCTGGCCCGAAGCCAGCCAGTGCAAGGTCTGGCATAGCGTGGCGCGGCGCAGATCGGTATCGCCGATTGGCGGAAAAGCATTCATGCACACTCCGGTGGCAGGGGGACATCCCATCAAGCTCGCCCCGCTACCGGTTTGCCGCGCAGCAGACGAAACCGGAGAATAGCGTCCCAGCCGTCACGGTAACCATACGTGCGGACATCCTCAGCAGCCCATGCCACCGACGGAGCCAGCCTCATGACCGAACGCGAGACGATGGAATACGACGTGATCGTCGTCGGCGCGGGGCCGGCGGGGCTGTCGTTCGCCATCCGCCTCAAGCAGCTCAAGCCGGACGTGACGGTGTGCGTGATCGAAAAGGCATCCACCATCGGCGCGCACATCCTTTCCGGCGCGGTGATCGAGCCGCAGCCACTGGATGCCCTGCTGCCCGGTTGGCGCGACAACCCGCCGCCGATCTGCGTAACCGCCACCGAAGACGAGTTCTGGCTGCTCACCAAGAGCGGCGGCCGCAAGCTGCCGGTGCCGGCGACGATGAACAATCACGGCAACTTCATCGTTTCGCTGGGCGCCATGTGCGCATGGCTCGCGCCGCAAGCCGAAGCGCTGGGGGTGGACGTATTCCCCGGCTTCGCCGCCGCCGACACCATCTATAGCGACGACGGCTCGGTGGCTGGCGTGCGCATCGGCGACATGGGCGTGGCGAAGGACGGCTCGCACAAACCCGGTTACACACAAGGCATCGACATCAAGGCCAAAGTCACCGTACTGGCCGAAGGCGCACGCGGCAGCCTCACCAAGCAGCTGATCAAACGTTTCAAGCTGGACCAGCACAGCGACCCGCAAGGTTATTCCATCGGCATCAAGGAACTGTGGCAGGTGCCGGCGGGACGGGTCACGCCCGGCAAAATCTTCCATAGCTTCGGCTGGCCGGCCGACAACCGCATCTACGGCGGCGCCTTCCTCTATCACCTGGACAAAGACCGCATCGCGCTCGGCTACGTCAGCGGACTCGATTACAAAGACCCCAACTACCAGCCATGGGAAGCCTTCCAGCAATGGAAGAACCACCCCATGATCAAATCGCTGCTCGAAGGCGGCAGCATTCTTTCGGCCGGCGCACGCGCCATCGTCACCGGCGGCTACCAATCACTGCCAAACGTGGAGATGCCCGGCGCCCTGCTGATCGGCGACACCGCCGGCCTGCTCAACGTGCCCAAGATCAAAGGCACCCACCAGGCGATCAAGAGCGGCATGCTCGCCGCCGAACATCTCGCCGCAACCGACCTGAAACCCGCCGGCTTCGACGCCAAGCTGCGCAGCTCGGAGGTGATGGCCGAACTCAAGCAAGTCCGCAACATCAAGCCCGGCTTCAAGAAAGGCCTGTGGTTCGGCATGTTCAACGCCGCCTGGGAAACCGCGATCGGCGGCAAGTCGCCGTGGACGTTGAAGAACAAGGCCGACTGGAACTCGCTGCACAAGCTTGGGCAGTACGAAGAACCCAAGCGCGACTATGTACAACGCGAACTGCCCCCGCGCGACCGCTTGGCCGGGGTCTACTTCGCCGCGACCGAACACGACGAAGACCAGCCCGTCCACCTGCACGTCTCCGATACATCGGTCTGCGTGACGAAATGCGCCGAGGAGTACGGCAACCCCTGCACCCGCTTCTGCCCCGCCAACGTTTACGAAATCGTCAACGACGAGGCGGGCAAGCGCCTGCAGATCAACGCCGCCAACTGCGTGCATTGCAAGACCTGCGACATCAAAGATCCGTACGAAATCATCAACTGGGTTCCGCCTGAGGGTGGGTCTGGTCCGAATTATCAGAATTTGTGATCAGGCAATTGTATGGATAAGGCCGTGTTCGTCGACGCCTACGACCAATTGATGGAGCATGGTTATGCCGTCATCCCCAACGCTTTGGACATCGCCTGTTGCCAACGCGCGCTTGCATCGATTGAAGCATTCAAACGTAAGCACCAAGCCATGGTCGCGCCGAATGCTGATGAGTTTGGACATCTCTACAGAGTAGTGAACCTGCACCTTGCGCTCGACAGCCTGGCGGACGCCTTTGTCGAGAGCCATGCTGCGCTGGCAGTAGCCGATCGTTATTTCGGTCGGTCGGCAGCACTTTACACAACCCTATACTACGAACGCGGCTCGGAACAGTCGCTTCATCGTGATACACCCTACTTCTGCACCAAGCCATCGGACCACTATCTGGGCATGTGGCTCGCGCTTGATGACGTTGATGAAGGTAACGGCCCCTTGCGGGTCGTACCTGGAAGCCATCAGTTGCCCCCTATCGATGTTGAAGCACTTGCTCGCGAACTGTTTCCCAACCAGGAGAGCATCCCCAAGATTTCTGATAAAGGCTTTGCGGGATATCAGGCGGAAGTGCAGCGACTTAGCGATGCGCATGGACTCTCCGCGCGAGAGGTGCATGTACGACGCGGGGATGTCATCCTCTGGCACCCCTCCATGTTTCATGGGGGGATGCCTCATCTGACGAAGAACCGCCCGCGTCGCAGCCTGGTGATGCATATAACACCCATGGGCGTTCCGGTTTACCAGCTTGACGTTTTCTTTCAGCCGTCCAAGCCGGTACCAGATCGCGCCAGCTGGCGTTATTACCGTCATCGGGATCGCAAGATCGCAAAGTTCGACCAAATCGATTTCGGGCATCAATATGTGATGCCAGTGCGACGCCTGCGATGGCCCTGAATTCAATAAAACCTAGCAAAAGTCGTTACACCTGGGTGCGGTGGATGGCGGACAATTCCCCCGCTCCGAAGACGAGAAAATGTCACTGAGCACGTCCCTGCAATGGCGGTACAAGCGCCTGCATTATCTCTGGAACCGTACCATTGGCAGTCTTGCCCTGCGTGGCCTGCGGGGCACGATAGCGCGTATTGCGCAGGAGCTTCAGCGCCAGCCGAGGGAATCAAGTGCACTGCGCCTGCTGCCGCTCGACAGTCATACCGATGGGCTCGTCTTTCCCGCCTCACCATTACCGCTGGTGTCGATCGTCATCCCCGTCTACGGCAAGCTTGATTACACAGTCACTTGCCTGCGTTCGCTATCGCAGCACACGAACAACATCGCCATTGAAGTGATCGTGGTGGACGACGCATCTCCTGATCAGAGCGCAACCGCATTGCAAGCGATTGAAGGACTCCGGCTTATCGAAAATCCGAAAAACCTAGGCTTTGTCGGAAGCTGCAATGCAGGCGCAAACGCAGCGCGCGGCGAATATCTCGTTTTCTTGAACAACGATACCCAGGTCACTCCAGGCTGGCTGGATGCGCTGCTGAGCTGCTTTGCGGAAGAGTCCGATTGCGGCTTGGCAGGAAGCCGTCTCGTTTATCCCGATGGACGCCTGCAGGAGGCCGGCGGCTGGATTTTCAGTGACGGCACCGCATGGAACGTCGGGCGTTTCGACTCACGCACTGCCGCAACCTATGGCTATCGCCGTCGCACCGATTACCTCTCGGGGGCGACAATCATGATTCGGCGCGAATTGTTCCTGAAACTAGGCGGCTTCGATGAACGCTATGCACCGGCCTACTACGAAGACACCGATCTTGCTTTTGCCGTACGCGACACTGGATTGTCAGTGTTCTACGAACCCACTAGCGTGGTAGTGCATTGCGAAGGCATCAGTGCAGGAACAGACCTCTCCGCAGGCATGAAGCAATACCAGGTCACCAATCGCACGAAGTTCGTCGAGAAGTGGCAACGCCGTTTGCAGGAGCAACCCTCACCAGGCACGCCCATCACACAGCTATGGCAGCGTTATACCCGTGGCCATATTCTCGTAGTCGACGTCACGACGCCGGATCCATCCCGCGACTCGGGCTCTCTGCGCCTGTTCGAGATCCTGCACATTCTGCATCACGAAGGCTGGCGCCTGAGCTTTGTGCCGGACGATGGCTTTGCCGATGAAGCATCCGTCGCAGCGCTCGGACGTCTTGGCGTACAAGTCCTCTGCCGCCCGGAAGTAACCCAGTTGCCCAAGTGGCTGAAGCAGCATGGCGCATCACTGCATGCTGTCATGCTTTGCAGGCATACCGTCGCCGGACAATACGCAGATATCGTGCGGCGCGCTGCACCCCAAGCCAGGCTGATTCTCGACACCGTGGACCTGCATTTCCTGCGGGAGCAACGCGCCGCCGAGCTGGATGGCAATCCATCACTGCGGCGCCAGGCGGAGGCCTCACGCCGTAGTGAGCTGGCCCTTATTGAACAATGCGATGTCAGCTTTGTGGTCAGCGCCGAAGAGCAAGTGCTACTCCAACGTCTCGCCCCTCATGCCCAGGTGGAGCTGCTGAGCAACATCCACCACGTCCATGGCCGCCAGCATCCCTACGCGGGACGGCAAGACCTGGTGTTCATCGGTGGCTATGGGCATCCGCCAAACGCCGACGCCATCCATTGGATTGCCGACGAACTCATGCCGCCACTGCATGCTGCCTTCCCTGATATGCACATACATATTCTGGGTGATATTCCAGATGCCGCCCGCGCCTCATTGCGACGCCCAGGCATGGAAATTCACGGTCGTATCAAGGACCTCTCACCTTGGCTGCACCATTGCCTCGCTTCATTGGCGCCCCTGCGATTCGGGGCCGGCGTCAAGGGCAAGATCAACATGGCCATGAGCTTCGGCTTGCCTGTCATTGCTACCGACATCGCCATCGAGGGCATGCAGCTACACCATGGAACGGATGTCCTCGTCGCCAATCAACCCGCCGATATGGTCGAAGCGATCCGCCTGCTGGCAACAGATGAAAGCCTTTGGATTCGTCTTTCCGACGCTGGCCTGGAGAACGTACGACAGCATTTTTCACCAGCCGCGGCGCGAGACACGCTTCGGAAGGTTCTTGGCTAATTTCCGCCGGGACCCGTTACGATTCCGCCCATGCCCTTGCCCGCGTTTGCCAAGACCACACTCTTCCACCTGTTGCGCACAGGCTTTCGCTTGCTGCCCTTACCTACGGCGGTACGCGATCGCATGCGCCAGCGCTTTCTGGATCGGCACTCTGAATTGGTTCCGGCCGGCCCCCGAGGTCATGTAGCCCTCGCAATACAACCGGAGCAACGACCGAGGGTCATCGCCGGCGGTCCCGCGATTGGCTATCGCCATAGACAGCCAGGCGATCTGCCAAACCCTATGCCTGCGACTTTGGTCGCTTTCTATCTGCCCCAATTCCATCCCATTGCTGAAAACGACACGTGGTGGGGGGCGGGCTTTACGGAATGGAAAAACGTGGCACGCGCCTTGCCGCAATTCGAGGGACATGCCCAGCCGCGTATCCCCGGCGAGCTTGGGTTCTACGACCTACGCGTTGCGGATGTCATGCGCCAGCAGATGCAGCTGGCGCGCGAATATGGCATTGGCGCCTTCTGCAGCTACTTTTATTGGTTTGGCGGCAAAACCCTGCTCGAACTGCCCTTACAGCAATGGCTGAACGATCCAACCATGGATCTTCCCATTTGCCTTTGCTGGGCCAACGAAAACTGGTCCAGGCGCTGGGACGGCCGCGCAGACGAAATCCTTATCGGGCAACAGCACAGCGCCGAGGACGACATCGCCTTCATCGCCCACGTGGCGCGATACCTGGCCGATCCGCGCTACCTACGTGTCGACGGCAAACCCATGCTATTGGTCTATCGGCCTGGCTTGCTGCCCGATCCCAAGGCAACCACTGAGCGCTGGCGTGATTGGTGTCGTCAGCACGGGCTTGGAGAAATCCATCTCGCCTACGTGCAAAGCTTCGACCGCGTCGATCCTCGTGAGATCGGCTTCGATGCCGCCGTAGCGTTTCCTCCCAACAACACGACGCTCAAACCCATCACGGGCCGCCAGCGGCTCTTGAATCCGGAATTTCGTGGAGACGTTTACGACTGGCGCGAACTCGTGCGCGCCATAAGCGAACAGCCCGATCCGGATTACCCGCTCTTCCCATGCGTCAATCCAGGCTGGGACAACGAGCCGCGCCGCAGCGGAAACGGTCGCGTTTTTGCACACGCCTCGCCGCATGCATATGGCAACTGGCTTTGGCGCGCCATTGCCGCCGCCCGAAGGCGGACACCGCACTTTCCCTTGGTATTTATCAATGCATGGAACGAGTGGGCAGAGGGAGCGATTCTTGAACCAGACAGCCGCTTAGGCTTTGCATGGCTGGAAGCCACGCGCACAGCGTTGCGGAAATCTGCAGAAGCATTGCCAACCCCACCCACGCGGCCTTGCGCAATCATCCACGCATGGTACCTGGAGGTCCTCGAAGAAATGGTTTTGGCGCTTCGAGACAGCGGCATTGATTGGCGCATCATCTTTACGACTCCCCCTACACACGAGCAGGCGCTACGCAACTGTTTGCGACATCTTGGAGTGCCGGAAGAAGTTTATGTGTTCGAAAATCGGGGGCGCGACATGCTGCCCTTTTTGCAAGTCGCTGATCAGCTTCTGGAAGAAGGCGTGGATGTTGTACTTAAGCTACACACAAAGCGATCTACACATAGAAGGGACGGCGACCAATGGCGAAGAGAACTCATTGACAAGCTGGCTTCGCCACATAGCGCAAAACGCATCCTCACAGCATTTCAGTCCAACCCACGTCTGGGCCTGGTCGCCGCCGAAGGTCACTTGCAACCTCTTGACTACTATTGGGGCGCAAACGAAGCAAATGTGCGCTATTTGATTTCGCGATTGGGCATCGCGGCACCATCGTTGGAAGTTGACCGCTTCATAGCCGGCAGCATGTTCTGGGCAAGGCTGGACGCTTTGCGCCCCATCCTGGACGCACATCTTGGCCTGTGGGAATTCGAAGACGAAGCCGGTCAACTGGATGGCACATTGGCACATGCCATAGAGCGCGTCGTTGCTTTGTCAGCCAAGGCTGCTGGGTATGCCATCGACGATACAGCCACGCTTGGGGGATTGCTTTCGGCTACCGGCACCGTTAAGCCCTATCCGTACGCACGGCGAAGCAGCTAGCCCGACTCCTGACCCCGCACGCGCCCCACCATTCGCCAGCGCATGGTCCCTCCAATCCGGTTAGAATAAGCGTTTGCATGACATCCCATGCGCCCACAAGGCGTCCGGTACAAGGAAACGCAAATGAAGATTCTGGTCGGCTACAAGCGTGTGGTGGACTACAACGTCCGCATCCAGGTCAAGCCCGACGGCACCGGCGTGGTGACCGACGGCGTGAAGCTCTCCGCCAATCCCTTTGACGACATCGCCCTGGAAGAAGCGCTTCGCTTGCGTGAAAAGGGCGTAGCCGAGGAAGTGGTGGTAGTGGGAATCGGCCCGGCCGATCTGACCGCGCATTTGCGCAACGGCCTGGCGATGGGCGCCAACCGTGCCATTCATGTGGTGACGCCGGACCCTGTGCAACCACTCACCGCTGCGCGCGTATTCCTGAAATTGGTGGAAAAGGAACAGCCCGGCTTGGTCATCCTTGGCAAGCAAGCCATTGACGACGATGCCAATCAGACCGGTCAGATGCTGGGAGCCCTGTGGGATCGCCCCCAGGCAACGTTCGCCAGCAAAGTCGAGATTCTCAATGGCAATGCCACAGTGACACGCGAAGTAGACGCCGGGCTGGAAGTGATCGAAGCCGAGCTGCCCGCCGTGATCACCACCGACCTGCGCTTGAACGAACCGCGCTTCATCAAATTGCCAGACATCATGAAAGCCAAATCCAAGCCAATCGACACCATCGATTTCGCTTCACTGGGCGTGGATACCCACGATCAGCTCAAGACCACGCACTACGCTGCGCCGGCCAAGCGCAGCAAGGGGGTGATGGTCAAAGATGCCGCCGAGTTGGTTGCGACGTTGAAACAGAAGGGGCTGCTCTGAGCAGCCGGCCGGAATCAAGGAGACATCCATGAGCAAGATCCTGGTTATCGCCGAACATCTGGACGGCAAACTGAACCCCTCCACCGCGCGCGCCGTGAGCGCCGCCGCCGCGATGAAACCTGAAACCATCGACGTATTGGTACTCAGCGACAACGTTGAAGCCATTGCCGCGGCCGCTGCGAAGATCGAAGGAGTAAGCCGCGTGCTGACTGTCACACACGCCGAGAATGCCCACCCACTGGCTGCCGTGCTTGCCCCTCAGATTGCCAAAGCGGCGGCCGGCTACAGTCATGTATTCGCTCCCTCCACCACCTTCGGCAAGGACGTCGCGCCACGCGTAGCCGCGCTGCTCGGCGTGGCCCAAGTCAGTGACGTAATGAGCGTGGAAGGCAGCCACACCTTCAAACGGCCGATCTACGCCGGCAACGCCATCATCACAGTGGAAGCCGATGCGGCGCACGCCGTTGTTGCCACCATCCGCACGGCCTCGTGGCCGGCTGCTGCCACCGGCGCGCACGCCGCGCCTATCGAAGCGCTCAGCCTGGACGCGACGCTGCCTTCGCACACGCGCTTCGTCGAGCTCAAGCAGGGCAAAAGCGATCGCCCTGACCTGCAGAGCGCCAGCAAAGTCGTATCCGGCGGTCGCGGCGTGGGTTCGAAGGAAAACTTCGAGATCATCTACAAATTCGCCGACAAGATCGGCGCCGCCGTGGGTGCATCCCGCGCAGCCGTCGATGCCGGTTACGTGCCAAACGAACTACAGGTCGGTCAGACCGGCAAGATCATCGCGCCGGAACTGTACATGGCCATCGGCATTTCCGGTGCTATCCAGCATCTTACTGGCATCAAGGACGCAGGCACCATCGTGGCGATCAACAAGGATGTCGAGGCACCGATTTTCGAAGTGGCTGATATCGGCTTGGTGGGCGATTTGTTCAAGTTGATTCCAGAGCTGGAACAAGCCATGGGCTTTGGCTGAACAGAGACAATGCTTAAAGCCTGTCTAGCAAGACATTAAGAAAGTGTCTTACCATATTAAGTTGACCTGTTTTTTTATCTTTATCACAGTCGGCAATATTGCAAACGTGCCGTAATACAAGGTGGGTCATGCAATTTCCGAAGCTCGGCAAAATGGTGAAGCAGATGATGCGTAGTATGGGCTCCACGTCTGAAGGCACTCCTTCCGGCGCTGCCATGGAAGCATTGGATATAAAATCACACACCTCTGGGGGAAAGGTAGACAACATCCTCACTAGCGTATCGTTGGAGAATTCCGGCCTATTCGATCGGGGGTGGTACTTGGCCACATACGAAGACGTTGCGCTTCGTGGCGTGGATCCGCTTGACCACTACCTCAGTCATGGTTGGCGAGAAGGCCGATCGCCTAGTGCTTTTTTCGATACGCGATGGTATCTAAGTCAATACAACGACGTAGCTGAGGCATCAATCGATCCGCTTAGACACTACCTTATTTATGGTCAATTCGAAGGGCGGGTGCCGAATCCATTCTTCGATGCTAAATGGTACGAAAGCACGATCAAACGTTCACCTGACGAGAGAAAACTGACACCATACACGATCTATCTCAGGCGTGGATTGGCCGAGGGACACCCCCCTCTTCCCGAGTTGCAGACCATATTCGGGCTCAGAGGCAAGGTATCAGAGAACGCCTACGATGAATATAAGCGGCTAATCACTGCGATGCGTCCATGGTGGGAAAGATTCGGTCGCGGCAAAACTTCCATCCTGCTAGCGTTGTTCAGCCCTTATCAAGATTCAACCGCCATGAACGGCGTGTGCGATGACGCCGTGGAGAAGCTCATCGGTTTCCTTGAACAAGCATGGGCGCAGAGTGTGGACCCCGGACCATTTTTTCAGGCGGCATACTACGAGCGAATACTGCGGAGTCGTGGAATGGAGCCGCAGCCTGATGAAACCTTGCTCCAGCATTTTTTACGCGAGGGAGTCGATCTACGGATTATTCCCACCGAATGCTTCGATGAAGCGGCCTACTATCAATTAAACCTCGACATCACTCCGGACACTTGCTGGGGCTTTGAGCATTTCATTCGGTGGGGTGTATTCGAGGGCCGCCGTATGTCCCGCGCGCCACGTCTAGTCCTAACCCAGCTTACGGCGCATGTGGGCCCTCTTGAAACACGCATCAACAATTGGAAGTATTTTCTAGCCACCTGCGGGAGCCCACAGAAGCTTGATGGGATCTACCGTGACGTAGCTTCCTACACCAAGATCATTGACGACATTTTCCACGCCTCCATTTTTGCAGAGGCAATGCAACGAGCTGTCCAGATCGACCCGGCCATCGGCGATCCGTCAGACATCAGCGAGGTGCTTGTACCGCCATTTCATGACGCACGAAATATCGCTCGCCGTTCCTTACGTGCGCGCTTGCCAAGACATCACTACGACACAATCGTTTGCGTCCCTTGGATTCGCACCGGAGGAGCGGATCTTGTCGCCTGCCAGATAAGCACAGCAATCCAACTTGCACGGAAAGATGAGTCCATTCTCATTTTGCGAACGGACCAACCCAATTTCGATCGCCCAGAATGGGTGCCTGAAGGCGCTGATGTCGTTGATGCGTCCGATATCTTCAAGAGCATTCTACCCATCGATGCGCAAATACTGCTCTACGGCTTGATAAAGGGACTGTCGCCTAAGCGTGTAATTAACGTTAACAGCCGTCTGTGCTGGGATACGCTCGCGCGCTTCGGCTCGCGTTTAGCAAACAGTACGTATCTGTATTCCTATTTGTTTTGCTGGGACCAAACACCTCGTAATTATCGAGTTGGTTATCCAAGCGAGTTTTTTCCGGAGACAGCACACAATCTCCACGCGGTCTTTACGGACACCGTCTACCTCAAGAACGAGCTTACGAAGATCTATCACCCTCCCGCACACGTGCGAGATCGTATTGTACCCCTCTTTTCTCCGGCCAAAACTGAAATTTCAGGGCCTACAATGACAGAAGAGAGTATCAAGCGAGCGGGCAGTCGGCGACGCTGGAAAGTCCTGTGGGCAGGCAGACTCGACCGACAGAAGCGTTTCGATCTTGTGCAAGAGATTGCCAGAGCCATGCCGGATGTCGATTTTGTTTGTTGGGGATCGGCCATACTTGATGCGCCCCCAGATCTCAAAAAGACGCCGTCCAACCTCGTATTACACGACGGATTCTCCTCCTACAACGACCTGCCTCTACGCGATGCTGAACTGTGGCTGTTCACTTCCGAATGGGAGGGAATGCCCACAATACTTATCGAACTAGCTCACCGGGGCGTCTGCGTTGTAGCGAGCTCCGTGGGAGGCGTGCCTGAGCTTATCGATGAGCAGACCGGCTGGCCTGTGAATAACGTGCGCAGTATCGACGCCTACGTATCTGCCATCCGAGAAGCATTGCGTTCGCCCGGCGAACGGGTGATACGTGCCACTAAACTCCGCGAGCGAGCGCGTACTCGTCATACCATGGTGTCTTATGTACGGCAGATCTCCGACGTCTTAAGTAAAGAGGGTAATGTCTAATGGATATCTCTGCCATCTTGACTGGCCACTCGGAAGGCTTGCTTAGCGGCCCCTCTATCGCGAGTTTCCGGGAGGCTATTGATTTTGCTCGAGGCAGGGGATTGTCCGTCGAACCCATTGTCATCCTAGATCGCCCGAGTGCGTTGACTAAGGACATGTTTACAGATGCGGCGTCCTGGGGGGCAACTTTGTTCACTACCGATTATGGTGATCCGGGCCTTGCGCGCAATCACGGCGTGTCCCAGTCAACAGGTCACTTTGTGACATTTCTCGACGCAGACGATCTGTGGAGCTTCAATTGGCTCACTGCGGCCCATGAGCTTTGTATGAGGGAAAATCGTGATGTCATCGCTCATTCACAGCTAAACATGAGCTTTGGTCGTGAACGACTGTATTGGCTGCATATCGATTCCGAGCATCCGAGCTTCGACCCAGCTTATTTGCAAATCGGTAACTATTGGGATGCGCTCTCTTTCGCACCACGCCGTATCTTTGCAGAGATACCATTTCATAAGAACGAACTCTCGGCTGGTTATGGGCATGAGGATTGGCACTGGAATTGTCTAACGTTATCCATGGGTTATCCACATAAGCCCGTGACAGACACTGTTCACATGAAGCGTAGGCGTCTCGGCTCGCAAAGCGCGAGGGCAAATAGTAATGACGTCGTTCCATGGCCAACGGACGTGGTGTTGTTCACAGTGTGATCTGCCGCCGGCAGCTAGATTGCGCATGGTCTGTATATCAGCCGCCACCAGTCGTCTGGTGCAGCTTTTCGCAATCGGAAAAACAACGTATGCAAGAAGTGCCTAAAAAGAAACTTATCGTCGTCCTCGGCATGCATCGCAGCGGCACGAGTGCGATTACCCGTTCGCTTAAGGCCCTGGGCGTGGACTTAGGAGATACGCTTGTTCCGCCCGTAGCTGGCGACAACGACAAAGGTTTTTGGGA
>NZ_DATJMN010000020.1:0-10196 GCF_035508675.1 Dyella sp.
GTACGCTAAAGCCCAAGCAACCCCACCCCAACCCTCCCCTACTGCCGCAGGGGAGGGAGTGCATCGTGGCGAGTATCAAGTTGTACCGACTTGTCACGCTGCTGGACGAGTAGCGGGCAATTTATAGAAGTGCCCTTAAGTGAGTGCCATTGTGTTTAGAGCAGGATGCATTTTCCCGAACAGCATCTAGCCGCCGATCCAACGCGCAAGCAGGAAAGCCGTAGCCGATGCCAGGCCACCGATCAGCACGGTTTGCAGCGTACTGCGCCATGCGCTTACGCCGGTGAAACGGCTTTTGGCTGCGCCGAATATCGCCAACGCAAGGCCGGTGCACACGATGGATAACTGCAGCGCCGGTTTCAATTGCGCGATCAGCATGTAGGGCACCAGGGGAACCAGGCCGCCTACGACGTAGGCACTGCCGATGGTGACTGCGCTGCGCAGGGCGCGGCCAGGTTGCGGGGTTTCCAGGCCGAGCTCGAAGCGCATCATGAAATCCACCCAGGCTTCGTGATCGTTGCGGAAGTGCTCCAGGATGGGCTCGCAGGCGGCGCGGTTCAGGCCGTAGCCTTTGAAGATTTCCACGATCTCGCGCTCTTCTTCGCGCTGCAAATTACGCACTTCGTGAAGTTCGCGGCGGCGTTCGGAGTGGTAGTGGTCGGCTTCGCCGCGTGCGGCGAGGTAGCCGCCCAGTCCCATGGCGATGGCGCCAGCGGCGATTTCGGCGACGCCTGCCACCACGACCACGCGGCTGGCGACGTTGGCGGCGGAGAGTCCTGCCGCCAAGGCGAACGGCACGGTGAGGCCGTCGGCCATGCCCAGCACGATGTCGCGGACGGTGTCGGAGGCGGCGAAGTGGCGCTCGGTGTGAGGGTGGCGATGGGTGGCGGACATGCGGCGGGCTCCCGGATAGCGCGGAAACTTTAGCGGGTTGTGCGCGGTGGGCGGGCAATGAGACGTACACGCATTGGCTTTTGCGGTGCGTTGCTTGGCGCGTCGGTGGCGAGCGTATGCGAACCCCAACTTAGGGTTTCTATGCACGCAAGGGCTTCTCGCCACTCGCTACGCTCGCACCCCACCCTAGCCCTCCCCTGCTTCGCAGGGGAGGGAACGGTTTGTCGTGATGCGCAACCTACGGCAGCTGGGCGGCTTGTTGCATGGATGCCAATGGCTCAGATCAGCTTGATCTCACGCAAGCGTTGCATGAGGTATTCGTGCGAACTGATCGAGGTGTCGTAACGCCGTGGATTGTCCGGCGTCACGCACTGCGGCAGCGGATCGAGCACCACGTCCGGGTTGGGATGCAGGAAGTACGGCACGGAATAGCGCGGCTTGCGTGCGTTGGCGTTCGGCGGGTTCACCACCCGGTGAGTGGTGGAGGGATACACGTGGTTGCTCAGGCGCTGCAGCATGTCGCCGATGTTCACCACGATGGCGTCGCCTTCGGTGGTGATGGCTAGCCACTGGCCTTCGCGGGTGAGCACTTCCAGGCCTTCGGCGCTGGCGCCGACCAGCAGGGTGATGAAGTTGATGTCTTCGTGGGCGCCCGCGCGCACGTTGGGGATGTTTTCCTCGGTGATGGGCGGGTAATGGATCGGGCGCAGGATGGAATTGCCCTGGTCGATCTTGTCTTCGAAATAATCTTCCGGCAGGTCGATGTGCAGGGCCAGTGCGCGCAGCACGCGGCTGCCGAGCAGATCCAGCGCCTGGTAAAGCGCGTAGCCGTATTCGCGAAAACCCGGCACTTCAGCTGGCCACAGGTTCGGCGGCATGAGATCGGCGAAGCGCGAATGGCGATCGATCTCGCGGCCGATGTGCCAGAACTCTTTCAGGTCCGGATAACGGCTGTCCTTGGCGGTTTCGATCTTGAACGGCGTGTAGCCGCGCGCGCCGCCGGAGCCGGGCACGTGGTACTTCATCTTGGTGTCGGCCGGCAGCGCGAAGAAACGCTGGAAGGCATCGTAGGCGCCGTCGATCAGCGATGGCGCGATGCCGTGGCCGCTGATGCAGCAGAAGCCGAATTCGCGGTAGGCCGCGCCGAGCTCGGCGACGAAGGCCGCGCGGTCGGTATCAAAGCGGCGGATGTCGAGGGTGGGAACCTTCTTGGCGGGTGTACGGGCAGATGTATCCATGCAGGGTATCCAGGTAGGCATACGGTCTATTTGTGGCCGCCACCGCAGGGGCGGTGCACGTCGGGCCTTCGGCGCATGTCTGCAGTAACGCAGGCAGGCTCCACTCCATGGCGACCTGGCATCTGTTTGTAGCGTTGCCGGGAAACGGCAACGCTACTGGTTCACGAGCGTTCGGTGGCGGATTTTACGACGTCCGCGAGGCGTTGCGCCATTTGCCGTACTTCGGCCTCGTCGGCCGCTTCCACCGTGACGCGCACCAGCGGTTCGGTGCCGGAGGCGCGCAGCACGACGCGGCCGCGGCCGAGCAGGGCCTGTTCGGTATCGGCCAGCGCCTGGCGCACGGCGTCGGTGTTGAGCGCTTCGCGCGCGCCGGCGGCACGCACGTTGATCATCACCTGCGGCATTTTTTTCAGGCCTTGGCGCGCGGTGCTCAGATCCTGCCCGGACAGCTTCAACGCTTCGAGCAGTGCCAGTGCAGCAACGATGCCATCACCGGTGGTGGCGCGATCCAGGCACAGCAGGTGGCCGGAGGTTTCGCCGCCGAGCACGCCACCGTGCTCCTTCAGTTTTTGCAGCACGAAGCGGTCGCCGACGTTGGCGCGGATCAGGTCCACGCCCAGGCCGGCCAGCGCCTGTTGCAGGCCGTAGTTGCTCATCAGCGTGCCGACGACCGGGCCCTTGAGCAAACCGCGCGATTGCCAGCTGTGCGCCAGCACGTAGAGCATGTCGTCGCCATCGCCCAGCACGCCATGGCGATCCACCACTTGCACGCGGTCGCCATCGCCATCGAACGCAAAGCCGATGTCGGCGCCCTGCTCCACCACGGCGCGCTGCAATGCCTGCGGATGCAGGGCGCCGACGTCGCGGTTGATGTTGAAGCCATCGGGCTTGTCGCCGATCGTGTGGACCTGCGCGCCCAGTTCGCTGAATACCTTGGGTGCAACCTGGTAGGTGGCACCGTGCGCGCAGTCGAGCACGATCTTCATGCCGGCCAGGCTGAAATCTTCCGGCACGGTGGCTTTGCAGAATTCGGCATAGCGCGTGATGGCGTCGGTGACGCGAACCACTTTGCCGAGATGTTCCGAATCTACGGTGGTAAACGGCGCGTCGGTTTCCAGCTCGATCGCCGCCTCGATCTCGTCGGAAAGCTTTTCGCCTTGCGTGGAGAAAAACTTGATGCCGTTGTCGTAATGCGGGTTGTGCGAGGCGCTGATCACGATACCGGCATCGGCGCGCAGGCTGCGGGTGAGATACGCCACGGCCGGCGTGGGCATGGGGCCGAACAGGCGAACGTCCGCACCCGCGGCGGTGAGGCCGGCTTCCAGGGCGGATTCGAACATGTAGCCGGAAGCGCGGGTGTCCTTGCCGATCAGTACCAGCGTGCGGCGCGAGGATTTCTTCTCCCGCGCCAGCACCACGCCGAGCGCCCGGCCCAGCCGCAGCATGAAATCCGCGCTGATGGGCCACTCGCCTACGCGGCCGCGGATGCCGTCGGTACCGAAATATTTGCGTTGGTTCATGAAGGCTCTGTCTGCAGAAACGGGAACAAGGAAATAGGGACAGGTACGTCGCCAGGGCGTGAATGCTACACCCGGGGGGTTGGCTGTTCCTCATGCCCTCAGCGCGCCTGATAAGCGTTGAGTCTCAGCCGCTGTGCTTTTTTGCTCGTCACCCCGGCGAAGGACGGGGTCCTGCGCCTTTCGGGCGTCAAAGTCACTGGGCCCCGGCGTTTGCCGGGGTGACGGTGTTGTTGGGATGGGACGTCAAATCAGGTGCGTGCGGGGTTAGCACGGCGCCCCTGTTGCTGGGATTTCATGCCAGCCCATGGCCCTATCAATCGTCGTCCGGCCAGCTTGGCATCTTGGGCTTGTCGTGCCGCTCGGGCGTGTCGCCGGCTTGCACGGCGTGCCATACCTTGAGCGCATCCACGGTGGGCGCCACGTCGTGTACGCGTACCATGCGTGCGCCGCGCTGCACGGCAATCAACGCCGCCGCGACCGAGCCGGCAGCGCGGTCGGCCGGTGCCTGGCGGCCGGTCAGCGTGCCGATCATCGATTTGCGCGACAGCCCCACGTAAACACCGCTGCCCAGCTCGGCAAAGCGCTGCAGTTTACGCAGCAGTGCGAGGTTGTGTTCCAGCGTTTTGCCGAAACCAAAACCGGGGTCGACCATCACCTTGCGCCGATCGATGCCGGCCATTTCGCAGGCGAACAGGCGGTCGGTGAGAAAGCGGTGCACTTCGCCGACCACGTCGTCGTAATGAGGGCTCTCCTGCATGCTGCGCGGCTCGCCTTGCATGTGCATCAGGCAGACCGGCACGCGCAGTTCGGCGGCGGCATCCAGCGCGCCTTCGCGGCGCAGGGCGTAGACGTCGTTGATCATGCCGGCGCCGGCCGCCACCGCGGCACGCATCACTTCGGGCTTGGAGGTGTCGACGGCGATCGGCAGCGAGGTGCGCGCCACCAGTTGTTCGATCACCGGAATGACCCGCTGCAGTTCGTCTTCCACGGAGACATCCGCCGCGCCGGGGCGGGTGGATTCGCCGCCGACGTCGAGCATGTCCGCGCCCTCTTGCGCCAGCAGCAGGCCGTGTTCCACCGCTGCGGCCACGCTGGAAAACTGGCCGCCGTCGGAAAACGAATCGGGCGTTACGTTGATGATGCCCACCACGCGCGGACGATCCAGGCTCAATGCGCGGCCGTTGCAATCGAGCACGGTGGCGAACAGGTCGGTGCTCACGCGTTTTGCTCCGCGCCGCCCAGCCCACCCATGAATTGGCGGTAGTAGCGCAGCTCATCGATGGAATCGCGGATATCCGACAGCGCCGTGTGCGCCGACTCCTTGGAGAACCCGCGGCCGATGGACGGTGCCCAGCGCCGCGCCAGTTCCTTCAGCGTGGACACGTCGAGATTGCGGTAATGGAAGAAGCGCTCCAGCTGCGGCATCTGCCGATGCAGGAAACGGCGATCCTGGCAGATCGAATTGCCGCACATCGGCGACCTGCCCTGTAGCACCCATGGCTTGAGGAATTCCAGCGTGGCCTTTTCCGCGTCGGCGTGCGTGGCATTGGAAGCCAGTACCTGCTCCCATAGGCCGGACCGGCGATGCTGGTTGCGGTTCCAGGTGTCCATCGCCTCCAGCCGCTCCCCCTGGTGGTGGATCGCGAAGACAGGGCCTTCGGCTAGAACGAGCAGATCCTTGTCGGTGACGATGGTGGCGATCTCGAGGATCGAATCGTTATCGGTATCCAGACCGGTCATTTCCAGGTCGATCCAGATGAGGTTGTCTTCGTTCGCTTGGCTCATGCGCCCTCCTGTCGGGTGAGTTTAGCCGGGGGCCGATAGCGCGCCAAATGCCGGGGCGCGGGAATCCCATCAAACCGATGGAAGTCCGCTCTTCACGATGGACGATTGACGATTCCCGATTTACGGCAATAACGCGTGACGATTCCCGTAAAATCCGCCCATGCACACGCTCTTCTGGCACGACTACGAAACCTTCGGCACCGATACGCGCCGGGACCGCCCGATCCAGTTCGCCGGCATCCGCACCAACCTGGAGCTGGAAATCATCGATGAGCCGGTGATGTTCTTCGGCAAGCCGCCGCGGGATATGCCGCCCAGCCCGGAATCCTGCCTGATCACCGGCATCACGCCGCAGCAGGCCGAACGCGATGGCTTGATCGAGGCGGACTTCGCCGCGCGCGTGCATGAGCAGCTGGCCGCGCCGGGTACCTGCGGCGTGGGCTACAACTCGTTGCGCTTCGATGATGAGTTCACGCGCCAGTTGTTGTACCGCAATTTTTTCGAGCCGTATGGGCGCGAGTGGGAAAACGGCAATTCGCGCTGGGACCTGATCGACCTGGTGCGCATGTGCGCCGCCTTGCGGCCGGAGGGCATCGTGTGGCCCACGCATGAGGATGGCACGCCCAGCTTCAAGCTGGAGCATTTGGCGGCGGCCAATCACCTGCGGCAGGAACGCGCCCACGACGCGCTCTCCGACGTGTATGCGCTGATCGATCTGGCGCGCTTGATCCGCGTGCGCCAGCCGCGGCTGTGGGACTGGCATTTCGGTCTGCGCCGCAAGCAGCGCGTGTTCGAGCTGTTTGATCTCACCGCGATGACGCCGCTGGTGCATGTGTCTTCGCGCTATCCGGCCAGCCGCGGCTGCGTGGCCATCATCGTGCCGCTGGCGGTGCATCCGGCCCGGCCGGGTGAAATCATCGTGTATGACCTTGCGCAGGATCCGCGTGATCTGCTGACGCTGGAGGTGGGTGACATTGTCGATCGCATGTTTACCGCGCGCGCTGACCTGCCCGAGGGCGTGGAGCGCATTGCGTTGCGTACCGTGCATGCGAACCGCTCGCCGGCGCTGGCGCCGCTGTCGGTGTTGAAGGGTGTGGATCTTGCGCGGTTGCAGCTGGACGTGGATCGTTGCCTGGCGCATGCGGATAGCTTGCGCGCCGCGGCGAACCTGACGGACAAGCTGCACCGCATTTTCCAGCGCAGCGCCGAACTGCCGCCACCGGAAGATCCGGAACTGGCACTGTACGGCGGCTTTTTGCCGGATTCGGACAAACGCCTGCTGCGCGAAGTGCGCGCCACGCCGCCCGAACAATTGGGCCAGCGCCGTTTCGATTTTCGCGACGCGCGCTATCCGGATTTGCTGTTCCGCTATCGTGCACGCAACTGGCCCGATACGTTGACGCCCGAGGAGCGCGCGCGTTGGGAGCGTTTCCGTGTTGACCGGTTGATGCGCCCTACGCCGCTTACCACGCTCACCCTGCCCGACTACTTCGCCAAGCTGGCGCTGTTGCGGGATGATCCGCTGGGGCGGAACAAGCTGCCGCTGCTGGATCAGTTGCAGATGTGGGGTGAGCAGCTTGCTATTGAAGCGGGCGTTGCTTTGGCGTAAGCCGGAGTGCTGACCTTTAAAACCAAAATTCGCGTCGGTGTCGTTTCAGCGCGGGTAGTCATTCCGGCGAAGGCCGGAATCCATGCTTCGGATTGGCGATGGGTTCCGGCCTTCGCCGGAATGACGGCTTTGCAGATTGGAGACGACATAGCCCTTACCATCCCAACCTGAGCATCGAATCGCCATGCCACGCGCCTACTTTTCGCCCGCGACATTCCGCTTCCTCAAAAGCCTGGCCCGCAACAACAACCGCGAGTGGTTCCAGAAACACAAAGCCGAATACGAGCGCGACGTGCGCGATCCCTTCCTGGAGCTGATCGCCGACATGCAAGCGCCGCTGACGAAAATCAGCACGCACTTCCGCGCCGATCCGCGCAAGATGGGCGGCTCGCTGTTTCGCATCTATCGCGATACGCGGTTCTCGAACGACAAGGAGCCGTATAAGCCGTGGGCGAGCGCGCGCTTTTTCCATGAGCGGCGACATGAGATTCCGGCGCCGTCGTTTTATCTGCATATCCAGCCCGGCGATTGCTTTATCGGCGGTGGCATGTGGCATCCGGAAGCGGATGCGTTGAAGCGTATCCGGGCGTTTCTGGCGGACAACCCGGCGGCGTGGAAGCGAGCGACGCAGAGCAAGGCGTTCCGCGAGCACTTTGGGTTCTGGGGCGAGTCGCTGACGCGGCCGCCGCGCGGGTTCGATCCCGGGCATGAATTGATCGAGGATTTGAAGCGCAAGGATTTCGCGGCGGGCGAGCAGTTCGACGAAGCGCTGGCGTGCTCGGCGGAGTTGTTGCCGTTTATGGTGGCCGGTTACAAGCGGCTGGCGCCGATGATCGATTACTTGTGTGCGGCGCAGGAGTTGGAGTTCTGATCCTAGGCGGGGATGCAATCCCAGCTTCGATGTGCATGGCGATGCTGGGATTGCATCCCAGCCTACGTCACCGAAAGGAGCTTACGCGTTGGATTCGCCCCTCACCCCAGCCCTCTCCCCTGAGAGGGAGAGGGGGTAAAGACGGAGATTTACGCTTCTGGGCGCATGTACGGGAACAACAGCACGTCGCGAATCGACGACGAGTTGGTCAACAGCATCACCAGGCGATCGATACCCACGCCTAGGCCGCCTGTTGGCGGCAGCCCCACTTCCAGCGCGCGGATGTAGTCGGCGTCGAAGTGCATGGCTTCGTCGTCGCCCGAATCCTTCGCATCCACCTGGGCCTGGAAGCGCGCGGCCTGGTCTTCCGGGTCGTTCAACTCGGAAAAGCCATTGGCGATTTCCTTGCCGTTGATGAACAGCTCGAAGCGGTCGGTGATGCCCTTGTCGACGTCGTTCTCGCGCGCCAGCGGCGAGACTTCCACCGGGTGGTCGATGATGAAGGTGGGTTGCACCAGGGTGGGCTCCACCGTCTTCTCGAAGATCTCCAGCAGCAGCTTGCCCCAGCCGTAGCCGGGCTTTACGTGCACGCCCAGGCGCGCGGCGTGCGCGGCCATGGCGTCGCGGTTGCGCAGTTCTTCGCGCTTGATCTGCGGGTTGAGTTCCAGCACGGCGTCTTCCATGCGCCAGCGGCGGAAGGCGGGGCCGACGTCGATCTCGGCGCCTTCCCAGGCCAGTTGCGTGGTGCCGAGCACGTTCTTCGCCGTGTCGCGGATCATCGCCTCGGTGAGGTCCATGATCTCGTGATAGGTGGCGTAGGCCTGGTACAGCTCCAGCATGGTGAATTCGGGGTTATGCCGCGTGGACACGCCCTCGTTGCGGAAGTTGCGGTTGATCTCGTAGACGCGATCGAAACCGCCCACCACCAGGCGCTTCAAGTACAGCTCCGGCGCTACGCGCAGATAAAGATCGATATCCAGCGCGTTGTGATGCGTGATGAAGGGACGCGCCGTGGCGCCGCCGGGAATGATGTGCATCATCGGCGTTTCCACTTCCATGAAGCGGTACGGCTCGGCTTCCAGCCAGGTGCGGATGTAGCCGATCACCTTCGAGCGCAGCATGAAGGCGCGGCGCGCTTCCTCGGTAACGATCAGGTCGACGTAACGCTGGCGATAACGCTGCTCCACGTCGGCCAGGCCGTGCCACTTGTCCGGCAGCGGGCGCAGGCTCTTGGTGAGCATGCGCAGCGTTTGCACCTTCACCGACAGCTCGCCGGTCTTGGTGCGCATCAGCTGGCCTTCGGCGCCGACCACGTCGCCCACGTCCCAACTTTTGAATGCGTCGTAGGTGGCTTCACCCACCGTGCCCTGGTGGATGAACAACTGGATGCGGCCGGTGAAATCCTGCATCTGCACGAAGCTGACCTTGCCCTGCACGCGCTTGAGCACGATGCGGCCGGCCACCTTGACCTTGCGCGCCAGCGCTTCGATCGCCTCGGCGGTGTACTGCTCCTTGTCCTCGAACTCGGCCTGCAGATCGCCGGCGAAACTGTCGACCTTGAAGTCGTTGGGGAAGGCGATGCCCTGCTCGCGCAATGCCTTGAGCTTTTCGCGGCGCTCGGCGATCAGCTTGTTTTCGTCGGGCACAGCCGTGCCAATTAGATCGGTCTCGCTCATGCTTCAGGCCACCAGTGGATTACGGATATACAGCTCTGGAAAACGCGAAAAGTCACGATCGGCAGTCCAAAACTCAGTCACGCCATTGTCCAGGCAAATGGCGGCTATGCGTGCGTCGTGATACATGCCCCCCTTTACCTTGCCGTGTCGTGCAATGCGCTCAAGCGTCTGCAAATGAGCGGCTGACTCTCCCATGCGTACGAAGCGCGGCGATTCGAACCATGCCTGTACCGCGGCGAATGCCATATTGATGGGTGTAGGCTCGCGAAAAGCGCGCGGATTGGTTACCAAGGCAAGAAATTCATGCACGCAGGGCCACGGCACCGTCCAGGTACGCGTACCTGCCATCAGGTCTGTCATGGCGTCACACGCAGATGAGTGTTCATCCCTGTAGTCCGGCCGATGTGCATAAGCCAGGATGTTCGTATCGACGGCAATCACCGACGGCGCGCCTCCTCTTTGAAAGCACCCCAGTCCTTCCCCTCGAATTCGGGTGTAAAACCAAGTTTGCCGTGGAAAACCACGG
Source organism: Dyella sp. (assembly GCF_035508675.1). Classification (GTDB taxonomy): domain Bacteria; phylum Pseudomonadota; class Gammaproteobacteria; order Xanthomonadales; family Rhodanobacteraceae; genus Dyella_B. Next base: position 10,120 of record NZ_DATJMN010000020.1, read on the forward strand.
GCTCGATCCGCTTGCGTGGCGGCGACGCATCCCTACTTTTCAAAACCATGCGCAATCCTTGCTCGACCAGGCTTTTC
>NZ_DATJMN010000021.1:0-4305 GCF_035508675.1 Dyella sp.
CCGCCCTTGGGTGTGCGCACATCGGCGGAGAAGCCCATGTGGTACTTCACATCGCCGGAATGGGCCGGGTCGTCCTCGTGGTGTTCGAAGATGCCTTCGAATTCGTTGAACAGGGTCTTCGGCGGCTTGCCGAGAATGTTCACCAGCACGTTCAAGCGGCCGCGGTGAGCCATGCCGATGACCACGTCGCGAATGTTTTCATCGCCCGCGGCGCGCACGACGTCGTCCACCATCGGGATCAGGCTGTCACCGCCTTCCAGCGAGAAACGCTTCTGGCCCACGTACTTGGTATGCAGGTAGCGCTCCAGACCCTCGGCCGCAGTGAGGCTGCCCAGCAGGCGCTGCTTGCCGGCCTTGTCCAGGCCGGCGTTGCCGTTGGCCTGTTCCAGGCGCGAGTACAGCCAGTTGCGCTGCGCGTGGTCGGAGATGTGCATGAACTCCACGCCGATCGTGCTGGTGTACACGCGCTTCAGGCGGGCGAACAGCTCGCGCAGCTTCATGCGCTGGCCGCCGCCGGCGAAGTTGCCGCAGTCGAATTCAGTGTCGAGGTCGGCCTCGGACAGGCCGTGGAAGGGCAGCTCCAGATCCGGCGCGTGCATCTTGGGGGCGAGACCCAGCGGATCGAGATCGGCGGCGAGGTGGCCGCGCGAACGGTAAGCCGTCAGCAGGCGCAGCACACCGGCCTGTTTGCGCGCGTGCGCGTCGCCTACGGGAGCCGCCGCGGTGTAGCCGGGGCGCTGCTTTTGGGCAGCCTCTATACGCGCAATGGCCGCGGTATGGGAGACATCTCCCGATTCGCGGCCCTTGAAGGTCTGGAAGTAGGTGTTCCACTCGGCTGATACCGATGCAGGATCGGCTAGCCAGGCGTCATACAACGATTCGACATAATCGGCGTTGCCGCCTGCGAGTTGCGAGGATTCGGAAAACTCGCGGATCAGGTTTGTGCTCACGTCACCACCGGCAGGGAAGGGAAGCCTCAGCGGACCGCCTTGTGTCGAGGACCCGGTTCGCTGGCGAAAAATCCTGTTAATTATAGCCTGCGGCTTCTGCACCGCGGCAAGCCGATGAACCGTGCTGCGGAGCAGTGGCTGGCGTCCTCGCTGACGTTGGAAGGTAGCCAGGACAACAGCTTAGGCGCTTGCGGTGACCGGATCGGATGCGGAAGTCGAAGGTTCCGCAGGCATGGGTGTTCAGCGGACGGTTTACAAGCCCAGTGGCTGGAGCTGCGTGGCCGGCAAGGCGCGTTCCCACAGCTGTTCGAATCGCAGCAGCAAGGGTGCTTGTCCCGGGCCATCCTTCAAAGCGGCGCGCCCTTCCCCGCGCTCGGCATCGGGCAGGAGCAGGTAGCCGCCGGTATCGTTGAGCAACCAGCTGCTTGCTTCCGTCTCGGTACTTCGATCTTCCTCGGCAGGTGTACGGATGCGTAACACGCTGGGCATGCGCTGGGCCAGGTCGATCAGGCGATGTCCCATGCGCAGCGCCGCGTCCGGATCGCCGAGTACGATGCGGATCTCGGCGCCGCGTCCGGCGATGGCAACGCGGCGGAGTTCGGCCAGCTCAGCCGGGCTACTGAGGATGTCCGCCGGCAGCGCCGGCAAGTGAATCGCCAGTTTGTAGCGGGCAGCAGCCAGTAATGCCAGGCGTATCGCTGCGATGTCCTCGAAACCGCTTGCAGCGCGGGCGCCATCATCGGTCGGGGATAGTGGTGTGCTCATGCGTGGCGTCCGCGCAGCCGGCGAAAGATAAGGTGTCCATCATTGATCAAGGCCAGCAGCAAAGCGCTGTCGCCACCCGCCAAGTCAAACGGCGGGGATATGGTGCGTTGCGCGCAAAGCTGCGTGGCCCAGCCGGATGATGCCGGATAGGCGTGCCCATTGGCGAACAGCATGCAGCGCTTGCCAGCTTGCGCCCAGGCCATGCGCGACCATGGGTGGCGCAGCAGCGACGCACCGCCTTGCACTTGCTTCATCAACGCCGCTTCGCTAAGCGTCTTGGCCGGTGGCAAGGGCGTCTGGGCGGCGCGATAACGCGTGATGAAGCGGCCGAACCAGTCGAGCAAGGTGGCGTCATCCAGCGCCTGGGCCAGTGGTACGGCGTCGCGCACGCGCTGCAGCGCGGCCTTGTCGATTTCACCGGCGCGCTTGGCCGGCGCCAAATCCGGGTCGGCATAGCGCTGGTCGTCCGACAAATGTTCGGCCAGGTAGTCGGCCAGGTCGCCCACCAGTTCCGCTTGCGATGGCGCGCGCATGCCGACCGAGAAGGTCATGCAGGGCCCGCCGAGCGCCACGCCGTCATGCGGAACGCCGGGCGGCAGGTACAGCATGTCGCCGGGCTCAAGCAGCCATTCGTGCGTGGGTTCGAAGTGCACGAGTTGCTTCAGCTCGACGTCGCTGCGGAAATCCTTCGGTGCATGCGGATCGGTGCTGATCGCCCAGTGCCGTTGTCCCAGGCCTTGCAGCAGAAAGACGTCGTACTGATCGACATGTGCGCCGACGCCGCCGCCGGGTTCGGCATACGAGATCATCACGTCGTCCACGCGCCAGTTCGGCAAGAAGCTGAAGTGATCGAGCAGGGCGGCCACGTCCATATCCCATTTGTCCACGTCCTGCACCAGCAGCGTCCAGTTGGCGTTGCCGGTTTTGGCGAAGTCGCTTTCGCGCAGCGGACCGGTCTTCACCTTCCAGCGTTCGCGATCTTCGTCGTGCTGGATAAGGCGCGAGAGCGCACCTTCCTCGCAGGCAAGCCCGGCCAGATCTTCCGGTGCGATCGGCGTATGGAAATCAGGAAAAGCTTTGCGGATCAGCAGCGGCCGCTTCTGCCAATAGTCGCGAAGGAACTGCGCCGTGGTCATGCCCAGCGGCAGTCTGGCCGAACCTTGCACTTCCAGGGGCAAGGGTTGGCGGGAAGAAGGTGAGAGTGTCATGGGGCGGCATTGTATGGAATCGGCCGATCGATAAGCGTAGGCTCCGCCCAACGATCCATCCGGGTGGCACCGGAACAGGGGGAGGCATGCTTGCGCTGAGGCTGGCTGCACCGAAGTTCCTCGCGGTTCTGATAGGGGTGATCTGGCTGTTGGGCATCGCCTTGCCGGCTTCGGCACAGCAAGGTCCGCCTGACCCCACGGCGGTGATGGCCGGTCCGCAGCGTGACGGCTCGCATGATTTCGACTTCCTGATCGGCGACTGGAAAGCGCATGTCCGCCGCCTGCCAGATCGCCTCGTGGGCTCCCATGCCTGGGTGGAGTACGACGGCATTTCCAATCACCACAAGCTGCTGGACACCAACGCGGACTTCGAGCAATTCGAAGTCTCCAGCAGCGACAAGAAGCAGCACATCAAGGCGCAGACCCTGCGCATGTACAACCCGCAAACGCACCAATGGATCATTTACGGGCTGGATCTGGACAACGGCGAGCTCGATCCGGCGGCACCCGTGGTGGGTGAATTCCACGGCAATCGTGGCGAGTTTTATAACCGCATCACCTGGAACGGGCGCGTCGTGCTGGTGCGCTGGATGTGGCTCAACGTTTCGCCGCATGCGGCGCGGATGGAGCAGTCGTTTTCACCGGATGGCGGCAGGCACTGGGAAGTGAATTGGATCTGCGAGTTGTCTCGCTAGGTGCGAGGAATCCATTTTCCTGGACGCATCGTCGTTGAAAAGCGCCCCCCCGCTTTTGCGCGGCGACAACCACAAAAGGCAAGGATGTCATCAGCGCAGCAGGTGATAGAAGTTGTAGATGCCAAGCGCCAACACAGTGAGCCCGGCCATTAGCGTGGATACCCGCGGAGGCAGGCGGCGCACCAGCCAGGCGCCAAACGGTGCGGCGACCACCCCGCCCAGGATCAACCCGAACACCACGTGCAACTTGCTTTCGCCAATGGTGAGTAGAAAGGTGATGCTGGCAGCCAAGCTGACGACGCACTTGGCCAGGTGCACGCTGCCGATCACCAGGCGCGGTTCCTGTCCGCGCGCGACCATCGTGGTGACCGTGAGCGCACTCCATCCGCCGCCGCCGGCCGCGTCCAGCACGCCAGCCACGAATCCCAGCACGCCGGTGCCGCGCGGCACATCCTGGCGCAGATTCCTGCGCTTGGTGGTGCGAAAAAGCAGGAACAACCCCATCGCCAGCAGGTACGGGGTGAGGAAATACCGAATCCACGTGGGCGGCATATGCGCCAGCGCCGTGGCGCCGATCACGGCGCCGATGACGCCCGGGATCGCCAGCATCAAGAACAGCCGCCGTTGCCCGTTGCCGGCCCACCAGTGGCTGAGTCCGGATGCGCCGCAGGTGAAGGTTTCTGCGTA
>NZ_DATJMN010000022.1:0-10091 GCF_035508675.1 Dyella sp.
TCTTGGCTTAAGTTAGTGCCATTAGGCTTAAGTTCGGAGCATTGGGGCTAGGGTGGGGTGCGAGCGCAGCGAGCGGCAGGAGCCCCATTCCTTCCATACATCTCATCAGGACATTCAGCTGCATGCTAAAGCCCAAGCAACCCCGCCCCAGCCCTCCCCTTGCTTGCAGGGGAGGGAGCAGATCACCGCGAACAACAAGCTTCTTGGCTTAAGTTGGCGCCATTAGGCTTAAGTTCGGAGCATTGCCCCCCCGGATCAAGTCCGGGGCAGGCTCTACTGACGCAGGGAGGGAATAGTTTCCCGCGATGATCCACATGCCCGCTTCGCTATGAGAGCAAGTTATAGAAGTACCCTAAAGCGCCTGGCCGGTACGACGAGCAAAAAACACAGCAACTGAGACTCGACGCTAATCAAGTGCAAGCAGGGGAGGGCACCGTTTGTCGCGATGATCCAGATACCCGCTTCGTTTGAGTGCCCTAAGCCTGCGCCTGCTCCAGCATCTTCTTCGCATGAGCCCGCGTTTCGCGCGTGATTTCCACACCACCAAGCATGCGCGCCAGCTCATCGCGGCGGCCTTCGGTGTTTAGCACTTCAATACGCGTGTGGGTGGAGCCGCCAGAAGCGTGCTTGCTCACACGCAAATGCGCATGGCCTTGTGCGGCCACCTGCGGCAAATGCGTCACGCACAGCACCTGGCAGCGTGCACCCAGCGCGCGCAGTTTCTGGCCGACCACTTCGGCCACCGCGCCACCGATGCCGGTATCCACTTCGTCGAACACCATGCAGCCGATGGTGTCCTTGCCCAGCGTGGCCACTTCGATGGCCAGGCTGATGCGAGCGAGTTCGCCACCGGAGGCGACCTTGCGCAAGGGGCGGGGGGGCTGGCCGGGGTTGGCGCTTACCAGCAACTCGCAACGCTCGCGGCCTTGCGGGTCGGGGTCGTTGTTGTCGGACGCTTCCAGGGCCACTTGCAGTACGCCGCCGGCCATGCCGAGTTCGCCCATCAACGCGCTCACTTCCTTGCCCAGCCGCTTGGCGGCGGTCTGCCGGGCCTTGCTTAGGGCTTCGGCGGCCTTGTCGTAATCGCGCTGCACTTGTGTGCGCTGCGCGTCGAGCCGTTCGAGCGCATCGCCAGCGTTTTCCAGTTCGGTCAGTTCGTTCTGCACGGCGATGCGCCTGGCGTCGAGTTCGGTGACGTGCAAGCGATGCTTGCGCGACAGCTCGTGCAGGCGCGTCAGGTGCGTGTCGACTTCGGCGTAGCGTTCCGGATCCAGATCCACATCCTGTGCGTAGCGGCCAAGACCGTCGACGGCTTCGTTGAGTTGGATCTGCGCGTTGTCGAGTAACTCGAGCAGTGGCGCGAGGCGATCGTCCAGCGTGGCAAGCCGGCTGAGTTCTGCATGGGCGCGGCCCAGCGACGAGCGCAGTGCAAATTCGCTGTCGCCGTCGAGCAGATCGACCACGCCGGTGATGCCTTCGGTGAGCTTGCTGGCGTTCGCCAGGCGCTTATGGCTGCTTTCCAGCTCGGCCAGCTCAGCGGCAGGCAGCGCCCATTTTTCCAGTTCGGACAGTTCGTGCCGCAACAGTTCCAGGCGATGTTCGCGATCGTCGCCGCCGGCCAGTTTGCGGATGCGCGCGCCGAGCTCGCGCCATTGCTGGGCCAGGTCGCGCACCTGCGCGACGCGCGCTTCGTTTTCGGCGTAGGCATCGAGCAGGTTCAGTTGATGGGTGCGTTCCAGCAGCGCCTGGTGTTCGTGCTGGCCGTGGATTTCCACCAGTAGCGCGGCCAGTTCGCTCATCTGGCCGATGGTGGCGGGGCGGCCGTTGATCCAGGCGCGTGAGCTGCCTTCGGTGCGAATCACGCGGCGCAGCTGGCAGGTGCCGTCTTCGTCCAGTTCCTCGCGCGTGAGCCAGTCGCGCGCTTCGGGCAGGTCGGCCAGATCGAATTCTGCCGCCAGCTCTGCGCGATCGCTGCCGGCACGCACGATGCCGCTGTCGGCGCGTGCGCCGGCCAGCAGCATCAAAGCGTCCACCAACAAGGACTTGCCGGCGCCGGTTTCCCCGCTGACGACGGTCAGGCCGGGGCCAAACGCAAGATCGGCTTCTTCGACGACGGCGAGATGGCGGACGTAAAGGGAGGTGAGCATGGGGTACGGTTGGCAGTGGTCGTACGAATTGTAAGTGGGAACGTCGGGTAGGGAACGGGGACAGGAGGCGAGCTTGACCTTCCCCGTCGCCCCGCCCCGTTCCCCGCTTTGGGGCTTCCTTGCTTTCTTCCTCGGCAAACCTTATTTCTTAGCCGTCTCACGGATTGCCACAGCGCATGTCTCGCCACCCAGGTCATGAACTCGATGCTCGCGCACGGCGGCTGTTGCGCACGCTGATCGCGCAGTATCTGGCCGATGGTGAACCGGTCGGTTCACGTACGCTGTCGCGTTCGTCCGGGCTGGATGTGAGCCCGGCGACCATCCGCAACATCATGGCCGACCTGGAAGAGGCCGGCCTGGTAGCCTCGCCGCATACCTCGGCTGGGCGTATTCCTACGCCACGCGGGTTACGCCTGTTTGTCGACAGCCTGATCGAATTGCAGCCGCTGCCGCGCGACGAGATGGTGCGGCTGCAGCGCGAACTGCCGCCCGGCCCGACCACCGTGCGCGACCTGGCCGGCAACGCCTCGGCCCTGCTGTCGGCCATGACGCATTTTGCCGGGGTGGTGATGGTGCCGCGCCAAAGCGATTTCCCGCTGCGCCATATCGATTTTGTGCCGCTGCCCGATGCGCGGGTGCTGGTGATCCTGGTGTTTTCCGACAATCAGGTGCAGAACCGGGTTATCCAGTTGGCCAAGCCGCTGGAGGCGAGCGTGCTGGAGCAGGCGGCCAATTACATCAACGAGCATTTCATCGGCCTGCGCATGGACGACATCCGTGCGCACCTGCTGCGCGAAATACGCGAAGCCAGCAGCGAGTTGCATCAGCTGCTTTCCAGGACGGTGGAACTGGCCACCGCATCGTTCGCGCCACAAGACGAGGACGTGCTGGTCAGCGGCCAGACCAACCTGATGGCCTATGCGGAACTGGGCAACCTGGAGCGCTTGCGCGACCTGTTCGAGGCGTTCCAGAAGAAGAACGAATTACTGCAGCTGATGGAAACCTGCGCCAAGGCGCCCGGCGTGCGCCTGTTTATCGGCGAGGAATCGGGCTTCGCCGCACTCGACGGTTGCAGTGTGGTCACCGCCAGCTATGGTGCACAGGGCCGGTTGTTGGGTGCGGTCGGTGTGATCGGCCCCACCCGGATGGCTTACGATCGCGTGATTCCGGTGGTGCAAGCCACCGCCCGCCTGCTCAGCGACGCCTTGAATCGGGCAGCGACAGCCCTATAAAAGCAGGTTGGGAGGCGGGTTCACCCGCATATTTTAGTGATGGTCGGCAGCCTTGCCGGCCCAGGACGATGTTTGGAGTCATTCATGCACAACAGCGATTCGCAGTCGCCTAACGAAATGCCTGAAACGGCAGCGCAAAACGCCACTTTGAGCGATGAGCTGGAGGCCCTGAAGGCCAAGCTGGCCGAGCTTGAGGCGAGCAACAAGGAGCTGCGCGAAACCGTGCTGCGCGAAAAGGCCGAGCTGGAAAACCAGCGCCGCCGCCTGCATCGCGACTTGGAGCAGGCGCGCCGTTTTGCCAACGAAAAGCTGCTCAACGACCTGCTGCCGGTGTACGACAGCCTGGAGCGGGGCCTGGCCGTGGAAGGCGGCGACGTGGCGGCGATCCGCGAAGGCCTGAACCTCACCTTGAAGGAGTTGCTGCGCATCGCCGGCAACAACGGCCTGGTGCAGGTCGATCCGCTCGATCAACCGCTCGACCCCGAGCGTCATCACGCGGTGAGCATGGTGGAAGCTCCCGGCAAGTCGCCCGGCACCGTGGTGGCCGTGCTGCAAAAGGGCTATGTGCTGAATGATCGTTTGTTGCGTCCCGCATTGGTGTCAGTAGCCAAGGACGACTGAACGACGGCCGTAATTCCAGAACTGCAGGGTTTACTTGGCATTGAACGCCTTTCGCCAAAGCCCCATCTGACAACCATTCGCGGCGAGGGGCCGCATTCAAAGTTTACGGAGCACACATCATGGGCAAAATCATCGGCATCGACCTGGGCACGACCAATTCGTGCGTGGCCATCATGGACGGCAGTACCGCCAAAGTGATCGAGAACTCGGAGGGCGATCGCACCACGCCATCCATCGTCGCGTTCACCAAGGACGGCGAGGTGCTGGTTGGCGCCCCCGCCAAGCGTCAGGGCGTCACCAATCCCAAGAACACTTTCTACGCGGTGAAGCGCCTGATTGGCCGCAAGTTCACCGATGCGGAAGTGCAGAAGGATATCCACATCGTGCCGTACGGCATCGTCGCGCACGAGAACGGTGACGCCTGGGTGCAGACCTCCGACGGCAAGAAGATGGCGCCGCCGGAAGTGTCCGCGAAGGTGCTGATGAAGATGAAGAAGACTGCCGAGGATTACCTCGGTGAAGCGGTCACCGAGGCGGTGATCACCGTGCCGGCCTACTTCAACGACAGCCAGCGCCAGGCCACCAAGGATGCCGGCCGCATCGCCGGCCTGGACGTGAAGCGCATCATCAACGAGCCGACCGCGGCTGCGCTGGCCTACGGCCTGGACAAGAAGGGCGGCGACCGCAAGATCGCGGTGTACGACCTCGGCGGTGGCACCTTCGACGTGTCGATCATCGAGATCGCCGAAGTCGACGGCGAAAAGCAGTTCGAAGTGCTGGCCACCAACGGCGACACCTTCCTGGGCGGCGAAGACTTCGACAAGCGCGTCATCGACTACCTCATCGAAGAATTCAAGAAGGACCAGGGCATCGATCTCAGCAAGGATCCGCTGGCGCTGCAGCGCCTGAAGGATGCCGCCGAGCGCGCCAAGATCGAGCTATCGTCCTCGCACCAGACCGAAGTGAACCTGCCGTACGTCACGGCGGATGCCTCCGGCCCGAAGCATCTGAACATCAAGCTCACCCGCGCCAAGCTGGAAGCGTTGGTGGAAGACCTGGTCAAGCGCACCATCGAACCGTGCCGCACGGCGCTCAACGATGCCGGCCTGCGCGTATCCGACGTCAGCGAGGTGATCCTGGTCGGTGGCCAGACCCGCATGCCGAAGGTGCAGGAGGCGGTGAAGGATTTCTTTGGCAAGGAGCCGCGCAAGGACGTCAACCCGGACGAAGCCGTCGCCGTGGGCGCGGCCATCCAGGGCGGCGTGCTGGGTGGTTCGGTGAAGGACGTGCTGCTGCTCGACGTCACCCCGCTGTCGCTGGGTATCGAGACCATGGGCGGCGTGATGACCAAGCTGATCGAGAAGAACACCACCGTGCCGACGAAGGCCTCGCAGGTATTTTCCACCGCCGAGGACAACCAGACTGCGGTGACGGTGCACGTGCTGCAGGGTGAGCGCGAGCGCGCTTCCGGCAACAAGTCGCTGGGCAAGTTCGACCTGGCCGGCATCGATTCCGCGCCGCGCGGCATGCCGCAGATCGAGGTGACCTTCGACATCGATGCCAACGGTATCCTGCACGTGTCGGCCAAGGACAAGAAGACCGGCAAGGAGCAGCGCATCGAGATCAAGGCCGGTTCCGGCCTGTCCGATGAGGAAATCCAGCGCATGGTGGCCGACGCCGAGACGCACCGCGAAGAGGACAAGAAGTTCCAGGAGCTGGTGAGTACGCGCAACAAGGCCGACCAGCTGGTGCACGCCACGCGTAGCGCACTGAAGGAGCACGGCGGCAAGGTGCCGGGCGCGCAACTGAGCGAGATCGAAGGCGCGCTGTCGGATCTGGAGAAGGTGAAGGACGCCGAAGACAAGGCCGCCATCGAAGCCAAGATCCAGAAGCTGGAGCAGGTGGCGCAGTCGCTGTATGCCGCGGCGCAAGCCGGCCATGCCGATGGCGGCGCTGGCGCCGGCCCGCAGCACGGCCCGGGTCCGGGCGGTTCTGCCCAGCCGGACGATGTGGTCGACGCCGAATTCACCGAAGTGAAGAACGACGGCAAGTCGTCGTAAAGTAACGCCAGAAAGACGAGCGCCATTCCCTGGCGCTCGTTTTTTTAGAGCCTGTTTGGTGCCTGGGCGTGGTTCGCATCGCCGCCAAGACGTCAGGCAGGCTTCTTAGCAGGAGGGGCGATGGAAAAGGGGCGGCTCGAAGCCTTCAGCGATGGCGTACTCGCCATCATCCTCACCATCATGGTGCTGGAGCTGAAAGTACCGCATGGCGACGGCTGGCAGGTTTTGCTGCCGCAGTGGCCGGTGTTCCTGAGCTACGTATTGAGCTTCATCTACGTAGGCATCTACTGGAACAACCACCATCATTTCCTGCATGCTGCCGAGAAGATCAATGGCCGTGTGCTGTGGGCGAACCTGCATCTGTTGTTCTGGTTGTCGCTGATGCCGGTGACCACCGGGTGGATGGGTGAGAATTACTTCGCGCAGGTGCCGGTGGCGTTGTATGGCTTTGTGCTGCTGATGTGCGGTCTTGCCTGGCAGCCGTTCCAGCGCAGCCTGATCGCTGCCAATGGCGGTGCGTCTTCCTTGCTGGCGCAGGCGGTGGGCGCCGACTGGAAAGGTTGGACTGCCGTCGCCATGTATTTGTGCGGCATCCTGCTGGCGTTCGTGGCGCCGTGGGTGTCGTGTGTTCTTTATGCCACGGTGGCAGCGATCTGGTTCATTCCCGATCGGCGCATCGAATCGCGGATCATGAAATGAGCAAGCGTGACTATTACGAAATTCTGAGTGTCGACCGCACGGCGGACGAAGCGGAGCTGAAAAAGGCCTTCCGTCGCCTGGCGATGAAATACCATCCCGACCGCTGTCCGGACGATCCGCACGCGCAGGAGAAGTTCAAGGAGGCCAAGGAAGCCTACGACGTGCTGTCCGATACGCAGAAGCGCGGCATGTACGACCAGTACGGCCATGCGGCTTTTGAAGGCGGCATGGGTGGTCGCGGCGGTCAGGGCGGCTTCGGCGACATGGGCGATATCTTCGGGGACATCTTCGGCGATATTTTCGGTAGCGGCCGTTCCTCGCGCTCGCGCCGCGGCGCGGATCTGCGCTACATCATGGAGCTGGATCTCGAAGAAGCCGTATTCGGGGTCGAGAGAAAGTTCGACATTCCCACCCAGGTCAATTGCCATCACTGCAATGGCAGCGGTTCGGAGGACGGCAAGACCGTCAGCTGCCGTACCTGCAACGGCCACGGCCGCGTGCGCATGCAAAACGGCATTTTCTCCATCCAGCAGGCCTGCCCGCATTGCGGCGGCAGCGGCCGGGCCATCGAAAAGCCCTGCAAGAAGTGCCATGGCGAAGGGCGCCTGGAGGAAACACGCACCTTGTCCGTGCGCATTCCGGCCGGTGTCGACAACGGCGACCGCATTCGCCTGGCCGGGCAGGGCGAGGCTGGGCCTGCCGGTTCCGAGGCGGGCGACCTCTACGTGGAAGTGCGTGTGCGTGAGCACGCCATTTTCCAGCGCGACGGCAGCAACCTGTTTTGCGAAGTGCCGATCCGCATTTCACAAGCCGCGTTGGGCGCGGAATTGCAGGTGCCTACGCTGGATGGCGAAGTGGCCATCACCATTCCACCGGAAACGCAGACCGGACAGCAGTTCGTCTTGCGTGGGCGTGGCGTGAAGTCGGTACGCGGCGGTCGTACCGGCGACCTGGTTTGCCGGGTCATGGTGGAAACGCCGGTGCGCCTTACCCGCGAGCAGCGCGAACTGCTGGAAAAGCTGGAAGCCACGTTTGCCGACGACGATGAGCATTCGCCGCGCGCCAAGGGTTTTATGGATGGGGTGAAGCAGTTCTGGTCGCGGGTGACGTCCTGAGCGATTCTCACCTGGCGTATTGAGCTTCATACTCGGCACCAAAGTGCGTCATTCCGGCGAACACCGGAATGACGATCCGCGCTCGACGCGGATCTTATTTCGAGCCTCAACGTTCAGGACATCGCATGACGCCAGCCATCCGCCTAGCCCTCAACGGCGCCTCCGGCCGCATGGGGCGCGCCTTGCTCGCCCTGGTGCGCGAAGACAGACGCTTCGAGCTGGTCAGCGCGTTGGTGTCGTCGATTTCGACGCATCACGGTGCCCTCGTTTTTCCGGAATCTTCCGCGTCTTTGCGTTACACCCGCGAGTGGGGCGTGGTGGCTGCGAGTGTCGTCATCGATTTCAGTGGCCCGGACGGCCTCGCGGCCGCGCTGGATTACTGCACGGCACATCGCGCTGCGCTGGTCACCGGCACCACCGGCCTCGACGCGGCGATGCAAACCAGGTTGCATGAAGCCAGCCAACAGATTCCGCTGCTGCATGCGGCCAATTTCAGCCTCGGCGTGGCCGTGCTGACGCGCTTGCTACGCGACGCCGCCGCGGCACTTCCCGATTGGGATCTGGAAATTGTCGAGGCGCATCACGCCCGCAAGGAAGACGCGCCGTCCGGCACCGCGCTTGCGCTGGGGCATGCGGCTGCCGAAGCGCGCGGTACGCGCTTGGCCAACGATGCCGTGTACGTACGCGAAGGCCGGCCGGGCGCGCGTCGCAGCGGCAGCATCGGCTTCGCGGTGGTGCGTGGTGGTGACGTGGTGGGTGAGCACACGGCGTTATTGCTGGGCCAGGGCGAGCGAGTGGAGCTGAGCCATCGGGCGACCGATCGCTCGATCTTTGCGCGCGGAGCGCTTGAGGCCGCCGCCTGGTTGGCCGGAAAAGAGCCGGGTGCCTACAGCATCGACGACATGCTGCAAGAGCGCCTGCAGGAACCGCCCATCCTGTTGTGAGGCTTTTGCAAAGCTTGTAGCATTCGCGCCACTCACTGTCATTGGGGAGTAGCCATCCTCATGCATCGGCCCGCAGGCCTGCATGCATCGAGGAATCCGCGTCAACAGACTTGAAGCCACGGCTTCATGGCGCGGATGGTTATCGCAAGCACTGCGTTTGCGATGGTCCGGCGAGACCTTTGGCCACGACGTGCTCACCCGGCCGGGCGAGCGACGCGCGTGCGCCATCGGTTTTTCGCTCGCCCGGTCCGGAATCTTTCATGCTGATCACGGCTGTGCTGTTCCTGCTTTCCGCAGCGGCCATCTATGTGGCCTGCGAATACTTCGTCAACGGCATCGAGTGGTTGGGGAAAAAGCTGCGTCTGGGCGAGACCGCGACCGGCACCGTGCTGGCGGCGTTCGGTACGGCGTTGCCGGAAAGCGCGGTGACGTTCGTGGCAGTCGTGATGGGGCGCACCGCCGATGTGCGCGACATCGGTGTCGGCGCAGCGATGGGGGGCCCCTTGGTGCTGGCGACGATTGCCTATGCCACGGTGGGGATTGCGCTTTGGTGCCATCGCGGTCGGCTAGGTCGTGCTGACGGCCGCGTGCAGGTCAAGCATGCGCGATTGGCGCGCGACCAGGCCTGGTTCCTCTCGATCTTCGTGGCGAAATGTGCGCTCGGCTTGATCGCCTTCGTCTTCAAGCCGTGGCTGGGCGTGCTGTTCCTGCTGGCTTACGCGCTTTACGTGTGGCGCGAGTTGAAAGACGAGCACGAGGTATCCGATGCCGAGCCACTGGAGCCGTTGAAGTTCCAGCCACGCGCAACCACGCCGTCCATGCTGGCCGTGTCGCTGCAGGCGGCCCTGTCGTTACTGGTGATTGCCCTAGCATCGCATGTCTTCGTTTCGCAGATCGAAGTCATCGGCGTGGCGATGCATCTTCCACCGCATGTGGTGGCGCTAGTGCTGAGCCCGGTGGCCACCGAGCTGCCGGAAACGCTCAACGCGCTGATCTGGGTGCGCCAGGGCAAGGAGCGCCTGGCGCTGGCCAATATCTCCGGCGCCATGATGATCCAGGCCACCATCCCCAGCGCCTTGGCGATCTTCGCCACGCCGTGGTTGTTCGACCTGCCGCTGATCGTGTCCGGCCTGCTCACCGCAGTTGCCATCGGCTATCTGTGGTGGCTGTTCCGGCGCGGTCGGGTGGATGCGCGCCGGCTGTTGCCGGTGGGGCTGCTTTATGGCGTGTTTGCCGCGTTCGTGGCGTGGCACTTCGCCCGCTGAGCGGAAAG
>NZ_DATJMN010000023.1:0-18626 GCF_035508675.1 Dyella sp.
ACGCGAACGGTTTATCCGCCCGGCTCAGGGTCGAGCGTATCGGCGTGTTGCTGCAGGAAGTAAATGGCGACGTGCAACCCTGTTGTGTGCACCGGGTTGAGTGGCCAGATGCCCAGCATGCCGGGTTTGTCGGGCGCAGATGGCCGTTTGACCGATTCGCTGCGTGCCAGCAAGCCGCGGATGACGCCGATAGCCAATGCGATGCCTGCGCGTTTCGAGCCGTAGCTTTCCAGCTTTTCCAGACCAAGGTTCAGCGGGTAGGGCTGACGGTCGATGAACGGGTCGGGTGGGGATAGTGGTTCGTTGCGAACCGGAAGGCGTGCGTGTGCCGTATGATCAATGACAGCCATGATCAACACTCCTACTGTTGGTTGTGGTCAGCGGGTCGTGGGAGCGCCAACTCTCACGATCCGCGCTTCTCCAAGCATTGCTGCAAGGGTCATCGACGTTGCGCCAGGAACGACGGCGTCGATGACGAGGCGAACGTAGCAAGTAAGCGTGCAGATGTCTGTAAGGGGTGGTCGATGCGTGGTGCGCGCGCTGCCTGACTTCCTGGCCTTATATGTACGCAAGCTCCGGCACAGAGCGCGTCACGCCAAGTATGGAAATGCAAGCTTAGGAACTGCAGGAAAGCATCGAGCAACCCGCGCGGTGCTTCGCCCATTCTGGGCGCTTCTGCGCAAAGTGTTCGCGACCCGGCTGTTCCTCGTAGGGATGTCGTAGCACGTCGAGCAGGGTCTGGATGCCGGTGTCGTCGCCCTCGGTCGCACGATCGATCGCTTCCTGCGCCAGATAATTGCGCAGCACGTAACAAGGGTTGGCTGCGTTCATGCGCTGCAGCCGTTGCTCCGGCGCCCACGCATCCGCACGCACGCGCGCCGCGTAATCGTCAAGCCAGCGCAAAAAATCGGCTTCCGCCGCAGCACGCTTCGCGTCGTCGTAGAACGCATGCCGCAATGGTTCCAGTTGCGGTGCATGGCTATCGACACGGCTTAGGGCGCGGAAGAACAAAGTCATGTCGACTTCGGCCTGCTGCATCAACTGCTGCAGCGTTTCCATGCGCGTGACATCGTCGTCGCGGCACTCGGCAAGGCCGAGTTTGGCGGCGATGTCGCGGCGCGTCTGCTGGTGGTATTCGGCCACATAGCGATCCAGCCCAGCCTGCAGCGGCGCGACGTCGCCAAACAACGGCGCAATGGCTGCCGCCAGACGGCTGAGATTCCACCACGCCACATTCGGCTGCTGGCCGAAGCGATAGCGGCGGCGCATGGCATCCGTGGTGTTGGGCGTCCAATCCGGATCGAAATCGTCGATCCAGCCATACGGACCGTAATCGATGGTAAGCCCGAGTACCGACATGTTGTCGGTGTTCATCACGCCATGCACGAAACCTACGCGCATCCAATGGGCGATCATGCTGGCGGTGCGCGCGCAGATGTCGGCGAACCAGTCGGCGTAAAGCGTTTCGCCGCTGCCGCGCAGATGCGGGAAATCGCGGCGGATGGTGAAGTCGACCAGTCGGCGCAACAGCTCGGTCTCGCCGCGCGAAGCGGGCAGTTCGAAATGCCCGAAGCGGATGAACGACGGCGCCACGCGGCAGACGATCGCGCCGGGCTCGTGCTGCGGATGGCCGTCGTAGAACATATCGCGCTCGACCATCTCGCCCGTCGCCACCAGGCTTAGCGCACGCGTGGTGGGCACGCCGAGATGATGCATGGCTTCGCTGCACAGGAATTCACGGATCGACGAACGCAGTACCGCGCGTCCGTCTGCACCGCGCGAATACGGCGTGGTGCCGGCGCCTTTCAGCTGCAGCTCCCAGCGCCGGCCGCGCGCCGTCACCGCTTCGCCCAGGGAAATGGCGCGCCCGTCGCCGAGCTGCCCCGCCCACACGCCGAACTGATGCCCGCCGTAATTGGACGCCCACGGTTGCATGCCTTCAAGCACACCGTTGCCGCCGAACACCTGCGCGAAGAACGGGCTGGCGATGTCGGCGTCGGTGAGACCCAGCTCCGCAGCCATCTCCGGCGACCAGGCAATCACGCGCGGTGCCGGCACGGGGCTCGGATCGACGCGCGAATACAGCGCACCTGCAACCTGGCGCGCGCCGCGACCCTGGTCTGGATCGCCCGGCAAATCACGCACGAAAACGTTATCGAATTGGAGTGATGGCAGTGTCATGCAGTCGATATTCGGGCGAAGCCAGCTTGATGCAAGGCAGCAAAAAAGTGAGCGGCAGCACGTTCTTCACGCACGCTATACATTCACGGTTAAAGCTTGGTACAGTTTGGCCGCGGCTGCGCAGGGGTAGCCGATGGAGTTAACCCATATGCACATGCTTCTTGCTCGTTCCGCCATCGTACGCGGAATGCAGCTGGTAGCAGGGATGCTTTCAAACCACACGCAGGACACGCACAAACAGGCTGTCAACGACGCGCTTGCAGAATTGAAGCTGGTGTCCTGGACATCCAACGCCCGCTCGCGGCGCGAAGACGAACTGGCGCGCAGCCAGATGCAAATGAAACCGTAGACGGGAAACCCGGTGGCTTAGAGCCTGTTCAATGTCTCAGTGTGGCTCGCATAGTGTCTGAGTGGTCGCCAGGTGGTAGCGCGGGGCGCAGCGCCAGACTGGCTGTCTGGTCAAGCCACGCGCTGCCGCATGGCGGCCACTCAGGCGCTATGCGGGTTGCGGGGAGATATTGAACAGGCTCTTAGGCAGCCGTCGGCTCGAAGATGCGCGCGATCTCGCTCGCGTCGAGCTGACGCCACGCGCCCGCCGGCAAGCCATCCAGTTGCAACTGCCCGATCGCCGTGCGCTGCAGGGTTTCGACGTGGTTGCCGGTGGCGGCGAACATCCGGCGCACCTGGTGATAGCGCCCCTCCGTGATCCACAGCCGCGCATGCCGCGGCGCCAGCACCTCCAGCTTCGCCGGCAGCAGCGGCGTGGTTTCCGATTCCAGCATCAGCGTGCCGCTGGCGAACAGCGCTTGCTCATCGCCACGCAAATCCTGCGCGAGTGTGGCTTCGTACACCTTGGTGATGTTCGCGCGCGGTGAAATGATCCGGTGCAGCAGTGCGCCGTCGTCGGTGAACAGCAACAAGCCGGAGGTATCGCGATCCAGCCGGCCGACGGTGGATAGCGCGGGGCTGCGGAGGCGATAGCGCGGTGGCAGCAGGTCGTACACCACGCGGCCGGGATCCTTGCGCGAACAGGTCACGCCCAGCGGCTTGTGCATGATCAGCGCGATGCCGGCGGGCGGATCGAGCGGTTCGCCGTCGATGTGGATCTGCGCGTGCTCCACCTTGTCATCCGCGTACAGCACGTCACCCTCGGGACTGGTGACGCGTCCTTCGCGGAACATCCATGCGACATCCTTGCGGCTGCCATAGCCGAGATTGGCGATCAGCTTGACCAGCCTCATCCACGTACCTCGCTTGCTTCGATCACTTTGAAACCCTCCTGCATGGCCACGCTGCGCACTTGCTCGAAATGCGCGGTAAGCGTGGCTTCGTACGGCAGGTGGCGGTTGGCCACCAACCACAGACGTCCGTGCGGCAGCAGCGCATGCGCTGCCTGCGTAATGAAGGCGCGGCCCAGGTCCGGTAAATCCGCCCTGCCCTGGTGGAACGGCGGATTGCACACTACGGCATCGTAGCGCCGCACCACGCCTTGCGTGACATCGTGCCAGTGCAACTCAAACGCAAGCTCGCGCGCCTGCTCGCGCAGGGCCTGCTCGACGTTGAGCCGCGCAGGCTCCAGGGCGCGCGCTTCGGCTTCGTAGAGATCCAACGCGGTGACCTTGGGACAGCGCGCGATGATCTGTGCAGCGAGATAACCGTAGCCTGCGCCGAAGTCGGCGACGCGGCCATGCAGATCCTGCGGCAAGTGTTCCGCCAGCAAGGCCGACGCGGCATCCACGCGGTCCCAGGCGAACAGGCCGGGCCGGCTGATGTAACCGGCGGCATTGGGGCGTGGACGATCCAGCTCGAGCCACGCCTCCAGCAGCGCCTGATCGCAGGAAGCATCCGACACGCCCCAAAACACGCGGCACTTGTGTTTGGACAGGTGACTCACCGTGCCAAGCAACGCTGCAAGATCGGCCTGCGCCGATTTCGCGCCCTCCGCATTCGGCACGCACGCCACCACCACGCCGCCACCGCTCGCGTAGCGCGCCGCCTTGGCGAACCAGGCGCGCGCTTCCTCGCGCTGGCGTGGCGGCAACACCAACACCTGCTTGAAGCGCGCTTCCGCAGGCGCTTCGCCGACATGGAAGCCGCTGCGCGTCAAGGCATCGGCAAACGGCTTGAAGCTTTGCTCGCACAACCAGTTTCGCGATGCCAGTTCGCGCAGGCGGAAGCCGTCGCGTGCGCGCAGGAACAGTGCGGCGCCGTCGGCAGGCAACTGCAGCAGCCCATCGGAGAACGGCAGGAAGAGCGCGTCCAGCACTGCTTCAGGCGCGGAGGCTTGGAAGCCGGGCATGGTCAAGCGGAGGTGTCCGGTGGCAACGAGGCGTGCATTTTAATGCGCGCACACACGGTAGGCGGCTTTCGTTGGCATGGTGAAGCTGGGATTTCATTCCAGCCACGTCTCCCTGTCATTCCCGCCTTTGCATCACGCCAAGTGGATTCCCGCTTTCGCGCACCGGTGTCCGGGAAAAATGCGTCTTGCTCTAAACAAGCATCTGCAACGCATCGAAAGTCCACATTTCACCCGATAAATTCCACGCTACCGATCCGTCACCCCGGCGAAGGCCGGGGCGACGATGTATTAAGCGTTACGGCGAAGGTTGGTAATTTTTCCCCGGACAGCAATGCGCTTTCGCGGGAATGACGGCGATGGGGTCAGGTCGGCGCCTCGACGCGTCAGCTATTGCGCCCCATGCGCGCAATCCACCGGTACATCGCAAACGTCACCGCCACGAACGCGATGCTGCCGATCCACACCGATGCATCATCGAAGCTATTGCCGACCAGCGCGAGCGGCGTCGGCTTGCCGGAGAACACCACGATGGCCGCCACCAGCACGCCGATGATGCTTTCGCCCACGATCAGGCCGGAAGCCAGCAACACACCAAGCTGCTTGGTGGCTTCCGCCTTCGGCGTGCGATCGGCGCGCCGGTCGAAATACCAGCCGACGACGGCGCCGACCACGATCATCAAGGTGGTGGAGGTCGGCAGGTACATGCCCAGGCCCACCGCCAGCGGCGGCAGGCGCACGGACTTGGTGGTGCCGGCAAGGATCGCATCCAGCACGATGAGACCGACACCGATGGCTGCACCGAGGCCGATCAGGCTCCAGTCGATGTTGTTCTGGATTACGCCCTGCGCGAGCGCGGAGATCAAGCCGGCCTGCGGCGCCGGCAGCGCGTGCGCGGGATTCACGCCCGGCGCGCCGAGAAATCCGTAAGCCTCGTTGAGCAGCCCGAGCACCGGCGGAATGACGGCCGCGCCAGCGATCACGCCGATCACCAGCGCCACCTGCTGGCGCCACGGCGTGGCGTGCACCAGCTGGCCGGTCTTCAGATCCTGCAGGTTGTTGTTGGCGATCGCCGCGACGGCAAATACCACCGAGGTAATGAACAGCGCAAACGCCACCAGCGCCTTGCCCGAGTCGGCCGGAAGATCGGACTTCACGCCCGCCACCAGCAGCAACGCTGCAATGATCACCACCAGGATGCCGATGCCGGAAAGCGGACTGTTGGACGAACCGATCAGGCCCGCCATGTAGCCGCACACCGTCGACACCAGGAAACTGAGGATCAACACGAACAACACGCCGCCGATCACCAGCAGCGTGGTATGCGAGCCCAGGCCGCTGACCACGCTGAAGTGGCCCAGCAGATACGCCACCGGAATCATGCAGAGCAGCACGATCAAGCCGACGATGCCGATCGGCATGTCACGCTCGGTCAACGGCAGCGTGTCGCCCTTGCCGGCCTTGCGCACGCGCGAGGCGGCCATCGCCGAGGTGAGGCCGCTGACCACCGGCTTTGCCAGTTTGGCCAAGGTCCAGATCGCCGCCACGCCGATGGTGCCGGCGCCGACGAAGCGCACGTATTTGCTCCAGATGCCCTGCGCGACATCCGCCACGTCGCCAACGGCCGGATGCAGCAGGCTGAAATGCGGTACCGCCCAAGCCCAGCTGATGATCGCACCCAGCAGCATCGCCAGCCCCACCCACAGGCCCACCAGGTGGCCCACTGCGAACAGCGCGAACGAGAGCGAGAAGTCATAGCCGCTGGTGGCGCCGCGGTCACCGACGCGGAAGTACTGCGCAAGGTCAGAAGCGAACAGCTTGGTCTGCACCACCACGTAGAACAGCGCCGAGACGATCGAGCCGACCACCACGGCTTTCAGGCCCGCGCTGCCGCCTTCCACCGAGGCCGAGTCGGACGCCTCCACCACTTCGCCGGAGCCCACCTTGAGCACTTCGGCACAGGCCACGCCCTCTGGGTACGGCAGGTCGGAATCGGTGACCAGGGCGCGGCGCAGCGGGATGGTGTACATCACGCCGAGAATGCCGCCCGCGGCGCAAACGCCGAACGACACCCAGAACGGAAACCCGGTCCACCAGCCGACAATGATCAAGCCCGGCAGCACGAAGATGATCGAGGAGAGCGTGCCGGCCGCGGAGGCGACCGTCTGCACGATGTTGTTCTCCTGGATCGTCGCGTTCTTCATCGAGCGCAGGATCGCCATCGAGATCACTGCTGCCGGAATCGAGGTGGCGAAGGTCAGGCCGGCCTTCAGGCCGAAGAACACATTGGCCGCCGTGAACACCAGCGTGATCACGATGCCGATGATCAGGCCGCGTACGGTGAGTTCGGCGCGCTCCGCGCCGGGTCCGGGTACTGCATTCACGGGTGGTCTCCCCAAAGTGTCCAGCGAACAAGATTAGCGTGGATCGCTCGGGGGGTGTTGCCGCGCTGCAGTGTGTCCACCGCTGCAGGCCAGGCCACAACCCCAGCCTGCACGACGCGGTCAGCGCGCAATTTTGCGGATGTCCCCGCGGATCTGCGCGGCGATATCTGCGGCACCTGCGCTCAGCAAGCTCGGCAGCGCCTGCGCATACGCCGCATCGCCCACGCCGCCGGCCACCGACGCGGACGACTGCGCCTTGTAATCGTGCGCTGCCTCGAAGCCACGCGCCCACAACGAGCAATGCAGGCCCAACTCCATCGCGACGCTGCCGGGCGACTTGTCCTGGTCGACGCGCAGGCTGGAGGTCAGTCCGTTGCAGGTCACCACTAGATCCTGCACGTAGCTGGCATCCAGTTGTTCGCCAAGCTGCGATTGCATGGCGACGGCCAGATCCGGCGAAGGCTCCAGCGTGAGCTTGTGATCGAGCCCGCGCACTTCGAGTTTGTCCGCACTGCCGGCCACGGTCAGCCACGGCGCCGTGCCTGGTTTCACCAGGCCGCCAAGCGCTGCGGGCTCATGTACGTTCTGCCCGCCGCAGGCAGCAAGCAGCGCCGTCGCCGCGGCGATCGCCAGAAAACGTTTCATCGGTAACCCCTGTTTGCTCCAGATCAATGCCAAATTTAATGCAGCGCAGCAACTGCTTCAATGTCTAAGAGCCTGTCGGACTTGAATTGGCCGGGCTGCAAATCCGCCTGCGCGGTCCATATCTCCGTCCATGCTTGACCCACAGAACCACTATGGGCCGGCGCATCGCCGAACATCTGTCCTCGCGCAGTCGCATTTTCGCCTCGGCCAATTCAAGTCCGACAGGCTCGTAGCCCCATCTATGCCTTTGGGCACAATGCCGCGGCCGCATGCTTGGTTAGTCTTGCCGGGTTGATTTGTCCGAATTGAAGGAACCCCCGTGCGCAAGACCTTGCCTTCCACCCTGTTCGCCGCATTGCTCGTTACCGCGGCACCATTCATCCACGCCAAGAACGATCCCAAACCCGCATCCACGCAGGACAGTGCCAGCGCCGACACCCTGCATTTGCCGCCGTTGCCGGCCGATGCGCATGTCAGCCAGTCGGCCAAGGTCGACGGGCGCACGCTGCATTACACCGTCACCGTCGGCAAGCTGCCGGTGCGCGACGAGCAAGGCACGATCACCGGTGAAGTGGTGTTTACGGCGTACACGATACCCGGCAAGGATCGCCCCGTGACCTTCGCGCTCAACGGCGGCCCCGGCGCTTCGTCGGTCTACCTCAATTTCGGCGCGATCGGCCCGAAGCGGGTGAGCTTCGGCGTGGAAGGGGACAACCCCTCCGACCCGGCCGTGCTGCATGACAATCCCGGCACCTGGCTCGGGTTTACCGACCTGGTCTTCATCGATCCGGTCGGCACCGGCTACAGCCGTGCGCTGGTGCCCAAGGACAAGGCCGTCAAGCAGTTCTACAGCACCGACAACGACATCAAGTACCTGTCGCGCATCATCTACGACTGGCTGGTCAAGAACGGCCGCATGGAATCGCGCAAATACCTGGTTGGCGAAAGCTACGGCGGCTTCCGCGGCCCGCGCATCACCGAATACCTACAGACCCAGCTCGGCGTGGCGATGAACGGTGTGGTGCTGCTGTCGCCCTATCTGGATGCCGCGGCCTCCGACAACGAAAACGTGTCACCGCTGCCCTGGATGCTGACGCTGCCCTCCATTGCCGCCGCGCATCTGGAACGCGAGTACCAGCTGACGGCCGCAGCGATGGCACCGATCATCGACTACACGCGCGGCGAATACGCCGTCACCTTGATGAAAGGGCGCACCGATCCGGCTGCCACCGATGCCATGCTCAAGAAGGTGACCGAACTGACCGGCCTCGATCCGGTGTTCGTCAAGCGCTCCGGCGGACGGCTGGAAACGCAGGCCTATCTGCGTGAGGTGTACCGCAGCGAAGGCAAGCTCGGCAGCCGCTACGATTCCAACGTCACCGCATGGGACCCCTTCCCCTACGCGCCGCACCAGGTCGGCGGCGACCCGATCCTCAACGGCATCATCGCCCCGACCACCACCGCGATGGTCAACTTCGTCACGCAGACCGTGGGCTGGAAATACGACGGCCGCTACAACGCGCTGAGCTATGCCGTGAACAGCGCCTGGCACGAGGACGACGACGCCAACCAGGGCTCGGTCAGCCAGTTGCGCGAAGCGGTGGCCAACGATCCCAACTTGCGCGTGCTGATCGCGCACGGCTGGGATGACCTGTCCTGCCCGTTCATGGCCTCCGTGCTGATCGTGGACCAGATGCCGGACATGGGCGATCCCACCCGCGTGCAGGTGAAGGAATATCCCGGCGGCCACATGTTCTATACGCGGCCGGCCAGCCAGGCGGCCTTCCTGCAGGACGTCAAGACGCTGTATGGCGCGCGCTGATCAGCGCGGCGCGAGCGTTGCCGGGTCCACGCCCGGATGACGCTCGCGCCACGCCGCCAGCGCTTCGCGATAGTGCTGCCGCGCTTCCTCATACAGGTCGAAGATGCACGGATCGCAGCCGTTGCCGCAGCAGTCGCCGGCATCCGGCTCCACCGGCGGGCGCGGCGGCGGATCATCGCGTAGCAGGTTTTCGTTGGAAGAAGCGGCGTCGTTCATGCGCAGGCGAAAATCAGACATCATCACCATGGTAGCCCGCCGCCGTGCGTCAAGCTTGGTCGCGAACCATCCATTTTCAACAGGAGTGCCCTGATGCCCACCGTTCCGCTTCGTCCAGGCCGATGGATGGCCGCCCTGCTGTTGCCGCTGCTGTGTGCGGTAAGCGGCATGGCCGCGGCAGACGCTTCGCCGCCGTATCGTATCGTCGGCTACGCCACCGGCTGGGATCCGGCACAGACCAAGGACGTCGGCAAGATCGACACGCTGATCTTCGCGTTCGCGCAACTCAAGGACGGCCGCGTGCTGCTCGACGACACGCACGCGGCAACGCTGCAGAAGCTGCTTGCACTCAAGGCGGATAATCCGAAGCTGAAGGTGGACGTGTCGGTCGGCGGCTGGAGCGTAGGCGGCTTTTCCGAAGCCGCCAGCAGCGCCGCGGGCCGCCAGCTGTTCGCCGACAGCGCCGCGCAGATGCTTTCCGCGCAGCATGCCGATGGCCTCGACGTCGATTGGGAATATCCCGGCCATCACGAATCAGGCATCCGTTCCAGCCCCGCCGACAAGACCAACTTCACCCTGCTGCTCAAGGCGATTCGCACCAGCCTCGATCGCGCCGGCAGCAAGGACGGCAAGCACTACACGCTGAGCGTGGCGATTGCCGATGGCCCCTTCGTCAGCGGCGTCGACATTCCGGCGATCAATCCCTTGCTGGATTGGTTCAACCTGATGACCTACGACTTCGTCAATGCCAATACACCCACCACCGGGCATCACACCGGCCTGCATGCTTCGCCGCTGATCAAGGGTGACGGCCGTACCACCGACCGCGCCGTGCAACAGTTTCTCGCCGCCGGTGTGCCGAGGCAGAAGCTGTTGATCGGGGCGGCGATGTATGGCCGCGAATTCGCCGAGGTGAAACCCGATCACGACGGCCTGTATCAAACCTATGGTCACTTCCAGGCGATGCTGCCGTGGCCGGTGTTGAAGCAGCACTTCATCAACAAGCAGGGCTACGTGCGCCACTGGGATGCCGTTGCACAGGCACCTTGGCTATGGAACGCCAAGACGCACAGCTTCATCACCTACGACGATCCGCAGTCGATCGCGGCGAAAGCGGCCTACGTCAAGGCGGAACACCTGGGCGGCATCATGTATTGGGAACAGACCACCGATCCCACCGATGAATTGCTGGATGTGATGTGGAAGGGGTTGGGTAACTGATCGCGTTGCATCATCTGCTCCCGCCCCTACGTGTAGTAGGGGCGGGAGCGCATCACGGCAACTTATAGAAGTGCCCTAAAGTCAATATCAACCCGGCTTACGAAACCGATACATGAACTGATCCGTATGCCCCCGGATCGACTTGTCGAACACCTTGAGCGTGTGCGGATCGTTCGGATTGCGCAACGCATTGCTTTCGCCCGCATACACAAATCCCACCGACTCCACCTGCTTCTTCACGATCGCCGGATCGATGCGATGCAGGGTATCCGTATCCGCCATGCCTGACCCTGCCGGCGCCACATGGTCGATCACGATAAACAGGCCGCCCGGCTTCAGCGCGTTGTAAACCTGCTTGTCGAACGCCACCGGATCGACCTTGCCCATGAATTTGTCCGGATAATCGTGATAGTTCTGCGAGGTGAATACGATATCCACCGGTTCCGGCACGCTCAGCTGCGCTGCCGGCTGCTTGAGCACGCTTACGTTCGAATAATGCGGATCGGCCACCAGCTTCTGGAACGGAGCGAATTCATCGCCGTCGACCTTCAGGTACTCATCGGGCCATAGCGCATAGACATGGCCTTTCGCACCCACGATATCGCTGAACACGCGTGTGAAATAGCCGCTGCCGGGGATCAGTTCCAGCACCTTCTCACCCGGCTTCACTTCGCTGAAGACCATCACATCGGTGATCTTGCGGCGCGCATCGTTGCTGGCATCGTTACCACGCGCGGAATCGGCGACCGCCGCTTGGACATAGGGTGGTACGTATCGCAGGGCATGCATGTGATTCGCCTGCGGTGTCTGTGCCAACAGGGTTGCCGCGGGCACAGCCAATGCTGCAACCAGTACGGCGGATATCGAACGCATGACGATCTCCTGAGGGGTTGGGTAGCCTCCGGATTGTGCGCTCCCGCGCGCGAATGCAGCCAGTGACTTGTGGCCCATCCAAACAACGCTAACCGGACAGCACCCAATGCCCCAGGATCTGATAGCTGCCCTTCCCCACCACGTTGTGGATCAGCACGAACCGGTCTACATGCCAGACGATGGGTGGCACCGGCGTGGCCTGGGGCAGTTCCTGCCGGGCGTAGGCCAGGGTGACATGCGGGGTGAACTGGCGTTCGTCGCGCAGCCGCAAACCTGTCGCGACCAGCGCTGCCTGCAGATTCCGCCATAGCGCGAGTAGCTCGGTCGGCGTTTGCGATCCACGCAACACGCAAGGCGGCTCGTGGCCGCGGAAGCTGGCGGCGTAGTCCAGCGTCCAGGCAAACGTTTGCGCATGCATGGTGTTGGCAGCCGCCAGCGCTTTCTCCAGCACCTGGTCCGGCACGGCCGGGAAGTCGCCGAGAAAATTCAAGGTGGCGTGGAAGCGTTCGGGCCTCACCCAGCGCGCCCGCAACGCGGGATGCTGTTGTTGCACCGCTGCCGCGGCCTGTTCGATGGCATGCCGAATCGCGGCATCCGGCATCAAGGCAAAAAACAGACGATGCGTTTCGGCGCGTGCAGCAGTGGGTGAATCGAAGAGGTCGGCTTGCGCCGCGGAGGGATCAGTCTTGCTCATGCGCAAAGCCTAGCGCATCTCATCACACATGCATGCATTAGGATAATCCGCATGCCAAAAGCACCCGCCATCGCCGCTTACGATCCGCAACCGCTGCGCGATCGCGTCGTGTTGATTACCGGCGGCGCGCAAGGTATCGGCCGCGGCATTGCGCAGGCCGTGCTCGGCGCGGGCGGCGCCGTGATGATCGGCGACCTCGACGCGGAAGCCGGCAAAGCCTGTCTGCAGGAATGGCAGGCGGGCGACCGCGCCGCCTTCCGCCAACTCGACGTCGCGCGCGAAACGAGCGTGCGCAACTGGGTGAAAGCCGCGCTGGAGCGCTTTGGCCACATCCACGGCCTGGTCAACAACGCCGGCATCGCCAACCCGCATCAAGGGCCGCTGCACGCGCTGTCGCTGGCAACCTGGAACCGCTACCTCGCCGTCCATCTCACCGGCGCCTTTCTGTGTAGCAAGCATGCCTTGCCAGCGTTGAAGAGCGTGGGCGGCGCGATTATTCACATCGCTTCCACGCGCGCGCTGCAGTCCGAGCCGGATACCGAAGCCTACGCGGCCGCCAAGGGCGGCCTGGTTGCGCTTACCCACGCGATGGCGGTGAGCGCAGGGCCGCAGGTGCGCGTGAACGCGATCCTGCCAGGCTGGATCGCCACCGATGCCTGGAAGAAACCGGGAGAGCGTCATGCGCCCAAGCTGAGCAAGCAGGATCATGCGCAGCATCCGGCCGGACGCGTCGGCACGCCAGAAGACATCGGCGCGCTTGCCGTTTATCTGCTCAGCGATGCGTCGCGCTTCGTCACCGGCCAGCAGTTCGTGGCCGATGGCGGCATGACGGTCAAGATGCAATACGCGTAACCGCTTAGCCTGCTTCGCGCAGAAACACCGGCAGATCGGTGGTCGGCGGCGGCACCGACATGCCGTACATCATCATCGCCACGTGCCCGCGGTGGTACGTCGCATGATTGATCACATGCAGCAGGATGTCGCCGCGGCGCATCTCGCCTTCGCCGCCGCCAATGAAAGTGAACCGCACGCTCTCCTCGCACGCCTGTGCGTCGAGGGTATCGGCGTACCGCACATACCAGTCGTCGATATCCGCCTGGGCGGCGCGCAGCACATCGAAGGCCGGGCACGCCTCTGGATTGCGGCTGGTGAAACCGTGCGGCACGCCTTGCAGATGCGCGGCCCATACCTGGTCCATGCAATGGCCGTGGTTCAGCGTGCGCAGCAGGTTGCCGAACACGATCGGCTGCGGCGCGGTCAACGATGCTTCGGGCAGGCTTGCCAGCGCCTGGAACAGCAAACGATCGGCCCAGGCGCGATAGCGGGTGAGCATCTGGAGATGGTGTTGCGGCATGTGTTGTCCTTGATCGGGGTTGAACCAAATACTCACGCTTCCATTTAGCAGCGATTCGGAAATCGCCAACCATACGCCGCACCAAGCGTTGCGCGCCACGCGCGCCTGGCATGCAGGCCCATGCTGCTGAACCGCCACGAACTTGTCACGTGCCGTGAAGGCAACGTAACGATCTTTGCCGCGTTTTCTCTAGTAGGGTGCAACCGAGGAGGAAACACCATGAAAGCCATCAGCCTCACGCAGCACCTCTCCACGAAGCGCATGCTCGTGCGCGCGCTGGCAGGTCTGCTTGGTGCCGTAGCCGCACTCGCCGCACTGCCACAGAAAGCGGATGCCGGCGTGTTCATCGGCGTTGGTGTTTCCGTAGGCGTACCGCCACCACCGTTGCCCATCTACGAGCAGCCGCCGATTCCTGGCCCTGGCTACATCTGGACGCCCGGCTACTGGGCGTGGGATGGCGCCGAGTATTACTGGGTGCCCGGCACCTGGGTGATCGCACCGTTCTATGGCGCGCTGTGGACACCTGCCTACTGGGGCTGGGACGACGGCTTCTACGCCTTCCATCCCGGTTACTGGGGTTATCACGTCGGCTTCTACGGCGGCATCCATTATGGCTTCGGCTATAACGGTAATGGTTATGACGGCGGTTATTGGGGCCGCCGCGGCTTCTATTACAACCGCGCCGTCAACCACATCGACAACGTGAATATCACCAACGTCTACAACCGGAGCGTGATCGACCATGGCAACCGCGTCAGCTACAACGGCGGCCGCGGCGGCATCATCGCGCATGCAACGCCTGGTCAAATGGCTTATGCCCGCGAGTCGCGCATGGGGCCGATCGCTGCACAGCGGCAGCAGATGGCACTGGCCAGCCATGATCCGGCGATGCGCGCCTCGTTCAACCACGGCAATCCGCCGATCGCCGCCACCCAGCGTCCTGGCGCCTTCAACGGCGGCGGCGTGATGCCTGCGCACGGCAGTCGCTTTACGCCTGCCGCGTTCAATACGCAGCGGGTGGACAACAACGTGATGCATGCGCCACAGGCGATGCAGCCGCGCAGCGGCGTGGCCTTACGTTCAGCCAACTTTGCGCCGCACGCGTATACACCGGCCAGGCCGAACTTGGCGCGTCCGAGCGGCAGCTATAGCCATCTCTATCGACCAGGCAACGTGACCGCTGCCACGCCCGTGAACCATGCATTCCGGCCTGCCATGAACGGCTATCGCGGACCTGCCACGGTTTACCATCCGGCGCCGGTCTATCGTGCGGCGCCGGCCTATCACCCGCAATACCGCGCGCCGGCGCCGCAAATTCACGCGTATCACGCTGCGCCGGCGGCGCGTGGCGGCGGCGGTCGGCAGCCGCATCACGGATGAGGACGACAGGCTTCAAAGTCACGAAAAAGGCCCGCACTTTGCGGGCCTTTTTCGTAGATGCGGGAAGCCACACACTCGCTGCGACTAATGCGCCACCTGCCCTCCCGCCAGCAGCGTGCGAATCATGCGCAACTTCGCCTTGAATTGCTCCTCGTCCGCCGGCCCCAGCCGCATCATCAGCTTCTGGCCGTTCGACAGCGATTGCAGCTGCGGATCGACGAAATGGTAATGCGGGCCGGCGCGCACCACCGCAACCGGGGCATGCACGTCCGGCGCAGCCAGCATGTCGTCAATCGCCACGATCAGGCGATCGTTGAAATAACCGTGCGGATAGCCCAGCTCGCGATAGGCTTGCTGGAACAGCGGATAGTTGTGCTTGTACCAGGCAACCAGTGCATGTGGGTCGACATCGTTCAACACCGTCATGTAAGGCGCGTAGCGCTCGGTATTGCGCGCGGCGATGACGGTGGCGCCATTGGCATGCTCCGTCAGCAGCGTGCCGCCTGGCGTGCGCAAGGGAAGAATGTTGGTGTTGCCTATGCCCTGGCGCGGCAGCGCATCCACCGTCGCCACCACGCGTGAAATGATCTGGCTTTGCAGCAGCGCGCCAAGATCGCCGCCATGGACCATGCCCTGCAATGCTTCGCGCACACTGGCGTCGCTATCGGCCAAGGCCGGCAAGGATGCCGTGGATGCCGGCGCCGGCCCGGCATTGGCTTGCGCAATGGGATGCTGGATCGTCGATGCGGCGCTTGCCGGTTGCGGACTCGCTTGCGCAGGGGATGAACTCGGCGCAGGTGCCGACGCCGCAGCCGGATGCATGGCTCGCTGCACCAGGTACACGCCTGCCACCACCACGGCAAGCACCACGATGATGGCCGCGATCCAGCCGCCGTATGAAGTCTGTCTGGGGGCTCTACGATTCACGAGATTGCCTGTTTCACAGAGGGAGTATCCATTGTGACAGGCATGCCGCCGGTTTGTTCGGTACGCAAGCTTCATGTGTACCGATCATTAAAAAGGCCACCGGCACTTGCGTACCGGTGGCCCGTCCTCGCCCCTTGAGTGCTGGCCAGGCATGCCTCCCGGCCAGCACACACTCCCTGTTCTGCTACTTGCCGATGTCCTTGAGGATCTCTTTGGTATAGCCCAGCGTGCCCACGCTCGGATACGAGTTGCAGGTGGGTGATGCCGAACCCGCTGCGCACGGCGTGTCGCGATCCAGCGACCAGAAGTGCACGCCGGCCAGGCCGTTGGCCGTGGCGTAGTTGGTGATGGTGTCGATATCCGCCAGCGTGGTGATTTCGCCCGCGGCATCGTTCTGCCCGATCATCGGTGTCAACTCGATGTGGCTGGCCGGGATGCCATAGGTGTGCTCCAGGTTCACCACCGCCTGCACCGCCGATTGCCCCATCTCGCACGCACCGTTCACCACCACGCAGTTGGATGGGATGGCGCTGCCGTAATCCATCGTCATCAGGTTGATGGTGTAGTGGTTGATCGCCGGACTGGACGACTGGATCGCCTGGATCACCCACTGCCCCAACTGGTTCACGCCGCCGTAGCTGCCATCCGACGAGCCCAGCGTAGCCAGGGTGAAGGAGAAGCGCAGGTTCGGATACTGCGATTGCGCAGCGGCGACATCTGCCACCAGTTGCTGGATTTCCGCTTGCGACTGCCCGCCCTCGATATCGAAATCCACGCCGATCATCTGCGCCGTGTAGTACTTGGCGATGAAGCTTTCGAACGCGGATGGCGATCCGCACGTAAACACGCCATCGGCACCACCGGTAGAGATGATGTAGTCCAACCCCGCACTGGCGAGCGAGTTCGCCGCGCCTGGCGTAATGTTGGCGGAGATGAATTCCGACGGCGTCACGCCGGCCCAGCTTTCGCTGCCGCATTCACCACTGGCGAACGCAATGGAAATGGCAGGCAACTGCGGCACCTGGGTTTCATACAAACCGCCGCTGCCCACGACCGGAATCAGCGTACCGGTCACCTGCGTCGACATGGCGTAGGTATTCCAGTTCATGTTGATGCTCATGTCCTTGTACGGACTGAACACGAAGCCGCTGGGTGTTGGTGTAGGAGTTGGGGTAGGCGTGGGAGTTGGGGTAGGCGTGGGAGTTGGTGTCGGCGTCGGCGTCGGCGTTGGTGTGGGAGTCGGAGTCGGAGTCGGAGTCGGCGTGGGAGTTGGCGTCGGCGAACCGCTGCATGCGCCCAGCGATGTCCACGGTGCACCACTGCCGGCGGCGCCATTGTTGGTGGCCGGATCGTTGCCTTGGGTCCAGAAGTTCGCCTTGTAGTTGATGCTGTTCTCGCTGACCTCCGCGCCGCCGTTGTAAGCGGTGGACGCATTCCAGGCCGGATCGCAGCCCGATGGCGTCGGCGTGGGTGTCGGCGAACCACCGCATGAGCCTTGCGACGTCCACGGTTGGCCGCTGCCGGCGCCGCCGTTGCTGGTCGCCGGATTATTGCCCTGCGTCCAGTAATTGGCGACGTAGTTGACGCCGTTCTCGCTGGCCTCGTTGCCGGCGACGTAAACATTGGTCGACACCCACGCCGCTGCGCAGGTGGATTGCGCATGCACAGCTTGCACGGGCGCCACCGTCAGCACGGTGGTGGAAAGTGCCGCGCAGATGGCGGTACCTAGCGAACTCAATGTCAGGGTGGACCACTTCGTTGATCTCTTCACTTGCATGGGACTGTCTCCACAATTGGATGAACCGTTACAGGTGAGAAATAGCGGCGTGGTGATGGCCGCATTCCGGGCGGCCAGGCGGGAGCGCACGCCGTCACGCATCCATGCACCGATGTTGCGTTGAAATGATTTTGCGATGACTCAACGTCGACGCGCGTGCAGCCGCCAATCCGCGTCCGCGCCATTGCGATGGCAGCAGTCCGGCACGTGTGCCGGACTGCTGCAGGATTCCCCCTTGATATCCCTGCTGGTTATTTACCGAGATCCTTCAGGACCTCGTTGGTGTACCCCAGCGCCCCCACACTGGGATACGAATTGCATGTGGACGAAGCCGAGCCCGCCGCACACGGCGTATCACGATCCAGCGACCAGAAGTGCACGCCGGCCAGGCCGTTGGCCGTGGCGTAGTTGGTGATGGTGTCGATATCCGCCAGCGTGGTGATTTCGCCTTGCGAATCGTTCTGCCCGATCATCGGCGTCAGTTCGATATGGCTGGCCGGAATACCGTAGGTGTGCTCGACATTGGTTGCCGCCTGGATCGCGGATTGCCCCATTTCGCATGCACCGCTCACCACCACGCAGTTGGCTGCACTGGTGCCGCCGTAATCCATCGTCATCAGGTTGACGGTGTAGTGGTTGAGCGCCGGGCTGGACGCCTGGATCGCCTGGATCACCCATTGCCCCAGCTGATTGACGCTGCCGTAGCTGCCATCCGACGCGCCCAGCGTGGCCACGGTGAAGGAGAAGCGCAGGTTCGGATACTGCGATTGCGCGGCCGCCACGTCCGCCACCAGTTGCTGGATATCGGCCTGTGTCTGGCCGCCTTCGATATCGAAGTCCACGCCGATCATGTGCG
>NZ_DATJMN010000024.1:0-2948 GCF_035508675.1 Dyella sp.
TGAAGATGAAAAAGCTGCTGCATGCACCGTTTACGCTGAAAAAATCCCTGCTCGATCTGATTGCCCGCGAAACCGCGCATGCGGAAGCCGGCAAGCCGGCACACATGATCATCAAGATCAATGCGCTCACCGACGCGAAAATGATCCGCGCGCTGTACAAGGCGAGCATCGCGGGTGTGAAGGTGGACTTGCTGGTGCGCGGCATGTGCTGCCTGCGTCCCGGCGTCCCGGGTGTGTCCGACAACATCAGCGTGCGCTCGATCGTGGGGCGTTTTCTGGAGCACAGCCGGGTGTACTGGTTTGCCAACGGCGGCGACGAGCGCATGTACCTGGCCAGCGCCGACATGATGGAACGCAACCTGGACCGGCGCGTCGAGACCGGCTTTCCGATCGAAGACAAAAAGCTGCGCCAGCGCATTCGCAAGGATCTGGATCTCTACCTCAGCGACAACACCACCGCCTGGCAGTTGCACGAGGACGGCAATTACTCACGCCTGCATCCTGCCGAAGGACACACGCCGCACGACGTGCAGCAGCAATTGCTGGAGAAATATTGCGGCGTCGGCGCGCCGTTGGCGCCCTAGGCAGCAGTACGCGCACGGCGAAGGCCGCAATGACGATGGGGTCATCGCGGGATGACGCCCATCACCTAGCCATGCACATACCGGCGCACCCACTGCACATAGCGGTCGACAAACTCCTGCAGGAACTTGCGCGTGCTCTCCACGCCGATGTTGCCCTCGTCGTCGATCAGTCCGTCGTTGAACTTGAGGTAGACCTCCGGCTGGCCCATCAGGGCCACGTCCAGATACGCCAGCACATTGCGTAGATGCTGCTGCGCCAAGGCCGTGCCGGTGGCGCCCACCGAAATGCCGATCACCGCCCCCGGCTTGCCGGCAAACGCGTTGCTGCCATAGGGACGCGACGCGACATCGATGGCGTTCTTCAGCACGCCGGGCATGGAACGGTTGTACTCGGGCGTCACGAACAACAGCGCGTCCGCTGCCTTGATCTGCGCCTTGAACTGCTGGCATACCGGCGGATAGTCGCTATCGAAGTCCTGGTTATAGAACGGCAGGTTGCCGATATGCACATGCTCGAAGGAGAACTCCGGCGGGGCCAGCCGTTCCACGGCCTTGGCCAGTTTGCGGTTGAAAGAATCCTTGCGCAGGCTGCCGACCAGCACCGCCACCTTGATTGCCGTCATCGTTCTCTCCCATCGGCGCCGGGTAAGCGCGCTCATAGCTTCCATGACGATGCGCTAGCGCCACGAAACTCGGCGTGAAGTGGCGCTCCGCCGGGTATCATGCTCACCCTGGCACGTGTCCTGCATGCCAGAGCGCGTAGTAACGCCACGCGACAGCACGGCCACGATGGCGGTAACGTTTCCGCCATGGCAGCCGGCCACCGCCCGCGGCAGCCCGAGGAAACAGCAGGCCAATAGAACGCCTGCCAGGGTCGCGGCAAGGTCCGGCCAAGACAAGAAACGGAAGCGCAGGAGCACTTCAAGGAATGCAGGGGGTTGAGGTGTCGGGGGAGGCATTGCGCAAACTGGGCTCTCGCCGGGGGTGGCTCGCGGCCGCTGTGGCCGTGCTTTGCCTGCTGGGGTTCTGTCTGGTCCAGGCCGGCGTGAACGCACCGCTCACCGGCGCCTGGCGCGAAGCGGCACTAGGTGACACTCCGGCGTCCGTCATGGATGCATTCCGGCGCGGAACCATGGCGGCCTTCGACCCCTCGCTACTGCAGCGGTTTCCGCGCACGGCGCGCGGCAGCTGGGTGGTATTGCAGCCCGATGCCGCCGATGCAGGAGAGGAGCGCGTCCTGTCCATCTATCCGGCCCCGCTGGGCTCGATCACCCTCTACGATCAACAGGGCGGTGCCCGCACGCTGGCGATGGACGATTTCGACGGTCCCTTCCACGGACATGGCCGCCTGGCGTTCCGGCTCGTCGGCGAAGCGGGCATGTCGCAACCGATCCTGCTGAAGTTCGAGCCCAGCGGCACCCTGGCCGCTCCCGAGCGTTTCGAACTGCAGAACCTCGATGACTTCCTGCTGGAGGATTCCACCTGGCTGGCATTCGCCTCGGCCAGTTTCGCCATCATGGTGGCGATGGCGCTGATGGCGCTGTGCTTTGCCATCATGCTGCGCGACATGACCTTTGCCTGGTACACCGGCTACATGCTGTGCTACGTGCTGGTGCAAGGCGTCGAAACCGGCTTCTTGTTCCATCCGCTGGGCCTGAGCTGGCTGTCCGGATCGGGGGTGCTGGTGGCCGCCTCGGCCGTGGCCTTGTCGGTCTCGTTCGCCTCACTGTTCGTCGTGCGCTTCTGCGACATCCAGCGTTATGCGCCGCCGTTGCGCGTACCCGTGGTGGCGTTGGGTTTCGCCATGCCGCTGATCGTGGTGATGCGCTGCAGCGGCATTTCCGCCCTGGTGCTGATGGCGCAGGTGCTGATCAATCCGCTGCTGATTCTCGGGGCCGTGCTGCTGCTGTTCGCGGCGCTTTTGGCCGGTGCGCGCGGCTCGCGTCAAGCATGGTTCTTTCTTACCGGCTGGACGCCCTTGCTCGTGCTCACCGCCATGACCAGCGCGCAAACCACCGGCGCCCTGCGCGGCCTGGACTGGCTCAACGACGCCAGCATCGGCATGGGTGCGTTCGAAGCCATCGTGCTGTCGCTGGGCCTGGCCGATCGCGCGCTGACCATGCGGCGCGACCGCGACAATGTGCGCGTGCTGGCCGACCGCGACGCACTGACCGATATCTTCAACCGGCGTGCCTGGACCGAAGCGGCCAACCGCATGCTGAGCGATGCAAACGGTACCGAGCGCAGCATTGCGCTGCTGTTTCTGGACCTGGACCATTTCAAGCAGCTCAATGATCTGCAGGGCCACGCGGCCGGCGACCGCGCGCTGGTGGCGGTGGCCGACGTATTGCGCAGCGAGCTACG